>NZ_JBIWMX010000059.1:0-22859 GCF_044766925.1 Nocardia sp. NPDC101769 | reverse complement strand
TTGTTGCGTCAAGAACACCAATCATTCCAGGTCAGAGGGCACTTTCGCTATTTCACCGCACCCTCGATTCCCAATTACGTCAGTGGATCGAGGCTAAGCGCCCGGTCGAAGTCGACGCCAACGATGAGGTAGCTGCGCAAAGTCGATCACCAGCACCTCCTTTTCGAGTGGGAATTCGGCCAGCTCACCTAGTCGCAGCGTTGGGTTCGTTCTGCCTGGTTGGCAGAACATTCGTCTCGGTAGACTGCTGATTCAGGCCGCTCTGGATAATATTGGTCCTGCCGAAATCCAAGTGGACGTTACCGTCGGCATCGGCGTCCTTGAAAAGTACATGCGCTATGGATTCGTGCCGACAGGGGAGGAGGCCGAAACCCCAGCATGACTGGAAGAGTACGGTATTCGAGCACCTCAGCAGCACCTGGTTCGTCCGGCAGCGGAATCGGAGAGCCGGTAGGGCCCGTCGTCGGGCGGCCGTGTCCGTGGGTTCAGATTCTGCTGGCACTTCGGTGCTGCCCACTATCAACCGCCACTGTGCGGTGCTGTCGATCGGCTAGCGCCCTTGGGTTTTCACTCGACGGCACCGGTGTGGCGCCCCTCCCGCTACTGCTGTGAAGGGCGTGCTTCGGCTCGCTGCGCGAGCACCAACGCTTCTCGCGTGACAGCGGTGTACCGGTGGTCTGCACCGAAGACTCGGACGCGGTCGGCCAGGGCGCGGGTGAGGGTGGTGATCGCGGCGTCGCGATGACCGGCCGCGTGGTAGGCGCGGCCGAGCAGGTGTCTGGTCGACAGAGCGCCCGGGTGGTCCGGGCTGAGTACCCGTTCTCGGTCGTCCACTGTGCGTGCGGCCAGGGCGATCGCCTCGTCGTGGTGCCCGGCGGCGACGAGGGCGAACGCCAGGTTGTGGGAGGAGGCGAGTGTGTCGGGGTGTTCTGGACCCAGGATGTGGCCGCGTCCGGCAAGTGCAAGTTTGTGTTGTTCGATCGAGTCGGTGTAGCGGCCCAGTGCGCTGTAGGCGGCGCCCAGGTTGTCGTGGGTGAGCAGTGTCATCGGATCGTGCGGGCCGATAACGCGCTTGCGGACAGCGAGGATTCGTTCGTAGGCGTCGGCGCAACGGTCGTGTTGTTTGAGCTGTTCGTAGATCGCGGCCAGATTGTGCAGGGTCAGCAGGGTATCGGGGTGGTCCGATCCCAGGGTGTCCATGCGGATGGTGAGGACGCGTTCGTGCAAGTCGATCGCTTCCGGAATGCGATCGGTCATGTGGTAGGCGTGGGCGAGGTTGTTGCAGACGACGAGGGTGTCGTTGTGGCGCGGGCCGTAGTTCCGCTCGTGGTGTGCGAGTAGGTGTTCGCACTGGTCGGCGGCCTTGTCGAACTGCTCGAATCTGGCGGCGTAGAGGTGGGACAGGATACGGCGTACCGGAATGGTGTCGTCATGACCGGGGCCGCGTAGCCGCTCGTGAGCGGCCAGGACCTGTTCGAACAGCGGCAACGCGTGCTCCGGATTACCGGAATGCCATGAACTCCAGGCGAGTTGAAACCTCGCTTCGATAGTGTCGTCGTGGTCGGGGCCCAATTCTCGCTCGCAGACGACCAGATCGTAGGCAAGCAGCGGAATCTCCGAGGCGTAGCGATTGGTGCCCCGATACAGGGCCGCCAATCCCTTTCTGGCATGGACTGTCTCGGGGTGATCCTTACCGTGGACGCGCTCGGCGGAGTCGAGAATGCGCTCCAGCAGCGGGATCGCCAGTTCGTCACGGCTGTTTTCCACGTAGTACGCCATCAACCGGTAGCGAAGGTCGATGGCGACCGTATCGTCGAGGTCGATGATGCGCTCCCGATCCCGAAGTGCCTGTCCCAAAACGACAATCGCCTCCGACACCCGGTCGGGAATTCTGAGCAGCGCCAATGCCAGATGCTCACGTGCTTCCAGGGTCAGGCGACTGTCGATGCCTCGAACCCGCTCGTTGTCGGTTAGGCTGCGTTCGAGCAGCCCGACCGCATCATCGTGTCGGCCGCGCCGATGCATATCGACCGCGACCGCGGTGCGCACATCGATCGTCTTCTCATCGTCAGCGGCATAGAGCGTTACGCAGTCGGCGATCAACCCCTCGAAGTCCGGCGCATCGACGTACTCCGCCGAGTCCAGCAAGACCGCCAAGGCCCGAGGGTGACGTGAACCGAGCTCCTGCTCGACGGTGTGCAACGAATACTCGTGGAGCCGAACCGAATCGTCGTGCCAACCCACGAGTTGATGTAGGAGATGATCGTGTTCGCCGGCGCAGATCGACATCTCGAAACTGTATCCGCCGCTGCGGAAGTCGTATTCCCACCAGAAGTTACCGCACTGGGCGGCAGAGCGGTGCGCGAACGCCGACGAGGATCACTCCGAGCGGTTCGGCCGACCGCTGCATTCTTGCGACACCTGGGCGCCCCGCCCCGACCATGAGCCGCCGACCACCACAACAACAGTGCCCCAACAGATTCCCCTGATCAGAGCGTTACAGAGCTAACGTGAGCAGCCTCGTCCGGGCTGCCGATCACCGCACCGATGCGCGGGTGACGGCCACCACGGGCGTCCAGGGCCAGCCAATACTCGCGCAACTGACCCGCGGATTCCGGCAGCGCCAGGAACGGCTCGTCGATCAGGTCGGCGAATGTGACCGTGTCGCTGGCCGCCAGCCGATGCTGTCGCGGAACTGCGACACAGCGTGGTTCGGAAACCATGACGACCCAGCGGAAGCGGCGGTTGTCGGGCAGCGGCAGCCACACAAACGCCATGTCGGTCGAGCCGTCCGCCAAGCCTGCCGTCGGGTCGTGCCAGCCGACCTGGTGCAGCTCCGCCTGGGCCGACGGGAACAGGGCGGTGAAGGTCGATGGTCGCCGGCGGCGACGGCGGTGCGACTCCATGGATCCCCACCATCAGCAAACTCGGCGGTCTGCCCTCTGGGACTCTTGTATCTCACAGTCTGATGTATTGCTCGCTGTTCGTCCGTGGTCCACCTTTCCAGGAGTGGGGAGCTCCTAACCTGGATGTCATCCATGTTTGAAGGGACTATCGATGTCGACAGCGATCAGGAGTGGACGTCGGACTGTCGATGATATGCCGTGGCAGGATCTTGGAGCCTGCAACGGCATGGATTCGGGCGTCTTCTTCCATCCCGAGGGGGAGAGGGGTCGCGCTCGAACAGCTCGAATTCGCCGGGCTAAACAAGTCTGTCGCACATGTCGCGTACTCGATAACTGCCGGACTTACGCGCTGATAACTGAACAACCCTTTGGAATCTGGGGTGGAATGTCGGAGCGGGAACGGCAGGAGCTCCTCTGACGGGACCCCGTGATTCGGTCCACCGTGTGTGAGAGCCGGTTATCGGTGGATGCAGGTTGCAGCGTATCGGGCTGGAGTGCTGTAGCCCAGCGCGGAATGTCTTCGGCGGTGGTTGTATTCGTCTTTTCAGTCGCTGATTACGACCCGGGCGTGGGTTAAGGACCAGAAGCTGTTGGTGTTGAGGCATTCGTCGCGCAGTCGGCCGTTGAACGATTCGATGTAGCCGTTGCGCCAGGTCTGACCGGGTGGGATGAACGCCAAACCGACCCGTTCCCCAGCGGCGTAGCCAATCACGCAGCGCCGCATCAGGATCGGCTGCGGTCTGGGCGGCCGGTGAGCGGCGTTGGGTACTTTCGGTGTTGCCCGGTGACCCGGCAGGCGAGGCGTTCGCTGAGGCCCAGCACGCGCATCAGGTGCGCCACGGCCGCACGCCGGTGTTCCGGGTCTAGACGTTTTCCCTTGGCGATCTCCTTCAGCGCGGCTGTGCGGCCTTGGCTGCAGCGCTCGCCTTCGGTTGGGCGGGAGTCGGTTTCGCTGCGCCCAACGGAAGCGTGGCGTTGACGCTCTACCGGGTACGTGCGTTCCCGGACGAGTTCGTCGGCCGAATCTTCGGTGTCTTCAAACTCATCACCCATGGCGGGACTCCTCGGGCGCGCTCGTCGCGGGGATGGCGGTCAGCAACGTCAAGTTGACATAAGGTAAATTATCGGCGGACGAATAGATCTGCGCCGCAGCGTGTTTGCTGCATGGCCGAAAGGTGTCCGATCCGGAAAGAGTTGCGTGTGGTCCGCCGAGGGTGCGTGTGCTCCGAATCTGGTGGATGAATCCGGGAAGACCTGCGTGTTGGGTGTGCTATTTGCGGCATCTTGCATAGTTATGCGTCGGCCGGTTGCGTCACTGTGATGTATGTGGCTGTTGGTGCTTGTGTGACTGGATCCGTGGCGTGCAGGTCTTTTTGGATTTCGGTCCCCGCTCGGTGTTGTCGGGCGGTGTCCTGGGGTTTTGGTTCCTCCGTTGCGTGCAGGCTTTTTTCGGTCGGCGTCCGGTGTGGGGTTTGGGTCGCGTGGGTCGGGTTGCGGGGCTCGCATGGTTTTCCCGGATTGTCCGGATTTGGTGGCTCTCCCCTGGGTTATGTTGTGTCGCAACGATTTTCGCCGAAAAAAGTAATTATGTCAGGTTGATCGTCCCCGCCCGCATGGCTCCGTCACCCGATTGGCACGTTTCGGCCGGACCGGTGATCTCGTGGAACGAGCGGCTCCCGATGAAGCAAACCCCGGCTTCGCGCAGGATCAGGGCGGCGACGCTGCACATTCCGGCCCCCATGCTCGCGACACCAGCAGGCGCCTATCGACGGACCGGTCTCCCGGCAAACGATGCTGGTCAACGAATGGGGCCCGGCAACCCAGTGGGTGTCCATGGACACCCCCGACCCGGAGCTGATCGTGCTTCCCAGCCCGGACGCGATGACCGTCGGGAACGCTCGGCCATGCTCGACCTGTTCAAGGTCGGCGGCTATCTGCCCGAGCGGGAGGAGCCCACCAACTTCGCCGAAGTGCTGTAGAGCGCGGTGCACCAGGACCTGATGGAACTGGATTGGGGTTGGATTTCAGCCCTGTCCCTGCTGTCATTGGCCCTTCACGTTCACGGCACCGACGGGGATCAAATCTGGAGATCCAAAGACCTCTAGATCTACCTGCGCTGTCAGGTCGTACGGGGAACGGTCGGGGGCGGGGAGAATGCCGAGAACGAATCGTTCGATCGACTTGGGAGGGACCTCGAAGCGCATATCCCTTTCGACTGAATTGGCGCTCGGGACCGACAGCGGGATAGGCACGTCATACTTGGCTTCAACTGGTGTCGCACCTCCGCCGCGGGGTTTCTTCAGTCCGCCGGCTCCGGGCAGGGTGGGAATACGTGTGAGGCACACGGCAGTTCCAGCTCTGAACACGGTAACGAGTGCTCCGGTAATGACTGCGGTGTCCGATCCGTAGTTGCCAAGGATTATGTCGAGCTCGGAGCCCTTGCTATGTGGGCGATGAACGAGCCACGGGAATTCGTCCGTAAGTTGTTGATCTTGAAGACTTGCATGGGCCACTCGCACAAGTGTGGGAACCACACTCTGTGATGTGAATCGGATCCCGACAAAGGCTGAGATGGCCGTCGCCGCCACTGTGGCCAGCGAGCCAGCCACTAACCCGAAACGCGATAGCTTCTGCCTCTGAGGCGGGCCGAGCGTCGAATAGTTCAGCGTGTGGACGATATTGAAGTCTCTGCCAACGGTTACCCCCAAATTGTGGGTGTAGAGCGAACCTGGCGCGGTGGGCGTTGGCGTTACCTCCGCGCTCTCGGAGGGTGTGGCGGACCGTCACTTGCGTGGACGCCACGGATGGTCAACGACTCGGCAGCTACATCTTCAGCGATGACGCCACTGCCACTGGAGGTGATGTCCGTGATCTCGATCCCTTGGCCGACCTCAACGCGTGTTAGCCGCACACCGACCGCCTCGGCGGCTGCGGGTTCATGCTTGTGGATTACAACCAGCAGTTGCTGCGCTGCCACCAGCAATTCCTCGTCACTTCCGGCACCGGCCTTCGCGAGCTCGGCGCTCAGCAGTTGCCTGCGTAGCTGCTGGTGCGGATCCTTCTCAATGCCAACGACTTCGGCTTCGACAGACCCGTATCGTTGCAGGACAAGGCTTTTCACCGCCTGGTAGGCATCACTGACAGCCTTCTTGGCGGTGTCGGTCAGCCCAGCCGCCGCACCAGCAGCCAAAGCGGCTGCCACCACCGTTACTGGTTCCACCCCGGCACCTCCGTGTGGGTTACTCGAATCACCCTCGTAGACCTGCGTGAACTACGGTATCCGAGGCACCAGCGAAGCGGAAGGAATGTTGGTGGTGACAGTCTTTCGGCCGAGGTGCATTAACGCCACGACCGTGCAGGGACGCTCCGCCATGCTCGTCCTGTTCAAGGCAGGCGGCTACCTGCGCTAGTGGGAGGAGCCCGCCAACTTCGCCGAAGAGCTAGGGGATAGCCGGATCCCAAGCCCTACGAGCCGGTTCTCACCCAGGTGCCGTCCTCGCCGTAGTACGTCGGATCTGGACTGGATCCGTGAGAGTTGTTGAGCTGGAGGGGCTTCTTGTCCTTGGAGCGGATGTCGAGGGTCGACGTTGTGTTCCCCTGCGTCCAGTCCAGCTGAAACTCGAAGTTGTCCAGGCACGGTGTGGTGGAGGAGTCCACAATCAGCACCTCAAAAATCTCTGGATCGGTTTTGGTGACGGTGTATTTCGGAGGGTCTCCGACCCCTGGCTGCGGTGGGTCGACGGACTTGAGGCTCGATCCGTTCAGGTCACCGTCGTAATTCCGCTCCTGCTTTACTCCTCCGCAGCCCATCGCGCGTCGGATTTCAACACCGTGAACCGGTGCAGTCTTGGACAACGTTTTGAGGCGCAGGTTCTGGATAACTACCGCGCTATCGCTGGTGGTCGTGACGGTAATGGCGAAGGTCGCCACGCCTTGCTTCACCCCACCTTGATTGAGCGACCATTCGTCGTCAGCCGACGCTTGGCTGCTGAACTCGTGGTACGGCAGGTCCGCAATCTGCTTGGGGAAAGTCCATACCGTGCAACGGTTTGCCGGATTGTCGCTCAACTCGACCGCCGCCGTCAACGGCACATTCTTCGCGGGAGGGTGCAACCACTGACCGATGGCGTGCAGCCCGCCGTTGGCCAGGGCGGTGGCAATGCCGCCGAGGCCGGTGATGATTGCAGTGAGGACGGCTGCCAGTACCCAGGTGACGGAACGCCTCCACCACGGCGGGCGTGGTGTCGAAGGGGGTTCCGGTGCTTGGGGAACTGTTGTTCCGCGTTGGGCGGGTGGGGTCCGCGGAGTTCTCGGAGCTGGGGGTCGGCCACCTCGGCCAGGACGGTTCCTCTTCTTGGCCATGCTTCCCTCTAATTGAGCGAGTTGCGTAGATCCCCGAGTGCTGAAGAGGCTACCGTCGGCGTACCGGTCGCAGCTCCGATTCCGAGAAGGAAACCACGCGGCATCTTCAAGCGTCGTTGGGCAATTCAGCCAGGGAAACGCAACCTTCAGCGAACGCTGAAATCCACGGCGATCAAACATCTACCGCGCCTCATCGGGGCGGGTGACAATCAGGACAACCAGCGTTGGGGGCGCGGGTTTCCTGATTCGTCATGCGCCGCGCAAATGCATGCGGCTGCGGCTGACCTGGTGGGAGTTCTTCGGTGGTTCGCTGCATGCCCCTCAAACAGGGGACCTACTCGATCGCGTCCGGATTCGGTCCCAGCTCGGGCACCAGCCAGCTCGGCCTGGACTTCGCCGCAGACGACGGCACCCCGTTCTACGCCGCACAGTCTGGCACCATCGCCTACATCGGCGCGGCGTCCGGATTGGGGCAGTGGATCGTGAGCGACCATCCCGCCGAATCCGGTGGCGGAACCACGGTATACGGCCAAATGTGGAACGCCTTCGCGACCGGGCTGAGCCCGCGGCGACTGGGCCGAGGCCAGGTAGCTGATCGGCTACGTCGGCTCCAACGGCAAATCCACCGGCGCGCACGTGCATTTCGAAGTGCACCCCACCGTGTGGGCGGCCGGCTCCCAGATCGACCCGCAGCCATGGCTGTCCAGCGCCCGCGAGCCCGGCAGCCCCGAACCCGAACAACCCCAGGTTGGTGATCGTGTGCAAACCTACTTGGGAGTAGCTCTCCTGCGGGGACGGTTGATCAGGCGGTGAGTCGGTGATCGTGGGGGTCGGTGCGTTGGTGTTCGCGGGCGAGGTGATATGCCCAGTAGGTGTCGAAGTCGCCGTTGTCGATCACAGCGCGGAGGGTGAGGATGGCCTCGGCTCCGGTCAATCCCCGTCTGGCTCCCCTTATTTCGAGACGGTCGGCGACGAGGCGACGGGCCGCTCCTTCGATGACGCCGGTCGCGATCGGCCAGCCGTTCGCTAAAGCGGTGTCGTAGCAGACGAATTCGAGGACCTGATCCCCGCGACCCAGCGCTGCGGGCTCAGCGGCAGCTGCTTGCCACCGCCCTCCAAGGACCCGGGCGTCGTCGGTGCCGGATTCGATGCCCTCGACGAACGTGCCTTCACCCACCCCGCCTACATCGCAATCCGAGCCGATATCCACGCTGCCGGCGGCACCGCTGCACAGCCGACCTGGCCGCTGTCACCGAGCACGCCGACGAGACCGTCTGCGGCCTGGTGCGCACGCTGGCGGCCGAACCAATCCCGGTGGCCTCGGCGCGAGATATCCCCGCATCGTGCACGGCATCCTCCTGCACGTGCAGCAAACGTGGGTCGGACGCCAAACCAAGGAGGTGAAATCACAGCTACAGCGGGTTTCGCCGACCGACCAGCCAGCCATGTATCGCTCGCTGTTCGACGACCTGATCGCTCTCGAGCAGTACCGTCGCACGCTGCTCACCCAGTCCAGCGCCGACGCGTCGACCCGCCGGACCACACCCAGCCCACGCAGGACCGGCTGGCCGTGTCCGATCCGAAAAAAGATGAGAGTGTGCAATACACAGACCTTTTCCGGACTTCATCCGGCACTCGCACCACTTCTTGGAGAATGGCGGCCACCGTAGTCCGGAAAAGAGATGCGAGTTAGCTGGTCACGGACTTGCCGTACTCTCATTCTTTTTCGGATCGGACATCTACCGTGACGGGGATTCGGCTGGATCCTATCGATGGCGAGTCGAAGCGCCCGTTGTGGCGGGAGAGTCGACTGCGAACCCCAACGCGGGACGACGGCAGTTGCACCGAATTCGCGCTGGCGCGTTGGACGTTCGGCAATCAGCGACGACACGACGGCGATCGCCGCGGCCGCCGGTAGACGCGGCCGGAAATGAGCGGGTTGCAGTGGGCCGATCGGCCATTTTGTCGATGCCGGGCGGGCGAGGCGTGGGGACGAAAACTCGCCCGTAGTCCAGCACGAGACGATGGCTGGTGACACCGGTACGGCGTGTGCCGGTAGCACACAGCGCTCCACCGCGCGCGACCTCGAATTCTGGCAGCGATCGCGGCCTCAAGAGCATGGCAACCGCTGCGAGGGGCAACTCGCGTACGGTCAGCCCTCGAACCGCTGGTCTCGGCACTCCACTGCCGAGACCAGCGTTCTACGCGGTGCGTTTGGGCAGAGGGTGCACGCTGGCCAAGGCGGTGAGGAACGCACGTTGGACGTCTTCACGGCTGATGGGGGTGCTGTCGCCACGGATGGAGCTGGCCATTGCGATAGCCAGCCAGTCACGGACCACGGTGGATTTGTCGACTTCGCGCGCTTCGGCCTCGTCGAGGATGGCCTGATGCACCTCGATGGGAACCCGCACCGTCATCGAGACCGTCGCGGGTGTCCCGACAGGAGGCAGCACGCTCGGGTCGAGAACCTCGCGGAAGGTCAACGACTTGGCGAATTCTTCGGCTTCGGCGGCGCTGGTCGGGTAGTTGGGCTGGTCACTCATGGCCTTCCTCCCATTTCTCGAATTCGGCGAGGAGTTCACCGGTCACGGGCATGCTTCCGACAACTTGGTGGTCGAACTTCCCGAGTGTTCGCACAAGCACCGCAAGCGGGCCCCGGACGAGGTTCGCCCGATGATCATCAGCACTGTCAGACCGCCCGCGCCGACCGCCTTGCGGGGCAGTCGCGGGCGAGGCCCGCTCAGTACCTGCATGATCTCGTACGGCTCGATGCCGTACCGGGCGGCCAACTCCATGATCCACTCTGGAATGTCGTACACCACGTCACCCATATTACCCCGTTGCTTACATTTGTAAGACAGCGCGCTCCATCTGAGTTCTCGTCGATCCGATCGCTGGCTCGCCCGTGCGGTGCGCGACACAGGCCTCGAACCCGATCGCAGCCGATAGGGACACGTCGGCCGCCGTTACTTGGCGTCGGTGGTGTGCCCGGTGAGGGTGAAGGAGGGCGAGGCAGATGAATACTGTTACAGCACTGGGTATCTGAGGTGCGGGGGCGATGGTGGCTGCGGCATCAGTCATCGTCGCTTTCTCCGCTGATGGCGACCATAGGGTCGAGATCCTGGCGCTGGGCGTGGGTCAGATCGTGAGTTAAGGCGGTAGTGCTAGGGGATTACCACCCACAATCTGGTATCCACTGTCGCCCAGGCCGCGGCGGACATTGGTGCAGCAGCAGTCCAGTCCGGCAGAACATGCGAGCCAGGTGGTCACGGGCTTGCCGCACCTTCATCGGTTTCCGGCCCGGACAACCAACTGTCGCCAGAAGTGGATCGCGTCCGGGCATCCGACTTCAGCTGCCGAAGCACCTGTCCCGGGGTCGCGGTCCAATCGTCCTTCATCGGAGCTAACAGCTGGTAGATCGCGGCGGTAGCGCTGGCCAAGTCGGGTGGCAGGTCAGCGTCGGTCAAAGTGGCTGCGATCTCGGACATCTCGGGTATCCACCGCCACGCGCGGGCGGCGACTCCTGGTAGGTCGTCGCGGTCCGCGAGCATCGGCAGACCCATCAGGTCCGCTTCACGAAGAAGCCCGGAGGTGACGCCGTGTGCGTCCGCGAGGGCATGCGCGATTGCCACCAGCGCGCGGCTGGTCCTCAGGAATGACGCAGTCGCCATTTTCAGGGCGCTGGCGGCGCCGATCTGTTCAGCCACGACCGTGGTGTCGAATCCACTGCCCGACAGCAACTCGAATACAGGGTCGATAATCGGGGACGGCCCGGCCATGTAGATGCGGGGGGCTGTTTCGGCTGTCGGCGGCGGGCCGGAGACCATGGCGTCGACAACCGCTGTGGCCGCGGTAGTGAGTAGGTCGCTGATCGCGTTCATGCGTTGCGGGCTGATGGCGTTGGCGTCGACATAGACACCCGAGTACCCGCTCTCAGCGACCGCGTGGGCAACCGATTCGGCAACGCCCGCCGGGCAGATCGCCAGGACGAGCTCGGCCTGACCGAGCAGCGCCGTGAGGTCCCGGACCGGGCGCAACCCGGCGGCGCCGGCCCGCTCGTGTGTGGCTGGGCTACGGCCGGTGGGACACCACAGGACGTCGTGGCCTGCAGCGGTGAGGCGGGCGCCGATCGCGGCACCCATCTGTCCGGGGTGGAGCAGCCCAACGATCATCGCCACATCGTAAGTGTCGACGCAGGTGTGGGCTTTATCGGTGAGGCGCTGAGGCGTTCGCGCAGCGAGGTCGCTGTCGACGAGGTCGACAGCGCTGGTCGTTCCAACGCCGCGTGGACGTGGCGCAGCCGCCGTGCAATCGACTCGGTGCGTCGCGCACCGCCAGCTTCGAGCACCGAGTCGATCGCATCGGCGGCCCCGTCGAGGTCTGAACAGCCCAGCCGCGCCAGCGCCAAATCGACCTGCGCCAACGCCTTTTCACCAACGCGGCGCGTCTCGGGCGAATCGGCATCGTAGAGCCGGATAGCGTCCGCGGCCGAACTCGCGGCCGCTGCGAGGTTGGAGGAGCTGCCGAGCCACAGCCGGGTCGAGGACACATACAGCAGCTGTTTCGAGACGGGAAACGCGAACATGCCGCCAAGGTCATCGTCGTGTGCCATCGTCTCGCGGGCGCGATCGGCACGAGCGAGCGCCTCGAGGGGCAGGGAGCCTTCCAGGGTGCAGGCCCGGGCGCGGGCTTCGATGCACGCCAGCCGGATCCGGGCCGTGCCGGTCTCGGGTTTGAATCTCCAGCCGTCAGCGGCCAGCTCCGCAGCGAGCTTGGGCCGGTCCTCCCAATGGGCGACGAGCGCCTCCATGCCGCGGATCCAGGCGCACAGGCCGTTGGCGCCAATGGCTGAGGTCCGGAACATTTTCGGGCGCGGTGAATTGAGATCTCGCTGGAGTTAGCTGTGGGACAGCCAGGTAGGCGCGTGTCCCGTGGAACGGGTTCGGCTGTCCCGCACGGGATTCGGCCGGTCCACCTGGCCGCGACTGCCGACCAGCCATAGAAAGTGGCGGAGGTGCCCGCCGCGACGGAGTCGCTGCCGCTGAACGAGGCGGTGGCCGGGGCGGACGCTACCCGGGGGTGGCGAGGGAGGTCACAGCAAGAGCGAGAGCGCTTGCGGCAGAACATATTATGAAATTCATCCGATGATACTATCGGTTGTGGAGGGCGGTGGTCGGCGGGTTTGCGAATATGTTTGTTCGTAACAATGCGGACACGGCGCTCGATCCACTCACGGGGGTCACTGTCGTAACCGAAACCAACTCAGGAAGATCGGGTTCCAAATGATTCGAGTCAACCGCCAGATCGTTGCGGGATCGCTGCTGGCCGGCGCGCTGCTGCTGTCCGCCGCACCTGCCCAGGCCGCAACTCCGGCGGATCCTCAGCAGGTCGCAAACACTGAAATCTCCAGTGGCTCCGCCGATCTGAACCACTGGTTCTGTGGCACCCTCTGGCGTCCCGTCTGCTACTGATCGAGGCAGATCGCCGGGCGCTCACGATCACAGCCGCAGTCGTGAGCGCCCGGCCCCCTCGACGGTCTGCGAGCCGTTCGGGAATACGCCGAGATGCGGTGGGTTTGGCGGCTGTAGTTGATCACATGTCGGGAGGTCGAATATGCGCGCGGTCCGGATCGATCGATTCGGCGGTTTCGAAGTGCTGCGGACGGCAGAGGTGCCAGAGTCCGCGGCGGGAGCCGGCGAGGTCGTGATCCGTACCGTCGCCACCAGTATCAATCCCGTCGATGACAAGACACGAGGGGGCGAGATCGGTGGAGACACACCGTCGTTCCCGATTACCCTCGGCTGGGATCTCGCCGGCATCGTCATCGATCCCGGTGCGAGCGAATTCCCTTCCGGCGAGCGGGTATTCGCGATGTCGCACCAGCTGGACACCGGGCGGGGCACCTGGGCCGATGTGGTGGTCATGCCGGCCGAGTCCGTGGCTCCCGCACCGGCGAGAATCAGCCTCGTCGAGGCCGCGACGCTACCGCTGGCCGGTTCAACCGCCCTGCAGACCTTGGATTGGCTGGCGGTGTCACCCGGCGATCGTCTGCTGGTCACCGGCGCGGCCGGCGCGGTGGGCAATATCGCCCTCCAGGTTGCCCACGCGCGGGGCGTCCACGTCGACGCATTGGTCTCGCGCGATGCCGACGTCGACCTCGCCCACGCCCACGGTGCGAAGCTCGCCACCACCGAACCTGCCGCACTGCCGCACCGTGGCTACGATGCTGTCTTCGACACGTACGGCGCTTTCGTCACCGATGCGGTGGCCGATGGCGGCCGTTACGCCTCGATCGCCACCCAGGCCGGACCGCTACCGGACATGTCTGCACGCTCGGTGCGCAGCACCATCCATCAGGTGCGTGAGAATGGTGCACTACTACGCGAATTGGCTGCCCATGTCGACGAGGGAAGCCTTCGCACCAGAGTGGACGCCATCTTCGGGATTCACGAAATCCGGCGCGCACATGAGCGTTTCGCCGACAAGAATCGCCGCGGCAAGGTCGTCGTGACCTTCTGACCTGGTCAGCCTGGTGGTTTCGGTGATGGTTGACCTTGACCCAGAGACAACCCTTCAGCGTGGTCGGCACGTCGACGAAAAGTGCGGCGGCACAACACTTCGCAATCGACCACAACGGGATCGAGATCCCTGTATCGCACAGTGGTCGAACTGGTCGAGCTACTGGCCCGACGAGGCTGGACCGAACTCGAACGCGTCGTGCCGTCACAATTGACCGATGTAGCCGACCGCATCATCTTCCCACTGCTGACGTCGCATCCTTTGCGTCGAGTCGATGTGACCTGAGACGCTTCCAGCGCGATTGCCGTGGCGTGGATCGAGGGGCGCGACCACCCGTCTCCCGATCGTGTCTCTATCAGAGCTTTCCATCCGCTCCGCCTCGGCGACATCCCAGCAGTGGGAAGATCCAAGTCGGTAGGTGTCGACGACGAATTATGTTGCACTGGAATCGAACCCGTTGTCGGTGAGTGCATCCCGCACCTTGTCGGCGGTGTAGTCTGGGCAGCCGGTCGGCCTCGAGGATGTGCCCGCCGGCGACTGCGGGGCATTCGAGGCGGAGTCGCATCGCGTGCCGGTCGTCATGGTCGCCGTCGTCAAAGCGCTGACGGCCGCCGCTGTCGCCCAAGGTTGATGACGAGTTGCTGTGGTCATGTCCCGATACCATCGCACCAGGCACCTGCGATCAATCACCCGCGAGTGTGGCGACCGCCGTCGGCCTCACCCACAGGTATGGCATCGCGAATCCCACTGCGGCAGCGAGACCCACATTGGCTCATCGCCGACTTCCGTCATGGGGACTCTGCGCGGCCCGAATCCGACAGGTCGGCCGCCAACCGCCATCGGCGTGTCCGCAGCGTAGGCAACCCGACTGAAGGAAGCGAGTCCGGCGACCATCGCCGCGGCCGCACCACCCTGCAGGCACGATCGGCGACTTACCCGGTGCCGATTACGGAACGCACGGTGCCAGCCGTACTGCTCGGCCATCGTCAGGTTCGCAGCCAGCTGCGAGGGAATGCCGGTGCGAGGCACCGCGCTGGGAGGATTCAGCACCCAAAACCTCAGTCGTCGTTGGTGACCCACTCGAGCCAGCCGAGAAAATAGGTCACGCCCGACATCTGGGCAAGTGAGCGTTCCCGCGCGAGGAAAGACGATCTGCGGCCCTGGGGCATTGTCGTGACCGCGTCGGTCCACCGAACCCGAGAAGGACAGGCGGATCGCGCACCGGGCTCAAAGGCTGACGTTCGCCGTAGTCGGAGGGACGGATCAAGGGATTGGTGGAGGAATGGCCGACTCTGAGCGTGATGTTCTGCTGGGTGAACAGGTCGGCCACAGTGTGGCCGTTGTGTCAGGGCACCTCTTGGGGCTGGGGTTCGGCGCTGAACGTCTCTGCCCCCGCAGACACATCGATCAGCACAATCGCCTGGGGGGACGAGTCGCTCGATCCTCGAACCACGTTGGGCCACACGTGAATCAGGTGTCGCGCTTGGCTATCGGCCACTAGCGTGCCGCGGGTTCTCGACTGCCAGCCGAAGGGCATGAGGCTCGTGGGGGCCGCCGACGCCGAGAGTTCGGTGATTTCGGCGAGCACATCCAGTGCGTCGGCGAGCTCGGACAAGATATCGGCCCCGGTGCGGCCATCCGGTGCCATCGGGCAGAAGCGGCCGTCGATGACGATCGAGTTCGCCGCGCTCTCTGCTGCGATGCCTTGGATTTGTTCGGCGGCGAGCGCGGCCAGACCGGCGTCGCCGTGCTCAACAGTGACGGTCACGAACAAACACTCAGAGAATGCCGTTGACGTCGTGTCCGCGGCCGGGGGCAGCTCCACTGCCCAGGGTGCGGGCTCGGTCAAGGTGTACTCGAAGCCGCGACAACGACAACTGGAGATCCGCATGCTGCTCTTTCCTGACCTGGCCGATCGGGACAGCCGGTGATGACCGGCAAGTACGCGGTCGGCCAAGTCATACCGTGTTCGTCTTGTCCTGGAGCAAGCCTGCGACAACACCAGCTGGGGAACAACGCCGACATCTCGAAGGTCCGATCACTTTTTGTAATGAGAAACACACCGGCGGCCCGAGATCGTTGTGAAGGGCGGTCAAGTCATTACTGAAAGTAATCGAACCCCCCTGGTTTCGGCGTTGTTCTGGCTCGCGCGGGTGCTGCAGGCTTGCTGAGAGCACTCCGGGATGAACCGAAGGAACGAACTGCCCGTGATCACGCCTTTCCACATCGACATACCGCAGACCGAGCTGGACGATCTTCATTACCGATTGGCCCACACCAGGTTCGCTGAAATGCTCGAGGACGAGGACACCACGGTCGAGGTCGGAGTGCCGACCCGGCCCGGCTGGGAGTACGGGGTTCCGTTGTCGTATGTGGTTCCGCTGCTCGAACTCTGGCGTGACGGGTTCGACTGGCGCGCTCAGGAGCGGCGGCTGAACTCCTTTCCCCAGTTCACCACCGAGATCGATGAGCATCGCATACATTTCGTCCACGTCGTCTCACCCGAACCCGACGCGACTGCACTGTTGCTGGCCGCGGGCTGGCCGAGCTCGTTCACCGAATTTCTCGGACTGGTCGCGAAACTCACGGATCCGCGCTCCCACACCGGTAATCCGGCCGCGGCATTCCATGTGGTGATTCCGTCGCACCCCGGGTATGCGTTCTCCAGGCCGACGCGGGTTCCCGCCTGGCATCCGGCGCGCACAGCGGCGGCCTACCACACACTGATGCTGCGCCTGGGATACGACCGCTACGGCGTGCACGGAAGCGATGTGGGCGCCGCCGTTGCCGCCGAATTGGGGCGTCTCGCACCGGAACAGGTGATCGGCGTGCACGTCGGTCAGATCTTTTCCTTCCCCCGCGGTGACAAGGGAGAACTCGACGGCCTCACTGCCTGCGACCTGATGCAGGTGCAGTACTGGCAGCAGGTCCTGCAGAAGTCCGCGCACCACGTCCCTGCGGCGCAACTGCGAACGCTGGCCCATGCCCTGGCCGACTCCCCTGCGGGCCAACTGGCTTGGAGCGCTCCCCTGCTCGCAGATTCGATGCCCACCGACGAAATCCTCACCAACCTCTCGATCCACTGGTTCACCAACGCCTCCGCACCTGCTGCAGGGTTTCTCGTCGCGAACAACAACGCCGCCTCCCCGACCGGACCCAGTACTGTGCCGCTCGGCTTGGCGTCCTTCACACCCGGTATGCGGCCGGTGCGCAGATTCGCCGAGCGAGACCACGCGAACATCGTGCAGTGGAACGAGTTCGGTACAGGCGGACGCTGGCCGGCACACCAAGCGCCGGACCTGCTGCTCTATGACATCTGCGACTTCTTCGCGAGGGTGATCTGAGACCTGCGCGGTCGTGGCTCCCAATGCTCTGTTCGCAGCGCCGATCCCGGAGGAGCACAATTGTCGCCATGGAATTGCGGGACATCGAAATCTTCCTGGTGCTGGCCGAGGAACTGCATTTCGGGCGTACCGCGCAGCGGCTGCACCTGTCCCAGGCACGGATCAGCCAGTCGATCAAGAGCCAGGAACGCCGCATCGGCGGCCGCCTGGTGGATCGGTCCAATCCGCGCAACGTGCAGATCACCGCCCTCGGGCACCAGTTGCTCACCGAACTCCGACCGGCGTACCACGGTGTGCTGCACGCCATCGAGAACGCGCGCTCGGCGGCCTTGGGCATCTCCGGTGTGTTGCGCGTGGCGATGATCGGTTACAACCCCTATGACTACCAACCGTATTGGGATGGGTTCCGGCGACGATATCCGGAGTGGGAGTTGCAGATTCGCAGTACTGAATTCGGCGATCAGTTCGGGCCGTTGCACCGTGGCGAGGCCGATATCCTCATCGCGTGGCTGCCGGTAGAAGAGCCCGGATTGACGGTCGGGCCCATCATTTCCGCGGAGCCGATGGTGGCGGTCCTGCCCGGAAACCATGTTCTCGCCGGCGAGCAGCACCTAACTTTGGAGGACTTCGGGGTTTTCGGGGTCTTCAAGCCCAGCGCACCGCTGCCCGAGTACTGGGAGGATTCGGTCAGCCCCTTCTATACCCCCAAGGGCAGACGCATCGAGCGGGTCACCGAAATCTCAACCCTCGAAGATATTCTCACCACCGTCAGCACCAGCACCGCCCTCACCACCGGCATGAACCACATCGCCCGCTACTACAACCGCCCCGGCGTCACCTACCTGCCGATCACCGATTCCCACCTGGTCCGGTGGGCGCTGATCTGGCGCAGTGACCGCGACAACGAACAGATCCACGCCTTCGCCCGCATCGTCCGGGAACTCGGACTTCTCGACCACAGTTGAAAGCTTCCACATCCCGGCAGGACTCGTTCACCGGAGCCCCACAACAGCGTCCGCGGCTCCTCGGCGAATCAGATCAATTCAGGCCATCCCACAACCAGTCAGGACACCAGCATGCCCCGGACCGCATTGATCATCGGCGACCTCCAGCGGGGAATCACGAACAACTACCCGTTCGCCAAGAGCCCTCTGGCGCCCCTCACCGAGCTCCTCCCCCACGCCCGCGAATCCGGCATCCTGATCGTGTTCGTGCGCTTCGCTTTCCGCGCCAACGGAACCGACGTCCCACCACACAACCCACTACTCAGAACGTTCTACGAAGACGGGGAGAACTTCCACGACGGCTCAGCCACAACAGAAGTCGATCTGCCGGTCGCAAGCACCGATGTCATGGTTCGGAAAAATCGTGCCAGCGCGTTCGAAGGCACAGATCTCGACCTTGTGCTCCGCGCGCGGGGCGTCAGCGCTCTCGCAATCGCCGGTGTCGCTACCTCCGCAATGGTCGCTGCAACCTGTTACGGAGCAGCGGACCGAGACTACGACGTCACCGTTCTACGCGACGGCTGCGCCGACGCCGACCCGGCGATACACGACTTCTTCATGGAGTCGGTCTTTCCCAGCCGAGGATTCAACGTTGCGGCATGCGCGGACTGGCATGGCTGAGCGCACCTTCCACAACTCTGGTCGCGCTGTGACACAGCTTCTTGGACACCGCGCGTCAACCGTTCCGATCGCGGTCGTGAGTGGCCGGAGCTTCGGCCCTCAGTTCTACAACTGGCGCAACGTCATCGAGCGAGCTCCTGCTGAGGGACTTCCCCCATTCCGATTCGGGGGATCAACCGGATCCGCCGCGATGCGGGTGAAACTAGTATTGCGGCAATGACTTCGACTCGGCGAAAGCATCGCGTCATCGCTCTCGGCGTCGCCACGCTGCTCTGCACCGCGCTGGCTACCACCGCCTGCGAGCCCGCTGCTTCCTCGTCCTCGGGGCAGCTGCGCGAGGATGCTGCGGCGATCCGTGCTCCAGCTCTGCTGTGACTGAAATCGACTGCACCACCGGCACCTTCGCTATCGACACGAACATCAGCCGCCCGCATTTCCGAGCGCCGGCGGCCCGCACACCTGGGGGGATAGGGCTGTCATGCAGATGCCCGACCACCCCGCCGAACTAGAAACCCTGATGGCACAGGCGATCACCATGGCTGGCGAACCCATGATCGCCATCATCCAGCCGACAACGGCCGCCATCATCGAAGACCACGGCCGCCTCGTCTCCGTCGACGCACTGCGAACCGCCGCGGAGCGCTTCGGCGCCCAGCCCGTCAGCCTCGATCTCTCCTTCTCCGGCCCGATCACCGCCGGACGTGTTGCAGTGGCGTCTCAACGGATCGAGCTATCGCACTGAACGATCCCGCCGATGGCTCGGCCCGACTTGACATCGCGGCATCCCCGGCGGGAACGCAACGGCCGCAGGAATCTTCGTCATCGGTGCTCCCGACCATTCCTCGATCTCCCTGACCTTGAGGTTGCCGTCGACAACGTGGAGCGGGGGCGGCGATCGACGTGAGCGAGCAGTGCCTTCAGCACGCGGCCCGTGTTGGCTTCCTTGAACGGCTGCGTCTCGACGATCTTCTTCGCGAGCTATTTCCTGACCGGCCGCACCATCACCAGCGTCGTCACGCTCAACTCTGGATGCTCTTGGCGCGCAGCGACCTCGAATCCCTGGCGCAGGTAAAACCGGATCGCGCGCGTATTGGAATCACGTACGTGCAGACCCAGCCAGTCGACCCGAGCGTCGGCGGCCCATCGGAATGCGTGCGAGCACAGCTCGGCAGCTAGACCTCGGCCGCGTTCCGCCGGAGCGGTGTACATGCTCTCGAACATCGCCCAACGATCCTCCGCCCGGACAGGAACCGTGAGGCCCATGTCATTGCGCTCGCGGTGCACGAAGGCTCCCGCCATACCCGACCAGATCCCGTCGGATTCGCCCACGACCCGGAGCTGATCGCCGGGCTGCCGGTAGCGTGCAACTCGCGATTCTCACTCGACCGCGGTGAGATTCGCCGCCTCGTCGTAGGTTTCGAGGAAGACTTCCGGAACGTCGCTCAGTGCGCGCAGGCGAAGCGCGCGGAGACGAGGCCCGTCACCCGGCATCACCCTGCGGATAGTCCACGTCAAGGTGCGCCTCCTGATCGGTCCAGTCCGGTTTGTCGACACCAGAAGTCGAGGCGAAGGCGTCGTCCGGTGCCGTCTCGACGTCTATCCTCGCGGTCGTGGATGAGGTTTCGGTGCGGGTGGCCGCCGCCAGCGAGGTGGCGGTACGGCTGGATGCGATTGGCGGGCTGTATCAGCAGGCGTTCGCGGAGCCACCGAACGTGGCCGAAACGCCTGCGGAGCATCGCGCAACGCTGTTGCGGCTGCTGTCGGATCCTAGTTTCGGGTGCGCGCTCGCCGAGGTCGGCGGGGAGTTGGTGGGCTTCGTCTACGGGTATCAGTTGACCGCCTCGGGTAGGTGGTGGGATGGCCTGCGCGACCCGATGCCGCAGGAATTCACCACGGAGTGGGAAGGCCGCACATTCGCGATCATCGATATCGCGGTCGCCCAACCGTGGCGGCGGCACGGCATCGGAGCCCGGTTGATGGATACCTTGCTTTGCGAGCGTGCCGAGCAGCGTGCCACGCTCGGCATGATCCCCGGGCTACCGGCAGCGGAGTTCTACACCGCGACCGGCTGGGACCTGCTCAGCCGCCAGGACAGCCCGCCGGATGCGGGTTGGACCTCGCCGGTCTTCGACGTCTACGTGCGGGAGCTGACGGGCACCGGCAGCCGATAGTGGCGCAGCCCAGCATCGAGCTCCCGCACCGGCGCGGAATGCTGCCACGGCTGCATCCCGGCGCGCACCATGGACAGCATCGCGACAAGCCGAGGTGAGCGGTTGGTCGCGGTCAGCTCAGCAGCAGTGCCGGCGGCGGCCGTGGCGGCATCAACGCTGCCCGCCCGCAGGTGCGCAGCCGCCAGGTCGACGCTGTTGAACGCGCGGTTTCGCGTGAATTCCGGTGCGATGCCCTGGATTCCGTCGGTGAGCGCGTTCACGGCGGCCGCGGTTTCGCCGAGGTTGAGCAGACACAGCCCGCGGGTGGAGATGGCCAGGCCGTCGTGGTAAAAGTAGGCGGGCGATTCGTCGGGGCTGGTGTTGGCACCGTGGTTGCGGGTCAGGCGGTCGAGCAGGTCGAGGCATTCGCGTCGCCGCCCGGTCGCGGCGAATGCGCGCGCGGTCACGTCCGCGGCGTAGGCGCGCAGCCGCGGATCGCCGGTCTGTGCCGCCCATTCCTGCGCGGCCACACCATGATCGACGCCGCGCCGCCCGTGGCCGCGCCAAGTGGCCAGGTGCGAGGCTTGGCACAGGGTGAACGCCGCCAGCGTCGAATCCTCCGCCGCATGGGCGTCGTCGAGGGCCTGTTCGTAGGCGGCAGCCGCCTCCGAGTACTTGCCGAGGTTGAACAGCAGCCAGCCGCCGAAGCGGGCCAGGTTCGATCGCAGACCCAGCAGGCGGGGCCGCAGCTGGTCGGTGTCGCTGCACGCTGATACGAGGGCATCGGCGGTGCGGTATTGGGCGGAGGCGATATCGAGGGCGCGGTGTGGGCCTACCGCGTCGAACCCGAGCGCGGAGAGCTGATCTTCCATGCCCTCGTAGTAGGTGCGGGTCACAGGTGCACAAGCTGCTCAACACCATCTGCGCGCGGCGGCCGCGCAAAGACGTGCCGATCGACGTCCTGCGCGACCGAGTGCTGTTCGAACTCGCTTACGTCTGCGGGGCACGCGCGGCCGAAGTGTGCGGCGCCTACGTCGAAGACCTCGATCTGCGCGTCGACAACGAACACATCACCCTGCACGGCAAAGGCGACAAGACCAGCGTCGTGCTGCTCGACGACCGCGGATTCGTCGCCCTGCTACGCCTCTACCTCGCCCGCACCGGCTACACCAGCGGCCCCCTGTTCCGGCCGTCCATCAACGGCGGAGGCGGCCCGATCTCCTACAACGCCGTGCTCAACCGGTGGATCAAATACCGCACCACCGCCGGCGTCGACATCGAAATCCACCAACTGCGCCACGCGCACGCCATGGAACTCATGGACTCCGGAGTGTCACTCGAAGTGATCCGCCGCCGACTCGGGCACGCCAAAACCGAGACCACCCAGATATACGCCCAAGCGCGCGATGAACTGGTGGACAACGAAATTCGCGCAGCCCGCCGACGGCGCGACGCCGCACGCCGATAGGTGACGCATCATCGGGGGGTACGCCGTCGCCGACGGCGCCGCCCGTTGTGCGGCCACTCGGTCAGGTAGTAGTCCCATCCAGCTGCGGTAAGCCGCACCTCGAGGGTGTCGCGGCTCTGATCGGTAGGGCTGAGACCGTGTCTCATGTCGCGGTGAATTGTCCCGGTTGTTTCCGGACAGCTCGCGCCGCATGATGTTCGGTCGTGGTCGACGAATTATCGCGGCGCCGGCCACGGGCTGGTCGTGGCAACCGGTGCGGCACCGGTGGCTGGATCGGAGTTCGAGCGACTTCAGCACCGGGCCGAGGGCCGGGATTATGTCCGCGGTACCGGTTCCGCTGGTTCCCCACGAGCACTGGTTCGGGGTCGGGCCCGCGACGAGCACCAACCCCAGCCGTAGCTGACGCCGGTCTTGGTGCGGGGGTACGCGGTGACGAAATGGATTCCCACCGATAACCATGGGTGTTCAGGTGATGGCTGTGGCCT
>NZ_JBIWMX010000058.1:0-24013 GCF_044766925.1 Nocardia sp. NPDC101769 | reverse complement strand
GCGACATCACCCCGCCACCATCAGCCGGGTCGGCCGATTCCACCCGAACGGAGGTCGCCTAAAACATACCGATACACAGGTTTTGACAATTACTCGGCATCGCGCTGAGCGGCTGCCGCACTCACGAACCGCCGTGCTTAGGGAGCTGTTCCCAAACCTGCGCGAACCGCATGACCACGGCGCATGCACCGCATGAAAGGTCCTGGCCGACCGGGTGATCGACGGGATGCCAGGCTCTATCAGAAGCAACCACTCGCTGCCAGCAGCTTGGCGGTCGAACGCCCTGCATTCGGCATAGAAAGACGTTCTGTGCGTCGGGTGTCTGGACGTGGGGAACGTCCTCCTGATGCGCTTGTGGGGCTTGGTGTCCCATCGCGGTAGGAGGACGTTCCATGGGTAACGGTAGTGGCGTGTCCCGGGGTGATCGCAACCGGAATGCGCGTTTGGCGCGGCTGCGGGGGTTGGTTCCGGTGAGCAATGCGATCGTCGGGATCGATCTGGCCGAACGCAAACAGATGGTGGTGGTCGTTGATCACGATTCGAAAGTGCTGGCGCGCAGAACATTCCGATGTCGTGCCTGGGATCTTGGTGGTGCGCTGGACTGGGCGGCCGGTCACGCTGCCAGGGCTGGCTTCGCGGGTGTGACGGTGGCGTGTGAACCGACGGGGCATCGGTGGCGGGTGCTGGGGCAGTTGGCAGCCGACCGCGCCATGGCGTTCGTGTGCGTGCAACCGGCGATGACAGCTTGGTCGCGCCGCGCCGAAGACCTCACCAGCGACAAGACCGATGAGAAGGACGCGGTGCTGATCGCCCGACTCACGGCGCAGTTGCGGTGTTATGTGCCCGAGCCGGTCGACGAAACCTGGGGCAGGCTGCGGCATCTGGGCGCGCGACGCGAACATCTGATCGTCGGGATGGTGGCCCAGGTCCAGCAGATGCGGGCGTTGCTGGAATGCGTGTGGCCGGCCGCGCTCGAGACCGCGCGGCAAACCGTTCCGCTCCCGTTCCTGGGTGGCGGCGATGCGAGTGATCTGCGAGCGTGACCGAGGTGATCTGACCCGGACCCGGCGTTTGGGGCTCGCGCGGCTCGAACAAGCGGTGCGGGCGGCTGTCGTCCGCGCTGGCGGGCAGCGTCCCTGTCTGCGGATCGTGCGGAATCTGTTTGCAGCCCTGGAGAATTCGGCCGGTGTTCTCGCGCATCGGCGCGGTGCGCTCGAGCGTGTGCAACTACTGCTTGCCGATTGGGCCCTCGACCGGCAACGGCTGGCCGACACCGAGGCTCGTATGGTCGCAGTGCTCGACGAGCTCGGGTTGACCGTGCTGGTCACCTCGATCACCGGACTCTCGGCGGTCGGGGCCGCAGCGATCCTCGCCGAAACCGGTGACCTCACCAGGTTTCCCACTGCCCGTGCCGTGGTCAAACACGCCGGTCTGGCGCCGCGGGAGAAGCAATCCGGAGCCTTCACCGGCCGCACCAAAATCACAGGCCACGGCCGACCCGGGTTGCGGTTGGCCGCCTGGCGGGCCGTCTTCGCTGCCCGCCACGCCAACCCCGTCTATGCCGCCCGCTACCAGCATCTGACCAGCAGGGAAACCAACAAACTCACCCCGACCCAGGCCGAAGCAGCAATCGCGGCCGCCATCCTGCGGCACCTGCACGCCGTCGTCACCACCGGACAACGCTGGGACGCCGAGATCGCCACCCACGGCAGACCGAAACCATCCATGAACTCGACCGCCGCCTGACGGCGGCGCGTCCAGCGGTCGGTCGGGGCGAGCCCTCTTCGGCATCGAGACACCCCGTGATCTCGCCCATAATCCTGGGCAGCCCCGACCTGTCGTCACCTCAACCCGATTACACGCTGCAGGGAACCAACCCCCATTACTGCTATGCCGGGACGACGACAGACCAGGGCACCGACCGAATCGCTTGACACAAAACGCCTTACGCTGATTATGGTGCGTTCGTCGACCATCAAGTCGGTGCGATCAGCAGGCCGGACCCACCGGCGGCATATCGAAGCTACCGGGCCTGTGGCTCGCCCAACGCGGGCCCGATCGCGACCTGTGCGAGCAACCCCGGCAGGTCGATGTCCAGATGTCGGGTGACCTCACACAGCGCGTTGTCCAGCGCTACTCGCGTGGACCCCGGCTGGGGGTGTAGCTGCACGACTGTGTCCGCGTGGCGGATTTCGACGTGGCAGACCTTGTCACCATGGGCGCACCCGGCGACCGGACGCGGTGCACCGATGACGACATGGGCCTCACTGCCGCAGCGGCTGACCCGGCCGCTGATGAACATCTGCACTCCACTCCCCCTCAACCGATTAGAGGACCGCTCGATAGTTCGACGCCGCACGCGCCGCGGATTGCTCGACCCGGACATCGACGGAGAGCAGTCTGACCACACGGGCGATGGCGGCCATGCAACCCAATTCCTCGCTACCGCAGGTCAGCACCGAACACGACTTCGGAAACTGACACCGGATTCGGCTGCCGTAGTCACCGCCCTGCCTGATGGTCACCGATCCACGATTCTCCTGGCGGGGGAAGCCTGAGCGACCAGCTGTCACCCGCCGCACGGGTGTGGTGCAGCAGGGCAGTCCGCCTGCGAGATTGCGCGGACTTGATGCTTAGGCATCACTTTTCACGAATGGCATGGACGGACGCGTCTTTTCTCAGCTGGACTGCTGGAACACGGCTGCCGGGTCGAACACCAGTGGTGGCATGGCGGCAATGGCTGACCGCAGCGAGTCCACCGCGGTCTCGGCCTGCGCGCCGATCACGGCGACCGCGTCGGTGAGCGGCCCAACGACGGGACTCGCGGGTGTCGGTTCGGTCAAATCCGGCACTGGGATGGCTACTTCGATCAGCGGCGGCACTTCCGGTTTCGGCACATCGACACCGCCACCGAGCGCGCCGGCGGTGGCACCGCCGAGCACCGCACCGCTCGCGGCACCGACCGCGATGCCGGGCACGGCGGCGACCGCGAGACCGGCCATGCATCCCAGTCCGGCTCCGATCCCGGCACCAATGGGCATTCCGACTCCGGCCGCGGCGGTGCCGACCGCGCCGCCGTCTAGGCCACCGACGACGGCGCCGACTCCGCAGCCGATGCCCGCGGCGGGCACGGCCGCGACTTCGGCGCCCACGATCGCGGTGAGGGTTCCGCCGGTGATGGTCGAGGCCGCGCGGCGATCCGATTCTTCGCGGGGGAATCCGAGTGCGTCGTATCCGGCGGCGATCTGCCATTCCGTGTAGTCCAGGTACGCCTGAGCCTTGTCGTGGGTCTTCGCATCGACCCAGTCCGGCAGCGCCACCACGGTGTCGCCAGCGCGGACGGTGTGCGGATCGGCCTGTGTCTGTGACGGTTCCGGCTCGGTCTGCTCGGCGTCGGGATCGGTGACCGGGGGCTGCTGGATCACCGAGTCGGTGTGGGGGCTGGTTTGTTGGCTGGGTCGCGGGCGGGCCGGTGGTGGGGGCGGGTCGGGAATGTAGTCCGCGACGCTCGGCGCTGGCGGCGCCGGTGCGGTGCTGAGGCCCGGTTGTCCGTCTCCGGGGACAGCGAGACCGGGCTGGCCGGTGGCCGCGGCGACGCCTTGGCTTGCGGTGGCCAGCATCGGTAGTGCGGCGATCGCCGCGATGGTGCGTGTCATGGTCATCTGCCCACACCTCGATCCGACCGGATACCGCCGAATCGATCCTTCGGGAGCGGAACCGAACTCAGGCGGTGATCACGCTGCAGGCGAGCCTACTCGGAACCTGTTGGGCGGCAACCGCGCCCGCGAACCTGGCACGGAAGGTCAGAGCGTCGTGCCGCGGCGTCCGTCGCTGGCCGGGTCGCTGGCGCGGCCGTGCCCGGGGCGCTGGTTGAGGAAGTCGACGACGTCGCGGGTGCGGTAGTGCCGGCGCGCGCCGCGGTCCTCGTAGTCGGCGCGCTGGTCGATGAGGTCGCGGTATTGGGTGACGGTCTTGCCGTTGACACCGACCAGGCGGGCGATCGCTCCCAATGTTCGGTATTCCTCGGGGTTCTCGGGCATCACATGCCGGTTGGGCCGGCCCTCGGCCTGCCAGTGTGCCAGCCAGTCGTCGAGCTGCGGGAGGTCGTATTCGCGGCTGCGGCCGCCGCTACCGGTACCCGCGGGCCGGTCTCGGTGACACACGGGCGGCGGGAAGCCTTCCAGGTAGGCCCATTGGGTGCGAACGGTGGTCAGCGTTAAGCCATGCCGTTGTGCCCACTCGGCGAGAGTCACCAACTGTGCCATGGCCTCATTGTCAACGGCCGGCGCCCGCGGCCGCGCGCCGGCGGTCCGGCCGTGTCCGATCATGTTGGGGCTCCTCGCGTTTCACGCCGGCGCTACAGTGGCGGTGCCCACCTCTCATGGGGGCATCCGGGCGGCTGGTATGTCCAACCGTGGCCCGCAGACCACGGGTTACCAGCCGCCCCCCGGCGCTCAGACGCTCCAGCGATCGATGTCCTCACCCGTCACGGCCTCCACCAGCGCCGACACCAAGACTTCCGCGACCGGGGGTGTGACGGCGTTGCCGTACTGGCGGACCTTCTCGCGCTTGGTGCCCAGCACGGTGTAACCGTCGGTGAACGCCATCGCCGCACCGATCTCACCCGGCTCCAACATCCGGAACCGCACATCAGCGATATCCGATTCGCTGATCTCCTCCACCAGGGCGTAGCGGTCCCGCGTCGACAACGCCCCCATCGGCCGATCAACCGGGTGCGCGGCACCGGCGCCGTAGTACGGGATCAGCAACGCCTGCCACACCTGTTGCAGCACACCGGCGGGCGGGGACACCAGGCCGTGATGGTTGCCGCTGGCGGTCACCGTCGACAGCGCATCGGTGACCGGGCGGGCATCGCTGCTGCCACCACGCAGCTCGGTCACGAACGGCAGGAACGCCACCCCGGTCTCGGCGCGGGTGGTCTGGGTCCGCAGCGGCACGCTGGCCGGCTGCGGCTCGTTGCCGTCGCGGCCTTCCATCGGCACCACCAGTGTCGGTGGCATCGGCTCGGACGGTGCGGAGGTGTGTAGGCGGGTGAGGAATCGGGGCGGGATCATCAGTCCGTCGTTCTCGCGGATGGTGCGCGCCGGGAGCGGGGTCGTGACCGGGGTGGCTTCCTCGCGCCAGGTGCCTCCGGCGGGGACCATCATCGGCAACTGTGCGGCGTAGCGACGCAACCCGGTCATGATCCGCGCCATCGTCTTGTCCGCCAACGGCTTCGCCCGGTCCCCGATCCGCTGCCCGGTCAACGTCCAGTCGATCGCGGCCGCGGCCGGAAGCGCGGGCGGCTCCAACACCTGGTTGCGGCAGCGCACACGCGGGCAGCGGTAGACGTACTGCTGACGGTAGCGGCCCATGTCCGCGCCCTCGGATTTGAACACCTGCATCGCCGACACCCACTCCCGGCACGTCGGGCAGAACGCCAAGGGCCGCAGCCACTTCGCCCAATCCGGAGTGCGCCCCAGAGCCGCATCCCAATACGCGACGTACAGTCGGTCGCGGCTGTGGGGTGCGACCGGTGTGCGGATCGACTGGGCGTGCATCGAATTCAGCGCGATCACCCTCGTGTGGTAGCCGAGGGCGCGGATCTCGCCCAGCCACCGGTTCCACTGGTCCCACGCGCGGACCTCGACGACGTTCTCGACCACCCCGGCACGGACCTTGCCGCCGCGCTCGATCACCCCGCGCAGATACATCGGCACCTCCTCCATCAGGGCGCGGCTGCGGTCGGCCTCCTCGTCACGCGGCAGGTCGAACAGGTCGCCCTGCATCGTGTGGTCGTAGTCGCGGGCCTTGCCGCGCGCCGAGGACCATTGCGGGCATTCGGGGCTGGCCCAGAACAGATCCGCCGCAGGCCACTTCGCGACCGGCGCCTCACGGATATCGCCCAGGTGGTGATCGGTCTCGGGGAAGTTCGACGCGTGCGTCTCGATCGCGCGCGCCCAATGGTTCGCCGCCCGTGACACCCGCACCCCGGGCACCGCGTGCGCTCCCTGACTCGACCCGCCCGCTCCGCAGAACCAATCCATCAGATCCAACATCACTTGTGTCCCTTCAACTCTCATGGGGAAGGAAGCGGCCGGAGTGTCCAGGCCCC
This sequence comes from Nocardia sp. NPDC101769, assembly GCF_044766925.1. Lineage (NCBI taxonomy): Bacteria > Bacillati > Actinomycetota > Actinomycetes > Mycobacteriales > Nocardiaceae > Nocardia > Nocardia sp. NPDC101769. The sequence goes on along the minus strand of NZ_JBIWMX010000058.1, from coordinate 17,898 downwards.
GAGGGCTTCCATTTACTGGTTTACCTGTTATGGTCGGATTTCGTTGGCTACCAGCGATTTCCGAGATTCCTACTGCTTCACCGCCGAGGCGGCAGTTGTTGATGCGTATGCGTCAAAGGCGTTGATGCTCAGTCATCAATCGTCGTCGAGGTCGGTGGCGGTGAACGGTTCGCGGCAGACCCCGCACAGGATCGGTCCCGCGTCGATGGTTTTCTGCGCCGCGCGCACGCGCCGCGCCGGCGTGCACGTGCAGAGCAGTGCGCGCCCGTTGCGGGGAGCCTTGCCCGACTTGTTCCCGTCCTGGCCGTCACCGTCTTCGCCGTCGCCGTCGGCGGGCTCGTGCTCGTCGCGGCGGTAGGCGACGATCGCGGTCTCGAGTTTGCGGATCTGCCGCTTGTAGGTGCCGGCGGTGGCATCGGACACGGTCGTGATCGTCCAGCCACGATCGCGGGTGCGCTCCACGGTCAGCCCGAATTCGCGGGCGATGTCGCGGAACTTCCCGTTGTGGTAGGCGCCGGCCCGGCTGGTGTCGTCGATCCCGCGCGTGGACGCAGCACCGTGCGCGGCTTCGTGCAGCAGCGTCCCGAGGACATCGTGCGCACCCATCACTAGCCCTTCCCCGCCCACGAACAGCTCCGGCATCACCTGTTGGCCGACCTTCCACCGGTCGGGGTCGAAATGCCCCAGCTTCAGCGCCCCGCGCCGGCCCATCGACCCCGACGCCATGGTCACCACCACGTCAGGGATATCGGCATGGCGCGCACGCAGATCCGCCCACACCGATTCGATCGCTTCGACCAGAGGACTCGAAATGGCATTCACGCCACACCTCCGAGAATTGATTGCTATGCCTCAATTCTACCGAAATCTATTGCACTACAACACCTCTGATCTGCACATATAAGATCTCGATTGATGCAAAGTCGTCAGCCGATTGATCTCTATGCATCAAACCCCTTGTCGCACAGGCATCAATTCCTCCCATCGGCCTGGATCCCCTTGTTGTGGTCAAAATTCGGACCCAGCCCCAGATTCAACGTGACGTCCTCACTCACGCCCCCTTGTGGTTTCGTCCCCCAACGCGCCCAGCTCTACCAATGCACCGTGCTCTTCCAAGCCATCCTGTTGTGGTCTCCCCCTTGTGGTCCCCCTTCCTTGTGGTCCCTCCCCTCCCCTCTGGTTCTCTTCTCTCCTTCTGCTCTCAACTGTTTGGTGGTGGTTTGCCTCCCGCTCGATCCCCACTATCTTCAGCGAAGCGGGAGATAGTGGGGATCGAGCGGGAGGCGGGCCGCCACCAAACACCCAGGTAGAAGCGATTTCGTATCGCACTTTTATCGCACAACTTGTGTGCATTCATTGTGCATCCAGTGTGCATTCATTCCGAAACCAGTGCGCATCGAAATCGACGGCCTCACAACGCAAGACGCTTGCGTGGGATCGCCGAGATGCATACGGCTGGCGGATCGCCGTGTTCCCCGCGCGTATGGAAAGCACCCACGTGATCGGTACGACCGGGGCCCTCTTGAGCGCTCATCCCCACACGGGCGGGGAGCACTCTTTGGACACGCCGTCAGCTCGCCCGGCCGGGCTCATCCCCGCACGCGCGGGAAGCACGGCCGGGCCGCCGACTGGGGACATCTACGGTCTGGGCCCATCCCCGGGTCACCACCAGCGGTGCTTCTCCGTCCACGACTACACCGGAACCGGCATCGACAACGCCGGCCGCACAGGAGTTGTCATGCGCCGACATCGGAGTGTTGGATGCCCATGGAACCAATGGTCTGGGGTCGTCCATATCCGCCGATCATCGAGCAGCGTGCCATGTTCCGTCGGGTGCGCAGGGTGACAACGATGTGGCCGAGGTGATCCCTAGCCGTCCTTCCCCGTATGGGAAAGTCGATTACCCGTACCCGTGGATGACCAGGAAGGCGTCCAACGCTGACTGCTGGCACGTCCCGAACTGACAGAAACACCCCTGCACCGGTTAGCGAGGGGGCGGCCCCGAACGCTCGAACGGCGTGAGTGTCGGAACTTGAGCACCCGAACATATTGGGCGGCAACAGATTCAGGATCGGCTTGATTGAACACGACATGCAACAGGGTGGGCACCCGCGGCGCCAGGTCGACCATCCGAGCAATCGCGACCTGGCCGAGCCCGGCACCGTCAACCAATTCGCAAGAACCGCGCCGAAATGCCGACCAGGGCAAGGGACATACACCGTTTGATGCGCATGACAGGCCACCATCAGGCCAGCCCACCGGCACCGCACAGCGGACACCAGGAAGAATCGCCACGCCTGTTGAGCAACCGCGGCGTACAATTCAAGGGCCGGTCATCGCGAACCACCGGTCAGGTTCATTGGCAGATGTTAGCTGTCGACATACCCGCTCAACCTGACAGGCGAGCGGAGCAAGACTCAATATCCAATGCGATTTAAGGAGTCTTTGTGCCCGAACTGTCAAACTCGGCCCGGCGGGTCCAAAAGGTTACATATGCCCAGTTTCAACTTCAGCTCGACGCCCCGGACAGCACAGCTACGGAAGGCGTAGCTGCTATTGAAGGAGATTCGCCGGGAACAACGATCAGTCGCGCATTAGTCAAGTACAGTTTTGCCCGCAACCTCAGCCTACAGGAAGGCGAGGTCTCTGCGGTTCGTGACGCAGCGGGGACGCCGACTTCTCTTGCGGAACGGCTAGCACTCTTTGAGAACCGAGAAACAACCCAAAGGCAAGTCCCGCTCGACAGCTTGGCGTCAACCGACATGGATGATCTGATTTCCTTCGGAAAAGCACTGACGCTACATCGAGAGAAGCGCCTCAAGCAAATAGTTGCAGCCGCTAACCGCGATGCCGAGACTACTGAGGCAGCCCCATCCAATCGGCAAGGAACCGCTACTTATCTGACCAATGCAGCGTTGCAGGCCACTGCATGGCTCACCATGAATCAAAGTACGACGCCAATCGGATTATTAAATCTTGAGCGGCTCGAAATGTACCCCGCTGGAGTCGAGCGGGGTGAGCTCTTGGCAACGGTCCCATTAGCGCCTCTCGAACAGACCGCAGTGGTCCAGAAGGAATGGTCGTCGACGACGTCAGAATTCACATCGATTGTCACCGACCAATTGGAGAACTACAGCGAAACTGGCGTAACTGAGAATAGCGAGCTTGCCCAGTCCACCACATCTCAAAACCAGCACAGTAACCAATCCAATGTCAATGCTACCGTGTCTGGAGGCGTCAGCTTCGCGACAGTTTCAACGTCCCTATCGGCATCCACTGGATTATCGAGCTCCAAGTCTATGTCCGACAGCGCAAAGCATGCTGTGGCGACAACGAAGAAAGCATCAGCGCGGGTAAAGCAAGAACACAAGGTAACTATCTCCACCACGACCGTCACTGGATCGTCAGAAACCAGTACGCGGACATTCCAGAACCCGAACGCGAACAATGCAATCCGCATCGACTTCTTCGGCCTAATGCGCAAATGGCATGTAGGCCTTTATCGCTACGGAGCACGATTAACCTATGACATCGTAATTCCCGAACCGGGTGGCGCGATGCGGGAAGCGTACAAACAGCTCGCAGACCTGCAATCCCAGGCGACGACGGGATTTACTTTTCCGCTGAATCCGGTGGATATCAACGAAACCAACTGGCAGACATATCAACAACAATTTCAAGCAGCATTACTTCCGCCGCCAGAAAAGACAATTCAAAAGTCATACCTCTCTCAATACCAGAACGATGGAAGTGGTGACTGGTACCCCAATCAGGTCGACCTCGAAATACCCGATGGATATGCCATTTCGTCTGCGTCGTTCGCTGCGGTAATGAACGTGCAACCGGTCCAGGGGCAGGCCCACACTGCCCTAGGAAGTTTGCGTGTCATGCACGTGGACAGTGCCCTCTATAAGGCGGTTGGTGATGTGGAAGTTGATGTGCCTCTGGATTTCCTTCAGGAACGAACCGGCACGCAGCACGTCGTGTATGCGACTTACGCCTCACCGTCTGGAACTATCGAAGTCTTATGCACTATCGACAGTATTGACCAAACCGGCGCAATCGCGAAGTGGCAGGCGGAATCGTGGACTGTCCTATATAATTCGGCGCAGACACAATTTTACGCGCAGCAGAATGTAGTTCAGGGACAAATAAAGGACCTTACCGACCGGCTAAATGGCGTGGATACCTTGACTCTTCGCCGAGAAGAGCACGACGAAATCATGCGAGGTGTATTGGCCTGGCTACTCGGACCACAGTTTGAGTTCATGCCGCTCGACATCCGACAGCTGTTCAGGTCAGGAAGCGGCTCCACGTGGGATCGAACTGCGTGGGGCATCAACTTCGCAGGAAATATCCTGCTCGACCCTCAAGTGTTGAATCAGACAGGGAACTGGTCGTTGATCGAGCAATACGAGCAAATGATTCGATTTATCAACGATGCAATCGATTGGGATAACCTGCTGTACTTCCTGTATTCTTACTTTTGGGATATCCCTGACGCTTGGGACAATATCCGTGAGATTCAGCACCCCGACGCCACGCGGCAGGCTTTTCTTCGGGCGGGCAGTGCTCGGGTGGTCCTCACTGTGCGCAAAGACTGGGAAACCGCTTGGGTGAACTTCGTTGAAGGCGGCGTCTTTACCGGTGGCAGCCTCCCCGAGCTGCATCCGTATCTAACGATCGCGAGGGAGATACAAGACTTCGACAATACCAACTATCCAGGTATTCCGCCAGCCGATCCCGGACGGGCCCCTGACAGCGGCGCATACATTGCTACCGATTGCCTAGCCGACTTGGACCCGGCCGCAATTCCAGCAGGTGGTCGGGTAGTTTTGACAGTGCGATCAAGTTCGGGGTTCATCGAGGGATACAGCGTAGTTCTCGACACATGGGACGCCACCAAGTACGACCCTGCTACCGGCCGACAAGCACCTCAAGAAACCCGGATCATCATTGGAGTACCAGATGCAACTCACATAGAGGTCGACCGCATCGAAAACTACCATAAATCTCCCTTTCGCGTAATTCAAGCAGGCGAGAAAGGGCAGCTAATCGCCGAGTGGTACGAATACACTCCCAGCTCGGGAACCGATATCGAAGTTACGAGCAACCTTACAACGATAGCCTGAGCGTCTTGATTGCAGGAGACAGCGACACGCGGAACGTTGGAAATTGCCGACGCTAGCACAGATAGCGGGGGTGGCCGCCAAGTGTTCCACAATTGATGGAAGCCCTTGTCACGATCTCGGCAGTTAATGAGCTTGACTCAAGAGGATGACTTTGGAGGGATTGTAATGGATTTGCATATCTGCCCGGGCCCCTTGATGACGCGCAAGCCGGGACGGATTTATGGCGCGAGCGATCGCGAGCCGTACACAATGGAATGGCAATGGGCCCAGGGAGTGACATATGGATACTACTATATGGACTTTCGACGGGAATACTATCCGTACGCAATGGTCCTTTCCGAGGCGATGTTCTCCACGATTCTGTCTGATAGCTTAACAAATGAGCTTTTCGGAATGCTTACAGCGGATTTCCGAGGCAGCGGGGGCGGACTACTGAGGCCGGATATCTTAGGTTTAGCGAAGTCAACTGAGGGTTTCGATATTATTCTTGAGCTTTTGGAGGTGTCGACCATTGGTCAAGCCACATCGACCCTCAAGGGGGATGTGATTCGCAAGCTGGACAAGTTCAGTACTATTATCCAGCGGCTTGCGCCAGAAATTTCTCGCGAATTTTCCCTGACGTCCTACGCGGTTGCAGCCCGTGCCTCGTCCTGGAAGCCTCGGCAAGCGTTTCAACGCGTTGCCCCACTGCCTCTACGCCAAGACTCATCCGGTGGGAGGTGGGTGGAATGGATATGCTTTGAGCCCACTTTCAGAATAAATCCTCCCGACGGACTTCCCGGTGTGATACTTTACGAGATTCATTCCGTTCCAATTGATTCAGAATTGTGGAAGAGAATTCCTGAATTATTTCAAAAGATTGCCGAGACCGAGGAAAGGAACCGACGTATGGGAAAGATCTCCTACGGACAAACGTTGACCCCATGGACAACCGCTATGGACATTGAGCGTAATCCTTACGATCGCGAGAATCTACTGGTAGTTACAGGGGTTCTCGGCATCGGATTGGTAATTATCGCGAGCATATATCTCTGGCCAGTTGTAGCTGGTGAAGAGTTCGCGTACACCGTGGCCGGGGCGTTGCTCGCCAGCGGTAAGGAGGTCGCCGATTCTGCCATCGCAGGGTTTAGCGCAGGCGTGGCTTCGACCGTCACAACTGGGATGACCTTGAGCAGCACCCTCGGTCACCCAATTGTGACAAAAGGCGTGGGCGTCTACTAGGTCGTGTCTCAATAGTGGTTGGGGGTGAGGAACGCCGCTTCGTGGCGAGCTTGAGCGTGTGTTGGAAAGTGTTGGCCGCGTTGGCAATAAGGTGAGGCCTCCGGTAGATGGTTGTTTCGACCAAGAAGCAACTGAATAAGGCACCCGCCAAGGCAGGCGTCGTCACCGGCGCAGTGGGCCTGGGTCTGGCCGTACTGCTGATCGTTTGGGCGACAACGCACCCGGTGGCTAAGAGCTCCTGACAGGTTCGGTCAGTTGGCGTCGGGTTATGTTGCAGTGCAGGATATTTCGGTGTGGCAGCACCCTGGATCGTGGATGACGAGTTATGGGCGGTAATCGAACCGCTACTGCCGGTGAAACCGGCCGGAACACCAGGACCGCCGCAGATGGACAGCCGACGGGTACTGCAGGGGATCTTGTTCGTGCTGATCACCGGGATCGGATGGGAAGACCTGCCCCAGGAACTGGGATTCGGATCCGGGATGACATGTCGGCGCAGGTTGCGGGACTGGCAGGCCGCCGGGACGTTCGAACAGATCCATCAGGCCGTGCTCGCCCGCTGCCACGCCGCCCGGTTGATCGACTTCGACCGGGTCATGGTCGACGGCTCGCATGTACGGGCGAAAAAGGGGGCGCCGCAACAGGTCCGAGCCCGGTCGACCGCGCCAAGACCGGTTCCAAGCACCACATCCTGACCTGCGGGAACGGGTTCCCGCTCGCGATAGCGTTGTCGGGCGCCAATGTCAACGACCATCTGCTGTTGCCCACGCTGCTCGACCGGGTCCGACCCCTGCGCGGGCGTGCGGGCCGACCCCGCCACCGGATCACCAACCTGATCGCGGATAAGGAATACGACTATCCCAGCGTGTATTCCGGACTGCGGCAACGACATATCACCGGCTACATCGCTCGCCGCGGCACCCGTGACAGGGTCACCGCCGGCCGCTGGATCGTCGAGCAATCCTGTGCCCTGCTGCACCAGTACCGGCGGCTGGCCATCCGATGGGAACGACGTACCGACATCCACCACGGATTCCTCTACCTCTCCGCAGCACTGATCTGCTGGCGACGACTCAGCAACCGAACCCAATAGGAGCTCCAAGCACCGCACTGTCGATGGTGGCCGACCAGCGAGACAGATAGTGGCGATTCAACGCAGGTCGATCAATTCTCCTGTCGCACAACGGATCGATATCCACACGTCGTGCAGGTTGGGGGGTTGCCGCCCAATCTGGGGACCTGTAATTCTCGCTGGTAGTGCGCTTGTCACCTCATCCGACGATATGGTCGAGGTTGGCCGCTACCAGCCCGGCAATCGCGATCCGATCCTTTTCCTGAATCTATCGCTTTGAGCCCCGCGTGTGGCTCGGCGGCAACGAGTCTCAGCGCGCGTTTGCTCGCGTCGACCACCGGTTCGGCCATCCAGATTCCCTGGCCCCCAACCAAACACCGCGAGCACGGTAGGAGCTCATGGTTCGATGCGAGTTCGGGTTGCGTCGAAAGGCGAACTCAATGGTTCGAATGTATTCTCGCCGTCGGTCACGGCGGGCAAGGTTGTGGGTCCTGGCCGCTATGAGCGTGTCCATCGAACAGGCTGCAATCCCAGTGTCCTGCCGTCTCGTTCCAGTAGAGGTTATGGAGGGGGGTATTGCGCTGACGGGCGAGGGTGATGAATGGCCCGTTTCCTGAATCGACGGTCACGTCCTTCGCCTTGCCGTCGACCAGGATATGCAGGGTCAGGTCCCAGGCACAGTTGCATGTTGCCGAGGACGCTTCGACTTGGAACGTTTCCGTCTGTCCGGGGTCCAAGGAGAAGGAAAACGGCGCGAGGGCCGTCGGCGGCTGTCCTTCCGGAATGAAGTTGACCGTTCTCTGGTCCAAACTGACGATCACGAGTCGCGTAGGGGACACCGCTCCGATGCCAACGCAGCCGATGCAGCTGCCGTCGGTCTCGGGCAATACACGGACGACGCCGACGGACGCGCCGACGATCTGAACGTGGGCTGTCACCGCGGTCACCGTGAACTGGAAATAGGTAAACCCGATGTCGACTCCGCCGTTTTCGTGCGCCCACTTGTAAGTCGTGGTTGGCGGCCTGTCTGGGGGAGGTAGCGACAGTGCTTGGAAGAACTTCGCACTGCCGACCGGGAGCGCTAATCTCGTGCCGTCGGGCTCAGCGACGGTCATCGTGAAGTTGTCGGTGTTCGGTTCGACGTTGAGCCGGTAGTAGTCGGGTTCGGCGGCGTGCTTTCCAAACTTCTCGGCCAGGGGTGTGAAGTAGGCGATCACCAGTGCGGCGACGATCCCGCCGATTCCACCGAGGAGCGCCTTGGCTACCTTCGTGGTTCGGCCGCCGGCACGAGGAGACTGGGGCGCGTCGGTCTTGGGGGGCCTATTCCCGTTTTCGGGTGGTTCGACCGGGTTGCTGCTGGACTCGTCCCCGGTGCTCGGCTGTGAACCTGCCATTTGCCACTCTCCGAGGTAGGTGGGTCGGCGTTCAGGTCCCTAGCAAGGTCGTTGCGCCGACACGACGAGTCGTTCGGCAAACGGCAGCGGTGGTTCAGCGTCGTTGTGACGTGATGATACGCATGGCGGCCCCCCGCTGCATGGAATCCCAACCGGCCATCGGTAGTCAGGGGCCGTCGAGGACACCCACTGCCGGGTCTCGACACGGCTGCGGCGATTGGCGGTCGGGATGACATCATCCATCCTCGCTAGATCTGCCAAACGCCGAGAGGAGCAACCTCAAAAACCGTTGCCCGACTACAGCTCTCGCCTTGTTCTGCTCGACTTGCAACAGTTGAACCGACTGCGTCCTCGGCGGACCACAACAGCAAGATCGTGGTGGCCATTCGGTGGCCACACGGCATTCGTGGCGGCGAACAACGCCTGTTCGCAGGAGACCACAGCGAACGCGCCCGATGTGTGTGACGTGCGCGGATGATCTGGATGCGAATCTGGGGGTCAAGTGGTCGCAGGTTCAAATCCTGTCAGCCCGACCAAGAAAACCCCTTCCGACCAAGGTTGGAAGGGGTTTTCTCTGTCCAACGCCGTTCCGAGATTCGGCTCGATCTCACGGAAATCTCACGTTTTCGGCCGTTCTCTCCGCGCCCAGCGTCCGAGGACCTCTCGATTGTCCGGCGCCGTCTCCGGGATGTCGATGCAGTGGGCTTTCGCCACAGCCTCGGTGTTGCCGAGTTGTCGCGCCGCCCGCTTGGGGTCGCGTACGTGTTGTCGACTGCCGTGCCAACTCGGCGCCGGAACGTCCGGGGCGTGACCCGGGAGTGGGTCTCCCCGCGTGCGGCGCGCCAGCTGCGCGCGAAGTTGTGCCGGGAGTTGTCACGGGTCGGTGAGTATCGCCGGGGCCATGGCAGCGTGTATACGGCGCTGGATCGCGGCCGCATCGATATCGCTCGGCTGCGGCGGGCGCCGGCCGGGGTGCCGCTGCCGCGGGCCACTGATGGCTGACCGGTGTTGGCGGTTGACATCGCATGCTGGTTGCGGCCGGCCGATACTGGTGGCGAGCGACCTAGGATCGGGGCATGTGATGGATGACAAGTTCTACGACCGGGTCGATCAGATCACGATGGCCGAATCCATTGCCGTCGGACATATTCCACCCATCGCGGCACTGGAGTTCGCGCTTGGGGTCGTGCTCGACGACGGTGATCCAGACGATTCCGAACGACCTCTGCCGTACGTGTCGATACCGCTGCCGCTCGACGCCGAAACCGTGGAGCGCGCGATCGTCGATGCCGCGACCGCGCTACTGCCAGCCGTCACCAGCGAGGGTTTGCGACCTTGTGCGCTCGCGGTGGACGTCGCAGGGCCGATCACCAATGGCGACGAGTACATCGCGTGCGTGCTGATCATGAATATGCGAGGACTCATCGAAGGGGTTGCCTACGGCCTCGAAACGGGCGACATGCGCTTCCTGAGCGAACGCGAAGTCATTCCCCCAGAATTCGCCGAAGGCCTACGCGCTGCGCTCCCGATGTTGCAAGAGTATGGGCAGGGTCGGTTCTGATCTGTCCATAGCGGCAACCACTGAGGCGTAAGGCTTCACATCGTCAACGCCGATGGCTACCGCTAAATCTTCGGTCTGCAAGCGGTTTCCGGCGAGGAGGAGCGGGCCAGCTCGTGAGGCTCACGTTGCCTGTGCTCCTTCGCAAACGTGCGAATCAGAGTACGACGCAGGCGGATTCGAGTTTGAATCGGTGCTGCCGCCTACCGTCTGAGTGGCCATAGCAGAGGCGCGTGAACATGGTCGTCGACCGAACCGTCCCAAACATCGAGAATGGCAACCTCGAACGCATTGGGTAGTCATGCACTGCGGACGAATGCATCGTCATACGATCGGGCCAGCCGTGTGGGGACCATCTGGGGACCGCACGGCATGCGCGTCGCTGAACGCCCGCTGGTTAAACACACCGCCCGAACGGATGCATTGGGTGCGCGACGTGCGCAAACCTCCTGGCTGCGACCCCTGGGGGTCAAGTGGTCGCAGGTTCAAATCCTGTCAGCCCGACCAAGAAAAACCCCTTCCGACCAGGGTCGGAAGGGGTTTTCTGTTATTCGACCACCCAAAGCTTTGGGGCCAAACTGGGGCCACCGGGGTCGTCGCGGGGATAGTCGGCTCCCGTCCGGGCCAGCAACTCCCGGTCGCCGTCGGCCCCAAACCGGACTACAACATGTACTGGCCGAACTGTCGCTGCCTGTAGCAACTACATCGCCTGCACCGCAAACCTCGACGCCATACGGATGCCATGCCCGGACGGCCTGTGGTTCGACCCCAACAGTGGGCCGTCCGAGTCCACGAGCAAATGCGATTATCCCTCCAATGTCGTATGCGACCTGAATGCCCTGATCGCACAGGCACAGCGGGACGGCGCGGCCGGAGCAGTCGCACGCGAACAGCTGCAAGCCCGCAACCTGTAAAGAGGATCGCCCCGGCTCCGGTCCGCCCGGAGCGCGCCACTAGAACTACATCGGAAGAGTGGTGGCCACTTCCTCAAGAAGTCTTGAAGTGGCCGAAACGCGCCGAGCGACACGAGGCGAAAGAAGGCGTGGCAGTGCCAGATACGATGCGTGACGTGTCAGATGAACCACGCCTATGCGGCCGCTGCAAGGACGTTGCCGGACGTGAACCCAACCCGGTCGGGCCGGGCGGTCAGGCGTGTGAGCAGTGCATGGCCGAGATCAAGGCGAATAACGCAGTGAACTGGGGCGGCGAAGGCTACTTCCTTCCCACCAACAGCATGAGCGCCAGCTCGAGCCCGGAGCGGTCCTGCAGTCTGGTTACACGCGGCGCCGACGCGTTCTCGTACCCGGCGTCATATGCGGCGTAGTCGGACAATGCCGTGTCGTCTTCAGCGACCTGCTTTCGAAGCTAGGACGCAAGCCGCCCGAGGGCCGCGGTGACGTCTTCGCCAGGCAGCCCGGATTCCAGGCAGGTGAGCGCACCCTCCAGCCACGCCCGATGTTCCGCGTGCTCTCGGAAGGTCCGTTCCTCCCAGGTCTCATCGGGATCTGTCACAGACTGATCCTGCCGTTTCGCCGAACAGAGTGGTGCATGCCGGCCGAACTCGTCGCCCTCAGCGACAAGGTAACCGACTCGCGGGCGGCCTGAACAGCCGGACAGCTGCTCGTCAGCGGCCAGCCGGGTCCGCGACTGGACGCGATGGCCGAATCGTCCATGGAGGAGGCCAAGGTCGATTTCGGCGACGTGAACCACTCCCCGGTGCTGAATGACTGGATTGCGAGCCTACGATGACCGCAAGGTCGCGCGCCGGTTGCCACCGCGCCCGCGAGCGACATTTGCCGTCCACGTCGCATGAAATCCGACCCACCTAAACGTCTATAGATCTTTACTTGGCCTCGTGAGATACTAATTCTAGCTGGTGGCAAACGCCGCTAGTGTGCGTAATCTTTTTGCCCTCCGACGGAGCACAGCGGGTCGCGGCGGGAATGCTGGCTCGTATCCGCGCCAGCACCTACTCGGCTGATTCTTCACATGCCCCAAACATAATCCCGGTCCGCCAACAACAGCGGGAATAGGCAGGAATATCAGTACAAGTGAGGCCGCACAGCTTCTTCAGCTGCTCTGCGGGCAACTCCATCATGACAGACTACTTTCTGTCCATCAAACAGCTTCGCAAGACTCCAGACGGAAGGTGCTGGAGGAAAAGGTCGCTGGACGGGAAAAGGTAGACGAAATGAAAACACATATCCTCACTACCGTAACTACTGGGTTGTTCGCTCTCGCGGCGGTCAGCGGCTGCGGCAGCGGGCAGAGCACATCGACCACACCGATGTTTGAAGTAAGCAAGGCCGACACGCTGCCGCTCAACGCCGATGAGATGAACGCCGTCACCGGGCTTAAGCTCAACTATCAGGATAAGGTCGCCCCCGGCTATATCGAGCCTCCCGATCCCTATGTCGCAGATCAGGGCGATCAGCAGTGCGTTGGCCTACTGGGATTCGACACCTCGACAATAGGCACAATCTACACAGCGTATCGGCAAAATACTTCCCAGGAAGGAAAGGAGGACTACACGCATAACATCACCCAGGAGGTCGTGCTAGTAGCCGATCCGGGCACGGCCAAGAAAATGCTCTCTGATGCGCTTGCTAAGCCGGCGAGCGCTTGCGACGGCAAAACCATCCACATCAAAGACGGTAAGGTGCGACGGTCGTTTCACAAGACAGCAGTCAGCGACACTGATGTAAGCGTCATGATTTCTTCACTGAACCTTGATCCGCCAAATCAGCCGACCGGCTGGGGCTGCGCAGTTGACGCGCACGCGAAAAGCAACGTGGTGATCTATGCAATGGCCTGCCAATCCGGCAACGGCGCCCCGACAGCGAAGGCCATCGTGGATAAGGTGTCGACCAAGGTTCCCGGGTGACGAAAACGACCGACCTCAATTTCGGGGTCAGTCCGGTTCCGGTAACACAGCCGTAGATCAGGCGGCTGCGGTGCTTAATCCGGCGTAGATCGTGGGGGACGCGGCTGGCACGGCCACCAGGTCCCAGTTCAGGCCTCGCCCCAACGACAATACTGTTGGTAAACAAGTCCAATCGAAACACCACGGCAGACCAACAAACCTACCGATGGCACCTTGAACATTCTTCGTAGAATCGATCGCATGGCCAAGCTCAACTGAGCGGTCCCCGATGACGAGACCATCCGGGAGTAGAGCCAGATGATTTCGTACCGTGTTCAGTTGGTCCCGCAGGCCACCGGATGGTGGGTGTGGGTGCAGGCCGCAGCGTACTCGGCCGGCGTCAGGTAGCCCAGCGCCGAATGCCGGTGCCGCTGATTGTGGTCGGCCTTGAAATCGCCGGTCACGACCCGGGCCTCGAGCAGGGTGGTCGGGTGGCTGCGGTTGAGGCACTCGGTCCGCAGCCGCCGGTTGAACGATTCGACGAATCCGTTGTTCCAGGGCGTGCCCGGTGGAATGTAGGAGATCCCGAGCTTGTCGGCGCAAAACCGTTGCAGGGCATGGGAAATCATTTCTGGACCGTTGTCCATCCGCAGCACCCTCGGCGGGCCACCGGCCGCGGCGAACACCTTCTCCAGCTCTGCGACCAGCCGCTCGGCGGTGATCGAGCGTTCCACCATGTGCAGCAGGGATTCGCGGGTGTGTTCGTCGATCATCGACGCGATCTTCACCGCCCTGCCGTCGACCGTGGAGTCGAACTGGAAATCCAACGCCCACACCACATTCGGGGCATCGGCCTGCACCGGCGGCACCGACGACACTCCGGCCCGTTTGCGGGGATGGTGTTGCCGGACCTGCAGGCCCTCCTCACGCCAGAGACGGTGGACCTTCTTGATGTTCACGTCACTGCCCTCGTCGAACCGCAGGGCAGCCCAGGCACGCCGGAATCCGTGGCCCTGATGTTTGACCGCGTAGGAGCGCAGCCACGCCCGCAAACCAGCATCCGGATCGGTCGGGGTGTCCTTGATCGGCAGCCGCCGATAGGTCGACCGATTCAGCCCAACAACCTTGCACGCCAACCGTTCCGACATGCTCTTCACAGTGCGAAGCATGTCCACGGCGCGGCGTTTGGCCGCTGGGCTCAGAACAGTCCAGTCATGATGATGGCGGGCCGCACCACCGGCCGGACCGAGATCTGACTCGGAATTTTCCTGACCGCAGACGAACTTGCGTGTCTTTCGAAGGACCCGTCGGTCCGTCCGTGCCGGTGGCGCGCCCATTCCCACGACAGACCTCTCACCGGCCTGCGCGGGGGTTGTGACCTGATAGGAGCATGCCGCGCCGACTGCCGTCCCCTGACTGGCCTGTCCAACCCCTGCCACGCCGAGCGCAGGCCACACAACGGAAGGGCAGCACCGAGTTGACGACAGCCATCACTGATCACCCGATTTTCGTCGGGGTCGACACCCACGCCGACACTCACCACGCCGCCATCGTCAACGAACACGGCAAAGGGCTGACCGATCACGAATTCCCCACCACAGCAACCGGTTACGAGAACATCGAGACCTGGATGCGAGCCCACGGCACCGTCATGCGCGTCGGGATCGAAGGCACCGGATCCTACGGCGCAGAACTGGCCCACCACCTGCGTTCGCGTGGTTACGACGTCGCCGAAGTGCCCCGACCGAATCGCCGGCTGCGCCGCGCTCGCGGCAAGACCGACACCATCGACGCCTACGCCGCCGCGCGCCGGCTGCTCGACGGATCCGAAGTGACCCCGCCGAAGAACCGCGACGGCGCCATCGAAGCCGTCCGCGCCCCGCGGGTGGCCCGCAACAACGCGGTCAAGGCCCTCACCGCCGCGCTCAACGCGCTGCGGTCGCTGATCACGACCAGCCCGGAAACGCTACGCACACAACTGCGTTCACTCTCCCGCACCAAACTGATCACCACCTGCGCCGCGTTCGAACCCGACCCCGACGACCTCGCAGACCCGATCACGGCAACCGAGCTCGCGCTCCGCTCACTCGCCCAGCGCATCCTCGACGCCCAGGCCCACGCCGACCAGCTGAAGAAACACCTGGGCCGACTGCTCACCCAGGTCGCACCCCACACCATGGGGATCTTCGCCCTCGGGCCGGATACCGCAGCCGCCCTTGTTATTTCGATCGGAGACAACCCTGATCGGCTCACCACCGAAGCATCCTTCGCCCGATTGTGCGGGGTCGCGCCGATCCCAGCATCCTCGGGCAAGACCCACCCGACACCGGCTTCACCGCGGCGGGGACCGTCAAGCCAACCAAGCCTTGCACACCGCCGTCATCGTCCGTCTGCGCTACCACCAGGACACGAAAACCTATGCGGCGCGCCGCAAAACCGAGGGTAAGACGACACCGGAAATCCTCCGCTGCCTCAAGCGCTACCTCGCCCGCGAGGTCTTCCGCACCTTGCGCGCCGATTACCGGGCCATGACCACTTGACGATCTATGGGAGCGTCCTTGGCGATCTCCCGCAGCGCGTCCTTCTCCAGCTCGGCGTCCGCCAAAAGCCGCTTGAGCCGGGCGTTCTGCTCACGCAGTTCCTTGAGTTCCTTGGCGGCGTCTGAGGTTCCCCCAAGGCCGGGTAGTTAGTGTTTTCGCTGGTGGCACAAGCACTTTGGAGGATTGCCGGGCATAACGCAACGGAGCTCGTTGGTTCAGATAGTCGACCAAGACATCTGTTCCGAGGAGCTCCGTTGCCATTTCATTCTGGCTTGCCACCCGCGCTGGCGACAATCACCCGCACGGTCAGCGTGGCTGCGGGCCGGTTCGCTCCGGGCCATCTGGGTGAGCTGACCGCTATCGTGCCGTTCGAGCTCGTCGACGCGGTCCTGGCTCAGACCCGGACGGTGCAGCGCCGGTTGCGGGATCTCCCGTCCCGGGTCGGGATCTATTTTCTGCTCGCGATGTGCTTGTTCCCCGAGGTCGGGTATCGGCTGGTGTGGGACAAACTCACCGCCTCGTTGACCGGGATGCCGATCGCCGCCCCGACCGCGAAAGCGTTGCGCGACTTGCGTCGACGGCTGACAGCGGCACCGGTGAAAGCGTTATTCGACGTCGTGTCGGGGCCGTTGGCCCAGCCGAGGACTCCGGGGGTCCGGTTCGGGCCGTATCGGACGGTGTCCTTCGACGGCTGCACCTCGCAGAAGGTCCCCGACACCGCCCGTAACCGGGGCTGGCTGGGCCGCACCGCCCACCATGGCTACCCGATACTGGAGTTGATGACGCTGGTGGAGACCGGCACCCGCGCGATGATCGGGGCAGTGTTCGGGCCGACCGCCGAGAGCGAGACCGGCTATGCCACCCGCCTGCTGCATCTGCTGCGCCCGGACATGCTGGTCTTGTGGGACAAGGGTTTTGACAGCAACGACTTCCTCGTCAAGGTGTGTGCGACCGGGGCCCAGGTGCTGGGCCGACTGCGCAGCAACCGCCGCACCCCGGTCCTGACCCGGCTGCACGACGGCTCGTACCTGTCTGTCATCAACACGGTGCGGGTGCGGATCATCGACGCCCAGATCACGGTGACCTGTATCGACGGCACCGTCTTCACCGGAAGCTACCGCCTCGTGACGACCCTGACCGACGCCCGCCGCTACCCAGCGGCCCCGCTGGTGGCCCTCTACCACCAGCGATGGGAACACGAATCGGCCTACTACGCCCTGCGCCACACGCTCATGGACGGGCGCAACCTGCGCTCGGGTGACCCCGCCGGTATACAGCAGGAGATGTGGGCCCTGCTGAGCCTCTACCAGGTGCTACGCATCGTGATGGTCGATGCCGCCGAGTCACGGCCGGGCACCGATCCCGACCGCTGCTGCTTCACCATCGCCCTGCACACCGCCCGCGACCAGGTCATCGGCGCCGCTGGCATCGTCCCCGCCGGCGAGGGAGACAGCCTGGTCGGGCGGATCGGTGAGCAGGTCCTGAACCACCTACTGCCGCCGCGGCGTCAACGGGTGAGCACCCGCAAGGTCAAATCACCCATTTCCCGATACGGCGAGCGCCGAGACGACGGCCGACCCGATACCAGCCGCACGGTCACCAACCTCGACGTCACCATCGTGACGCCCGAGGCTCGGCAACCGCTGCCGACCACCTCCCGCAACGATTCTCACGTCGCCCCCACCGGCCGCCGCCGTCACCGGATCCTGACCCTGCTCACCACAGAGCCCACTCGCCTCTGGCAAGCCCGCGACATCGCCGCCCACTTCGGCGACATCACCATGAACACCATGTACAGACAACTGAGCCGATGGGCCACCGACGGCCTCATCCACAAAGTCGGCCCAGGCCTCTACAGCGCCACACCCTGGTCACCCAAACCCCTTGCATGACAAGCGAAAACACTAACTACCCGGCCTTGGGGAAACCTCAGTCGGTGTCCACACCGCCATACTGGCGCCGCCAGTTGTACAACGTCGCCGCCGACACCCCGATCTCGGCGGCGGCCTCCTCACCGGTCTTACCGGCGGCGGTCAGCTCGTCGGCACGGCGCAGCTTCCGCACGATGTCCTCCGCGGAATGCCGCTTGCGTCCTGCCATGTCGATCAGTGTCCCTTC
>NZ_JBIWMX010000057.1:0-24658 GCF_044766925.1 Nocardia sp. NPDC101769 | reverse complement strand
GCTGAACGCCTTCGACATCACCTTCGAAGGCCGACTCACCGCCGGACGGAAATAACTCAATCAACCCGAGTTACACCGTTATCTGGACAGACCCTTGATCTTTCGCTGCCTCGCGCTGGCCGGTTCGCTCAGCGCGGTATGCGGCATGACAGTGCGTCGAGGGCAGCCACCGCTATCGAGAAGGGCCGGGACCTGTCCTCGATAGCGGCTCACGGCTCTATTGTCTGCAGTTGGCCCGACGGCCCGGCCTCACTTCAGGTGCCGAGCGAAGAACCGGTTCCCCTCCTCCCCCGCGTACTGCGGGACACCGGTGTGCCCGCCCATATTGGCGTGTAGCGTCTTCTCCTTGGAACCGAAGGCGTCGAACAGGTCCAGGGCCATCTGACGGTCGTTTCCTTCGTCGTCCCACTGCAGCAGGACATGCAGCGGAATCGTGACCTGCCGGGCCTCCTCGACTATGGCGCGGGGCACGAAACTACCGGCGAACAGAACCGCGGCCGCGATACGCGGCTCGACCACCGCCAGCCGGGTGCCGATGGAGATCACCCCGCCCGAATAGCCGACCGGGCCGCCGATCTCGGGCAACGCGAGCAGGGCGTCCAGAGTGGCCCGCCATTCCGGGACCGCCGCTTCGACCAGCGGGAGGATGAGCCGATCGACGATCTCGTCGTCGACCGGCCCGCCAGCCGCCAACGCCCGGTGCAGGTCGGTGAGAGCCTCATCGGCGGCGGCCGAACGGGGCCGGTCACCACTCCAGGGAAGCTCGATGGTGGCCACGGCGTAACCCTCCGCCACGGCGTGCCGGGCCCGGGCCAGCAGTCGCGGATACGCCCGGCGCAGCCCGAGGGGAGGCGGGCTGACCAGGATCAACGGCACCGGTGTCGATGCGGATCCGGGCGTCCACAGGATGCCGGGAATCTCGCCGAGAGTGAATGCGCGCTCCATGATGCTGTCGTCGTCGAGGCGCTGTTCGGAAATGAATTGCACGGTCGTGCCTTTCGGGAGTGCTGTCCAACGGCGCTCCCGGACGACCTACCGCCCGACCGTGACCCCGCAGGGGAGCACCCATGTCGATACTGCGTTCACGGATACCACCTCCTCGTTCTCTGGCACGGCCTCCGGAAAGGTAGCAGTGACCGCCCTCGTCCGCCAACGGATTTTTGCGGTGGCCCCGTAGCTGGACGCACGCAACACGGCACGAGCGGACATTCCGCCGGCCTCGGATCGGCACGGCCAGTGGATCTTCCGATGCCCCACGCCGGCCGGTACGGTCAGCACGGTATGCGGCACGCGAGTGCGTTTGCGCGCACCTCAGCGATGTGCGCGGAGGGACTCGGCGAACCACTCGAAGGCGGGCACGGTGGGCTTCTCGGGTGTGTGCCCATTGATCATGCTCAGCAGCTGCATATACTGTTCGACGCGCGGCTCGGCCACGGTGTCGAGCCACTTCAGTAGTGAGACCTGTTCCGCGGCAGTGAGACTCGTCGGCACAATGCGGTCCAGGACTTCGCGTCCGTCTTGCGAAGCTCGATATGGCCGCCGTGCCATCGGTACAGGTGCGGACTGGTCGGCCATGGATCGTTCGCGAAGTGGTGCACAGCCAGTGAGGCCAGGATTTCCCCAGCCTCGAGCACGTCGATACCGTCGATCGGGGCGGCGTAAATGCTGAGTTCGGCGGGAACGGTGAATAATGCACCAGCGCGACCGATGACGTCGGGATAGTCGCCGAGCCACAGCGCATGCGCGACTCGGATGCGGACACAGTCGGGCGCGGCTCATGCTGCGGTCCTCGGCGCCGATTGCCTCAGCTGAAAAGATCTTGCATCTGCTGCAACCGCCCTGAGCTGGTGTTCCGCGACCTGCTCCGGTGAATCGCCATCATGCGGAACGCGATACGGATCTCGCATCCGATGCGAGTGCTGGGGACACCTCGGCACCACGGTGTTGCTAGCGGAGGCGACCGCGACTGCGGACCAAGGGATTCCGGCTTATCCGCCCGATTTTCGGCGAAAACTACGGGAACCCCTGCCGGTGCATTCCCCGCTCGCACGCACACTGGCCTCGCGATCTCACAGTTGGGTTGCTAATTGTTTGCTGAATGGAGACTCTGCACTACGCTGGATGATCTCGTCTGGTTGTTGGCTGTGCCGTACATGCTTACGCAGGCAAAGAACTGGATGCAGGGAGGTGCCGGATGAAGGCGATCGTGGTGACGGATCCGGCCACAGGAACGGCCGGGATGACGCTGGCCGAGCGTCCGGAGCCGCAGGCCGCGGGGAACGACGTCCTCGTCGAGGTTCACGCGTCGGGATTCACCCCGGGCGAGCTGATGTGGCCTGGAACCTGGACCGATCGCCTCGGCCGTGACCGCACACCGTCGATCCCCGGCCACGAGGTGGCCGGAGTGGTCAGCGCTCTCGGCTATGGCACGAGGGGGCTGTCGGTGGGACAGCGGGTGTTCGGGCTCGCGGACTGGACGCGCGACGGCACCCTGGCGGAGTACGTGGCCATCGAGGCGCGTAACCTCGCGCCGCTGCCGGGCGATGTCGACTTCACGGTGGGTGCGAGCCTGCCGATCTCGGGCTTGACCGCGTGGCAGGGGCTGTTCGTGCACAGCCGCTTCCAGGCGGGGCAGAGCGTCCTCGTGCACGGCGCGGCTGGTGGCGTCGGCTCGGTGGTGACGCAGCTGGCTCGCGAGGCCGGCGCCCACGTCATCGGTACCGGACGAGCTGCCGACCGGCAGGCGGCACTCGACTTCGGCGCGCAGGAGTTCGTCGATCTCGACAACGATGCGCTGGAAAACGCTGGCCACGTAGACCTGGTTTTCGACGTGATCGGTGGAGACATCGGGAGGCGGTCGGCGGGTCTGGTTCGAGCGGGCGGGATGCTGGTGACCATCGCCGGCCCACCTGAGGCGCAGCCGAAGGACGGCCTGGCGGTCGATTTCGTCGTCGAGGCCGATCGTGCACAGCTGGGTGAGGTAATCCAGCGGGTCCGGGACGGAGGTCTGTGCACGAACATCGGCCAGGTCGCGAACCTCGACGACGCCGTTTCCGCTTTCAACCCGACCGAGCGGGTCAGGGGCAAGACGATCATCCGGGTTCGCCCATAAGGACGCGGAGACAACGGAGACCCCGTCACGTCGCAACGGCGATAGACCCACCTCGCAGTGGAGATGGACGAGGAGTGTCACAGAGAAAGGAGCCAGATGAAAGCGATCGTGGTGACGGACCGGGCCGCGGGAACGGCGGGAATGACGCTGACCGAACGGCCCGAGCCGGACGCGGCGAGGCTCGCCAGTCTCGAGGGCGCGAACTACGGCGATGTCGTCGTCGAAGTTCATGCGTCGGGATTCACCGGGAATGAACTGGAGTGGCCGTCGACCTGGATCGATCGCCTCGGCCGTGACCGGACGCCGTCGATCCCCGGCCACGAGGTGGCCGGAGTGGTCACCGCTCTCGGCTACGGAACGACGGGGCTGTCGGTGGGTCAGCGGGTGTTCGGCCTGACGGACTGGACCCGCGACGGCACGCTGGCAGAGTACGTTGTCGTCGAGGCGCGCAACCTTGCGCCGCTGCCGGGCGACGTCGACTTCACGGTGGGCGCGAGCGTCGCGATGACGGGCCTGACCGCGTGGCAAGGACTGTTCGATCATGGACGTCTTCAGGCCGGGCAGAGCGTCCTCGTGCACGGCGCGGCCGGAGCAGTCGGTTCGATGGCGACACAGCTCGCACGCGAGTACGGCGCATACGTCATCGGTACCGGACGCGCTGCCCACCGTCAGACCGTGCTGGACTTCGGTGCGCAGGAGTTCGTCGACCTCGAGAACGACACGCTGAAAGATGTCGGCGGAGTCGATCTGGTGTTCGATGTCTTCGGCGGAGACATCGGGAAGCGGTCCGCAGGCCTGGTTCGAGCCGGAGGAACACTGGTGACCGTCGCCGGTCCGCCCGAGGCACGGCCGACCAACGGTCTGGCGGTCGACTTCGTTGTTGTGTCCGATCGCGCGCAACTGGGTCAGATCGCACGGTGGGTAAGAGATGGACGGCTGCGGACGAACATCGGCCGAGTCGCGACCCTCGACGATGCTGTCGCTGCCTTCAACCCGACCGAGCGGATCAATGGGAAGACGATCATCCGCGTTCGTCCGTGAGGGCTCAGCGACAGCGACCGTCCGGCCGGCGTTCTCGCCCGCTGATTCCTTGTCCGAGGGGCATACAACCGAGGGAGGCACACGTGACCGAGATCGACGTGGAAGTCCAGGAACTGTTCGTGCCGTTGTCGGAGCTGGGCGGGCAGGAGCCCCACAAACCAGACGCCGCATTTCTCGTGGGCAGGCTGTACAACGATCTCGACCGTGGCATCTTCATCACCCGCATGTACGGCGGCCGCGTCCATGGCGCGGCTACCCTGGCAGCCGGTGCCACGAGCGGTGACTTCTGGACGATCGAAGAGCTGTTCCTATTGAAAATCCCCGGCTACCACCAGCCGATCGTGTGGACCAGCGAGGGTCTCAGAGTCGCCTACCAGAGAAGGGTGTCCCCACGGGTCGGGACCACCAACGTCAGCAGCCTGTCCTGAGCCGTGGGCGACCGGCGGCAGCGAGGATGGCGTGCGAGGCCGGTCAGAGGCCGAGGTAGCAGCGCAGGTTGGTGTACCGCGCGTGCGCCGACCCGGGCGGATGCTTACCGGTGCCGGCGTGTGGCAGCAGCTCGTCGACGAGATTCTCACCCTCGTCGGGGCGGTAGACGCCTTCTGCACTACCTGTGTGCGGTGTCCGAGTTCGAGACGCTGCCGCTACCGGCCTGCACCACGACGGAGACGGGTGGCCGCCACCGTCGGCCCGATCTCGAAGCCACCGCCCCGATCGGCGCGCTCTGACCACGCCGTTATCACAGCGGCTGCTGCAGGCTGGCCGAGTCGAGCGCGCGGCAAAGGTGTGTTCAACGAAGAACGTGATCCGGGATACAGCGGTGGTGGCCGGTAAGCCACACGACCTACCGGCCACCACCTGCTCAGCTCACGACCAAACCGACTGCTGTGTCGCTGATTTCGAGCAGGCGGCGGCGCGCCTTCGGGTCGGAGGCTTGCGCGTGCGGATGGGTCTGCCTGGCGCCGTTGAAATACCGGCCTGTCGTCCGTGACAGATCCGGATCGCAGATCAGCCGCAGGGTCGCGGCCGCGCCTTCGGCGACGGTGCTGATCGGCGTGATGCCGGATTCGCGCACCATGGTCGTCGCCATGAGGGTGGCCGGGTGCAGGGCGTTCACGGTGACACCGGTTCCGTCGAGTTCGTCGGCGTACTCGATGGTCGCCATGATCATCGCCAGCTTGGCGCGGCAGTAGGCGGTGTACACGTCGTAGTCGTGTTCGGGGGTCGGATCGTCGAGGTTGATCTCCTGCTGCCCGGCGGAGGCCACGTTCACCACCCGCGCCGGCGCCGAGGCCCGCAGCAGCGGAAGCAACCGCCGCGTCAGCCGATACGGGGCCAGATGGTTGACCGCCCACAGTAATTCGTTGCCGTCGGCGCTGAGGTCGCGTTTCCCGTCCGGCCGGCCGCCGGTGCCGGCATTGTTCACCAGCACATCCAATCGTGAAGTGCCGGCGATGATCTCGTCGGCCAGCCGGTCCACCTCCGCGAGTCGTGACAGGTCGGCCAGGATGATCCGCGGAGCGCGTCCACTCACGGCTGTCACCTCGGCCGCGACCGCAGCGGCCCGATCGGGATTGCGGCCGTGCAGGATCAGCCGGGCGCCCGCCGCGCCGAGACGCACCGCGAGTTCGCGCCCGAGTCCGTCGGTCGCGCCCGTGATCAGCACAGTGCGATCGGCCATGCGATCGATGTCGTTGTCGCTCATAACCTTTCCTCGCAATCTTGTTTCTCGTCCGCGGCCCGGATGCTGACCGAAGTGGCGGTCAGGTCGAGCGCGACATGTGTGCCCAGGGGTGTGTGCAGCGCGGGCATGATCGGCCACCAGCCGTACCAGCTCTGGGGCCAGCCGTGGATCAGCACCACCGGTGTGCCGTGGCCGCCGGTCACATAGTGCATGCGGACGCCGTCGACGTCGGCGAAATTGTGCTGAAAAGTGTTCTCGAACTTGGGATCCCCGTGTGTGGCGGCGGCGTAGGAGGCGACGGTGGGGGTTGTCGTGGAGCAAGCCGCGGTCCCCATCGTGAGCAGGATCGCGAGTGCGAGGGTGGCGACCGCGCGCGTGGAGCGGAGCAAGCCGTGCGGCCGGGTTGCGGTGATCATGTGGTCCTGTCCTGGATGAAGTCAGCGGCCGGTCGTGCCGTCGGCCAGTTCGCGGAGGATGTCGGCGTGACCCGCGTGGCGGCCGGTCTCCTCGATCATGTGCGTGAGCGCCCAGCGGAGGCTGGGAGCGGGACGGCCCGGCCGCGGCACCGGTGCGCCGAGATCGGTGCAGCCGGCGAGTATTTCGTTGGCCCGCTCGACCGCCTCGCGATAGCGCGCGACGACGGCGGCCACGGTATCGGTCGGTGCGGGCTGGAACGTCGCCTGCCAGTTGGTGACCCGGTCCCCGAGGAACATCGAGCGCTCGACGAAGGTGAGATGCCGGAGCAGGCCCAGCAGGTTGGTACCCGACGGCACCGCGGCCGTGCGCACCTGCGGTTCGGGGGCGCCCTCGACCTTCGCGGCGATCGCGGCCCGCAGATAGTCGAGAAAGCCGCGCAGCACCTCGGCCTCGCTGCTTCCGGTCCGGGGCGGCGGAGTATCGTTGCGGCGCTTGATGGTTGGCACGGTGATCTCCTTCACGGGGGGTGGGGGTCAGACGGTGCGGCGGATGAGCAGTACGTGGTCGGTGACCTCGGCGGTGCGCCCGTCCGGAACCGTCTCGGCGAGAAGAACATTCGGGCGCGGGTCCGCGGGTGCCGGCTGGTCGGCGTAGACGTCCCAGAACGTGACCGCATCGGTGGTGGTCATCGAGACTCCTACTGTCGGAAACAGGCTCAGTCTCATCCGGCGCGCCATGATCTGGCACGCGATCTTGCGGTTCCGGCAAGATGGGCGCATGGACCCCGGAACAGATGAGGTGCTCGACGCGGTGGGTCCGCGGCTGCGTGCGTTACGGCGCGAGCGCGGCATCACCCTCGCCGGCCTCGCGACGACGACCGCCGTCTCCGAGAGCACGCTGTCGCGGCTCGAGAGCGGGCAGCGCCGGGCAACCCTCGAGTTGCTGCTGCCGCTCGCTCGCACCTACGACGTGCCGTTGGACGACCTCGTCGGTGCGCCCCGCACCGGCGATCCCCGAATCCATCTGAAACCGATCCGGCGGCACGGGATGATCTTCGTGCCGCTGTCCCGGCGGCCGGGCGGGGTACACGCGTTCAAGATGATCATTCCCGCGCGTCCGGCACCGCTGGAGCCGACCCCGCAGACACACGACGGCGTCGAATGGCTGTATGTACTGGGCGGTCGCCTCCGGTTGGTGGTCGGCGAGCGCGACCTGACCTTGCCGCCCGGCGAGGCCGCGGAATTCGACACCTCCCAACCGCACTGGCTGGGCAGTGCCGACGGCGGCATGGTCGAGTTGCTCATCCTGTTCGGCGTGCAGGGGCTGCGATCGCATGTACACGCCGACCCGCATCGGTGAACGATAGAAACAGGCAGGTGGACCGTGCCGTCGCACCGAAGATGTATCGCATCCGGTTCCACCCGGCCGGAATCGGACGCCGCCGATGCGCGCCAACCGGTGGCATCTGCGGTCGACCCCGACCGACCCGGCGGCAACGCGCGCGGTCCGAACTCGCCCTCATCCTGCGGCACGGCTCGCCGGCCGACCTGCCGCCCGAGCTGGCCCCGACCGTCGGCAGTCTGCCCGCCACCGGGGCGAAAACTCGTCGACCACGACCGGACATCATGCCGCACAACCGAATCCGACATGCGGCAAACCAATCACGACGACATGAGACATGGTCTTGATGGTGCGTAGCACGACCAGGGTCATCGCTGGCAAGTGTTTGGTCGATGGTTCGACAGGCTCTGCGAAGGCGAGTTTTCCGACAATCCCTTGCCGCCGATCCGGCAGAAGCGGGCGACGGTGGAGGGGGCGATGATCGAGCACAGCGCCTGGGCGACATCGAGTCGATGGTCGGCGCTGCTGTGCGCGAACAGGATATGGCCGGCGTCGGCGTCGATCTGTCGTGGTGGGCGTAGTAGCCGGATTCGTGCTCGTCGAGGCTGTCGCGTCCAGCGTTGCCCTACAGGTACTCCTTGGACAGGGGCGGCCGCTCGTCGGGGCGGTGGGGTTGTTCGCCGATCAGAGTGACGGCCCCTCGAACCCGTTCTCGCGCACCGCTTGTGCGGTTTTCGTGTCGGCCGGACCGGCACCGGCGATGATGTTTCTTCCGACTGCGGCCAGGGTGGTCACCGCCTCTGGTCGGTGAGGGTGGCCGACAGTTCGGCGGCGAGGTGGTCCCAGCTGGCGTCGAATGCGGTGACCCCGTCGGTTTCGAGAGTGGTGACGATGTCGTCGTAGTCGATGCCGAGCGCGGCCAGCTCGTCCAGGGTCTGCCGCGCCTGCGGGTAGGTGCCGTGAATGCTGTCGCGCGGCACCCGGGCGTGGTCGGCGACCGCGTGCAGGGTTGCTTCGGGCATCGTGTTGACCACTCCCGGCGCGACCAGGTCGGTGACGTAGCGGGTGTCGTCGTAGCGGGGGTCTTTGACTCCGGTCGACGCCCACAAGGGCCGTTGCGGGCGGGCTCCGGCGCGTGCCAGCGCCCGCCACCGCTCGCTGTCGACGTACTGCTCGTAGAGGTGGTAGGCCAGCCGTGCATTGGCGATCGCGGCGGCCCCGCGCAGGGCCGCGGCACGGTCGGTGCCGAGTTTGTCGAGCCGCTGGTCGACCGCGGTGTCCACGCGGGAGACGAAAAACGATGCCACCGAATGGATGTGCGCGAGGTCATGGCCGTTGGCGTGGGCGTGTTCGAGCCCGTCGAGGAAGGCGTCGATCACCTCCTGGTAGCGGTGCAGGGAGAACATCAGGGTGATGTTGATGCTGATGCCCTCAGCCAGGCAGGCGCTGATCGCCGGCAGTCCTTGTCGGGCGGAGGGGATCTTGACCAGCAGGTTGGGGCGGTCCACCAGCCACCACAGGGCGTGGGCTTCGGCTATGGTGCGGTCGGTGTCGTGTGCCAACCGGGGGTCGACCTCGATCGATACCCGCCCGTCGACGCCGTCGGTGGCCTGTTTGACCGGGCGCAGCACATCACACGCCCACCGCACGTCGTAGGTGGTCAGCTCCCGTAGCGCCGTGTCGACATCCACCTGCCGCAACGCGAGACGGCGGATCTGGTCGGCGTAGGCGTCACCGCTGCTGATCGCTTTGGCGAAGATCGTCGGGTTGGTGGTCACTCCGGTCACGTGACGGTCGGCGACCAAGCGGGCCAAGCTGCCGTCGCTCAGCCGTTGCCGGCTGAGATCATCGAGCCAGATCGACACTCCGGCCTCGGTCAATGCGGTCAACGGATCAGACATGAGCGCCCTCCTTTCACAGGGGCAGAGCGGGTGTAGCGGTGGCCGGCTCATCACCTGTCACAAACACCTCCTATCGGTGTGTCGAGGTCGGCATCCTCGGTGACCTGGGCACCGGCGAACAGGCGCGATACCGGGCACAAGGCCGGACTTCATCGACGATGGTCGTGAAGTCGAGCCGCTGTGCCGGACGCCACCGGGGGCGATGAATCCCGTGGCCGCGATCATGGCGCCGAACGGATCGGGGCTCGTCCGCGGCGGGAACGAGCGCTCGGCCTCGAAAGCGCGCATGGATTGCGCCGATACTGCAGACAACGGTGAATCCCCTCTCGGTTCACGTCCTCGACGGGCACACATGACGGTGGCGTTCCCGATCGTCAGTCGATCGCTCGCCGCCGACGGCGAGGGAGACGCCGTGGCGATACATACCGGCGGCCCTGCACCGAGAGATCCGGTGGGTTGCGTCACCCGTCGCTTATTTTATACAAACGATCGATGTATAAATAGGGGTATGGCGTATGTGATCGGCGAGCCGTGTGTGGATGTGATGGACCGGGCGTGCGTGCAGGAGTGCCCGGTCGACTGCATCTACGAAGGCGGCCGTTCGTTGTATATCCACCCCGACGAGTGCGTGGACTGTGGCGCCTGCGTGCCGGTGTGCCCGGTGGAAGCGATCTACTACGAGGGCGACCTGCCCGCCGAGCTCGAGGTCTACCGCGCCGACAACGCCGCCTTCTTCACCGAAACCCTGCCCGGCCGCGACCAGCCACTCCGATTCCCTGGCGGCGCAACCAAACTCGGCCCGGTCGGGGTCGACACTGCGCTGGTCGCCGCGCTGCCGACACGGAGTAGCCGACCATGACACGCACACCAGCTCCAGCCACCACACCTGCTCGATCGCGTGGGGTAGGCCGTGGGCGTCGTGACGAGGTGCTCGCGGTACTACGTGGCTCCCCTGATGCGTTGAGCATCGTCGATATCGCCTCGCAACTGCGGCTGCACCCGAACACGGTGCGCTTCCACCTCGAGGCGCTGATCGAGGCAGGCCAAGCAGAGCGGGTCGAACGCCCGCGTACCGGACCAGGGCGCCCACCGCAGATGTTCCGTGCCCATGCGGGCATGGATCCGGCCGGGCCTCGTAACTACCGGCTGCTCGCCGACATCCTCACCGCCCAGCTGGCCACCGACCCCGACCCGGAGACCCGCGCCGCCCAGGCCGGGCGCGTTTGGGGTCACCGGGTCGCCGGGACCATGGCCGCCCCGGCGCCGACCGTCGAGCAGGCCGTGGACGAGCTGGTGCACGTGCTCGACGAGGTCGGATTCGACCCCGACCCCGATACCAGTGGCGGCCGGACGCGGATCCGGTTGCGGCACTGCCCGTTTCTGGATCTGGCCACCACCAGCGCGAAGGTGGTGTGCCCGATCCATCTGGGCTTGATGCAGGGTGTGCTCGAGGGCCGGGCCGCACCGGTGGCTGTCGATCGGCTCGAGCCCTTCGCCGCACCGGATCTGTGCCTGGCCCACCTCACCACCACAAGCGGCGCCGCGCCCGCGCCCGCCTCGACAGGATCTGCGGCGTGACCACCGCCGGGGCCGTCACCACCGCGGCCGGTTTCTGCTGGCTCGGCATGGTGCTGGCGATCTCCTTCCTGGAAGCACCGCTGAAATTCCGGGCGCCCGGCGTCACCGTGCCGATCGGGCTCGGTATCGGCCGGCTGGTCTTCCGTGCCCTCAACGGTATCGAAATCGTTTTCGCCGCAACGATTCTCGCCGCCACAGTCATCGATCCGCCCACCGCAGGCGTCATCACCGCCCTGATGGTCGCCATCGCCGCGCTGCTCGTGCAGCTCGCTGTGGTCCGCCCGCGGCTGACCCGCCGCAGCGATGCCGTACTCGCCGGATACGACGCGCCCCGCTCACGCGGGCATTACGCCTATGTGGCGCTGGAGACACTGAAAGTCGCCGCGCTCCTGGTCGGCGGCATCCTGCTACTGGTCCACAGCGTGTCGTGACCATCCCGGTAACCCCATCCCCCGGTACTCGATCCGACGGCCCGCCACGGTGTAACTCACGACGTGGGCGAGGAACGGACACCGCGCCTACCCTGGACGAGTTGTATTCGACCTGGTAGGGGTGCGCGAAATGCGAAGCCTGGAAGAGGAATTCGCCGACGTCATCGACCGAGTCGAGCGAATCGACTGGGACATGTCGCCGCCCGGCGTGATGAATTGCGCAAGGAACTGGCCAACCTCGACCATGCGGTGTCCGTCGTCCCTGCCGGCGGCGCCGTGGGTCAGCGCGATCAGTGGCGCGTCGTCAGATCCGGCCAGCCAGTAATGGATTCGACACCCCGTGCGCTCGAGGATGTGTGCGGTACCCGTGGTCATGACTGCTTCTCAGACCTGAATCAGTCGTGCGGTGGACGGGTTGAGTTCGATCGGCCGGTCCTCGCCGATGATCACCGTGCCGCCGAGGTTGACGACCCGGCCGCCGACGACGGCATTGGGTTCGAAGGAGAAGGTCATACCGGGCAGCAGCGGCAGCTGTCCACCCATCGTCGGCAACTGGAACAGGCGGCCGTATTCCTGTGCCTCGGGAACGTTTTTCAACCCCTCGCCGAACCCGCCCACCGGTCCGAACGGGTTCATGAGATGCACCATCGGGTGCACGTTCCAGGAGTCGGCCTCCTTGAGCACGCCGAGCATCGCCTCGGCCAGGTCGCCGAAGGTATTGCCCGGGCGCGCGACTTCCAGGCCGGATTCGTAGGCGCGCCTGGCGATCTCGGCCGCGGCATACACGTCCGGGTGCGCGTCGCCGATCGCGATGGCGACCTGATGCTGGGTCTCCTTCATCCCGAACCGGCTGAACACCTCGGCCATCACGACATCCCCCGCTTCGAGGATGCGCGGCGCCTGCGGCCGGTACACCCACGACGGCGCACCCCAGGAGATGAAGCCGGGCCCCGACCACATCAGCATGTCCGGTGCCGCGCAACCGAGACGGAATGCCGCGGACATGCCCGCGGCGTACAGTTCGGTCTCGCTCACACCTGGGGCGGCCACCTCGACCATGGCCGCGGCCATGGCATCACCCGCCGCGGCCGAATACCGCACCACCTCGAGCTCTTCCTCGGACTGGCATGCCGTGGCGAGCAGGTAGCCGAGCCCGACCGGCTTGAACGTCACGGTCGGCAGTTCGGCCAGCACCTGGCTCCACAGCACGTGCGGCATGATCGGGACGATGTGGAACGGCGGGTAGGGATCCAGTCCCAGCACACCGACCGCGGCGTGCTCGAGCCCGTGCTCGCGCAGCACCTCGATCACGCCGGCGGCGTGGCGGCCGACCCGGATGTTGCGGGGTTCGATCCACAGCTCGTCGCCGCGTTTGCGGGCCTCGATGTGGTCCTGAATCGGCAAGGTCGACCAGACGAGTTCCACCGGATCGGCGTCCCGGCAGAAGATCACGATGGCGCCCGGGCGGTCGTTGGTGAAGTAGGCGTCGGGGGCGTACGGCGCCAGATCGGCCGCCTCGTGCTCGCCGTAGGCGATGAGCGCTTCGACGCCCTGATCCCGCATCAGCTTGCGGGCCAGTGCCCAGCGGCGGTCCCGCTCCGCGAGTGAATACGTGGGAAACATTGTCGCTCCTCTCGATTGGCCGCTCTGGCCTGGCCACAGACGCTATGGCGCGACGGGGCAGGGCGGCCTCTGTCGAATGACCTGGTTCGGCGACCTGGATCGGGCACGGTGAACCAGGTCGCCGAACCCGGTCATCCGACAGAGGCGGCCGGGCTCCACCGGTCCATACCGTCTGCGGGGCAACCCCATTCGAGACGAAGAAGGCTCCCATGACCCAGACGCACATCCCCGACCGCGAGATCGCCGAGCGCCCGACCGGTTACCAGGGCCCGAACCTCTCGCCGACCGGCCTGGCGCTGAACCCGGTCGAGCTCGCCGACGAGGTCCACGCCCTGATGGCGACGATCCCTCCGAAGGACAACAACGGACTGATCGTGGGCACCGAGGCCGCCCTGGTGGTCGATGCCGGCGTCACTCCGACCGTCGCGGCGATGATTCAGTCGACCGCGGCGCACCTGACCACCAAACCGATTCGCTACCTGGTGAATACGACCTACCACGGCGACCACACCTTCGGGAACATGGGTTTCCCGGCGCAGACGGTAATCGTCTCGTCGCGGATCAACAAGGAGAACATGACCGATCTCGGCTACGAGAAGCAGGTCCGCTCCGGCAACATGTACGGCGACGAGAAACTCTTCGACGCAGTGACCCGCTGGCGCACCCCGGACATCGTCTTCGACGACCACGCCGAGATCGACCTGGGCGGCCGCACCGTCCAACTGTGGCAGTTCGGGCCCGGCAACGGCCCGGGTGACACCGTCGTCTACGTACCCGACGCCCGCGCGGCGTGGACCGGAAACTTCCTGTGCCACGCGGGAACCGCGCACATGCTGCTGCAGGGCGGACCACTTCCGTACCTGGATTCGCTGCGCCGCATGCGGCAGACGCTGCCCGAACTGCGGACGATCGTGCCCGGTCACGGCCCGATGGGCGATGGACCCGCCGCCATCGACACCCTGATCGACTATTTCGAGACCCTGCACGCCGAAGTCACCGACGCCGCCGACCGCGGGCTGTCGCTGGCGGAGACCGAGGAATTCTGCACCGACCCGTGGTCCGCGGGCCTGGATCCGGCGCTGGCCGCCGCCCTCGCCGCCTACGCCGGACCGGCCGAGACGATCCAGGCCCGCTTCCTGGAGCTGTGCCGAAATCTGCACCGGCTCAACGTGATGGCGACCTACCGGCTCTACGCGCCGGCCGAGTAGGACCCAAGGTCGACAGCAGATGATCGTCAAGGCTCCGCCGGTCGCGGAAACCCGTTGCGGCACACTCCAAGGACAGTGGAACGACGAGGTGGCGGCCTTCCGTGGTGTACCGTATGCGGCCCCGCCCGTCGGTCCCCTCCGGTTCGCGCCACCCGCGGCCGCCGTGCCGTGGTCGGGTGCGCGGGCGACCGGCGAGGGTGCGTTCGAGGCCGAGTATGTGGGTGAAATGGCCTGGGGGGTACCGGCATTCGCCGGTTACGCCGTTGCCGCACGAGATCTGGACGCCACCCGGGCGCTGCTGGATGCGAACGGGGTACCCACGCGACAGTCGGCCGGCGGAGATCTGTTCGTGCCCGGCGTCGCCGCACTCGGCGCTGTGGTGGCCTTCCGGCAGGGCTGAACCGAGGCATTCGGGCTGGGCAGTCCCTTTCCCATCCCGTACTGTCGATCACCGTCAGCAATACGGGATGGACTCCGCTCGCACGGGAAGGCCTCGGTGCAATGCTTTTCGGACGCGACGCGGAACGGGCCCGCTTGGACGCGCTGCTGGCCGACGCCCGTGCCAAACGTAGCGGCACCCTCGCCCTGCGGGGCGAGCCCGGCATCGGGAAATCGGCGCTGCTCGACCACGCCGTCGCGGCAGCCGACGGCTTCACCGTAATCGGTACCGCGGGAGTCGAATTCGAGGCCGAAATCCCCTTCGCCGGTCTCCACATGCTACTGCGTCCACTGCTGCACCACCTGCGCGGTCTGCCGGGGCAGCTCGCCGATGCCCTCGGCGCGGCATTCGGCCTCACTCCCACCGGCGGCGGCGACCGCTTCCTCGTCGGTATGGCCGTGCTGACCCTGCTGTCCGAAGCGGCCGAAACCCAACCGCTGCTGGCCGTCGTCGATGACGTGCAGTGGCTCGATCACGCGTCCATCGAGGCGATTCTGTTCGCCGCGAGGCGTCTCGAACGCGAAGGCGTGGTGCTGCTGTTCGCGCTTCGTGACGACAGCGGATCACAGCCGCTCGCACACGGTTTGGCCGCGGTCCCGGAACTGCCGATCGGGGGTCTGGACCAACAGTCGTCGAATATGCTGCTGGCCCACCGCCATCCCGATCTGGTCGTCGCGGTGCGCGACCGCATGATCACCGAATCCGACGGAAACCCGTTGGCGCTCATCGAACTTCCCACCGCGCTGACCAGCGGGCAACGAGCGGGTGTCGGCATACTCCCGGCACCACACGTGGAGCCCCTACCGCTGACTACCCGCCTGCACACCGCGTTCGGCGCCCAGGCGAACCGGCTCGGCCCGGACGCCGCCACCCTGCTGCTGGTCGCCGCCACCGAGGAAACCGGCGACATCGATGTCGTGCTGCGGGCCGCCGCCAAATTGGGTGCGGGTGCGGATGCCCTCGACGAGGTCGAGCGTTCCGGCATTCTCCGGGTCGCGGCGACGACGCTGACCTTCAAGCATCCGCTCGCCCGCTCGGCGGTCCGGCACCGCGCGACTCTACGCCGCAGGCTGGCCGTGCACGAGGCGCTGGCCGCGGCGCTCACCGATCCGGCGGCGTCCGACCGGCGAGCCTGGCATCTCGCCGCCGCCTCCACCGGGCCCGACGAATTCGTCGCCGCCGCACTCGAAGCGGCCGCCGACCTGGCCGCGCGGCGGTCCGGATTCGCGGCTCAATCCGCCGCGTTGGAGCGTGCGGCCGCGCTGTCTCCCGACCCGGGACGCCGGGTCCAGCGAATGATCGCAGCCGCGGAGGCCGCCGCGTCCGCCGGCGACTTCCGTCACGCCCTCGACATTGCCCGGCGCACCCACTGCGACGCCGCCGACACGCTGTCCGTCGCCCGGCTGTCCTCGGTGACGGCCGGGGCCGAATCCGCCATGGGCCGCCCGCTGATCGCCGCCCGCACCCTCTCGGCCGCCGCCGAGTCCATCATGGTCGATCACCCCGATCGGGCCGCGCGGATGCTGGTCGATGCGGTGTCCAACAGCTATCTGGTCGGCGAGACGGAAATCGCGGCGAAGGCGGCGGCGACCCTGGAGGCCATCGCGAGTGACAAGCCCGTCGCGGTTTCCATCGGCGGACTCGCGCGGCTCATGACCGACGATCTGGAGAACGCGATGCCCCGGATGCGCCGGCTGCCCGAGGCGACTCGGCACCAAACCGGCGTCGCCCCGGGTTGTCGGCTGATGGCCGGCATGCTGGCCAGCCGATCCGGATGCGACGAACTGGCCGTGGAGTTGCTCACCGCACTGGTCGACGACGCGCGCGACAGTGGCCAGATCGGCATCCTGCCGGGCGCGCTGTGCCAACTGGCGATGGCCGAGGTACATGTCGGCCACCTCCGTGAGGCGCTCGTACACGCGGACGAAGGTCTGCGGCTGGGCCAGAGCACCGGACAGTGGCGACGGCTCGACGATATCCATTGCGTCCTGGCCATTATCGCGGCCATCCAGGGCGACGACGAACGCTGCCGGGCACTCGCCGAACCGGCCCTGGACCACGCCGTGCAGCACGGTCTGACCTACACCGCGGCGGGCGGGATGTATGCGCTCGAACTCGCCGATCTCATCCAGGGCCGCTACGACGCGGTCCTGGACCGGCTGGATCCGATCACCACCGGCATGCTGCGGACCCAGAGCGTGCTGTGCATCTTCGCGGCCGATCGGGTCGAGGCGGCCGCGCGAGCCCGGCAACCGGCTCGCGCCGTCGAATCGGCGCGTCGAATGCAGCGCTGGGCCGCGGCCAACGGGCAACCGTGGACGGCGGCGATGGCCTTGCGCTGCCAGGGGCTGCTCGCCACCGGCGACGACGAGGCCGAGGACTACTTCGGGCGGGCCGTCGAACTGCACAGCCATGGCGGCAGGCCGTTCGAACGGGCCCGGACCCACCTGGTCTACGGCGAAATGCTGCGCCGAGCCAACCGCAAGATCGATGCCCGGACCCACCTGCGTTCGGCCCTGGACACATTCCAGCGTCTCGGCGCGCGCCCGTGGGCCGACCGCGCGCTGGCCGAAATCCGGGCCACCGGCGAAGCCGGGGTGCAGTCACCCGGCCGCTCTGCCTACGACACCCTCACCCCGAAGGAGCTGCAGGTGGTCCGGCTCGCCGCCACCGGCCTGTCCAACCGGGACATCGCCGCCCGGCTGTTCCTCAGCCACCGCACCGTGGGATACCACCTGTACAACGCTTTTCCGAAGCTCGGCATAGCCAACCGCGCCGAACTCGGCCGCTTGTCGCTGGACTGAGAACCGCCGACATCGAAGCCACCCTCGCCCTGGCGATCGTCCTCGGACAGCACATCGGGTCAGGCGGGCTGGAATTCCACGCGCAGCGACTCCAGCCCGCGAATCATCACATTCGGTTCGAACGGCGGGTGCTCCGAAAGTAGTTCCATTGCAACGACTTTGCGTAGCAGCCCGTCGAGCAGGACTTCCATTTCCAGCAAGGCCAATGGCACGCCCAGGCAGTGGTGGATGCCGAGGCTGATGCTGTGCAAACCCTCGAACCCGCCGCCCGGCAGTGGAACCTGCCGATCGGTACGGACCACCAACTATGGGACTGGGATTCGGGAATTGAACCGACTCCTGACCACGAGCGCCATTACGAGCAAAGGGCCTGCCCGCAGTGGGCGCGCCCCGGCGCCGAGAGCCTGCACGAACTCACCGAGCGCGCGATCCGGACGCTGACCGACATCATCGAAGATCCTCCTGGTCGACCCCTCATCATCGGCGGTCATGGCACGTTCATCTCCCGGGCATTGATCGGGCTCGGATGCTCCGGCATCAGCTGGGCTTTCCAGCAGGCGATGCCAATGCCTGCGGTCTACCGGCTCGAGTTCGGCGATCGCGACGTTTACGCTGCCGGGCCAGGTCTCTGACCTCCACGACCGGCCGCCGCGGGCGCTGGCAAGCCCTCGACCCGCACAACACGGTCCTGCGCGGCGGACCCTGGAACACCGTCGACGAGGCCCTGACCGGACTACTGACCCACCACCTCGAACAGTACGAGCCGTCGCGTCACTGATCCGGCGAGCTGCCGGACTCGAGGCGGGTCGCGATGTCGGCTGAGGTGGTGACGGGAAAGATCTGGAAGTCGATGAGGTCGGACCAGTTCGCGATCCAGGCGTGAAGAAGTGTTTCGTCGTCGGTTTCCATCAGCTGGAAGCAGCTATCGACGGACGATCCGTCGACGACCAGCTGTCGATGTAGGTGAGCCCGGGTGGGAGCATCCGCCCCTGTGCGGCCGCGCGCGCGTAAACGGGTTCGGGACCTTGGCGGTAGTGCTCGATCAGCATGTAGCGCATGAGGATTCCTCTGGCTCGGTGGGCGGACTGTTGCGGCACACGACCACCACTCCCACCCCGGCGGCCGGCGGATGAGCAAGAAGGCGCTGATCTCCGGGGCGGGCATCGCGGGATCGACCCCTGGCGTATTGGATGGGGCGCAACGGCTTCGACGTGACCGTGGTGGAACGGGCGGGGACGCAGCGGTCCAGCGGGAACCCGATCGACGTGAAGGGGCCGGCTGTCGACGTGGCCGAGGGGATGGGGGTGATGCCGCGGCTGCGGGCGGCGGCATCGCGGGTGGAGCGGATGAGTTTCGTCGATGCGACGGGACGGGAGCGATCGGGGTTGCGGCTCAGCGCTTTCCAGGGCGGCGCGGGTGACCGCGAGGTCGAGGTCGCGCGAGCCGATCTGGCCGCCATCCTCCTCGGCGCGGCTCGTGACCATGCCGAAATCCGCTGGGCCGATTCGATTTCCGGGATCACGCAGGACTGGGACGGCGTGGACGTCGTCTTCGAGAACGGCGCCGATGGACGCTATGACTATGTGATCGGGGCCGACGGCCTGCACTCGAATGTTCGTGGGCTCGTCTTCGGTGCGGAGGCCGGATTCATCCGCCACATGGGCATGTACGTCGCGACCCTGCCGGTGGACCGGGCCTTCGGCGACGAGCGTGAGGTGATCATGTTCAACCGCCCGGGCCGGGGCCATCACCGTGCACCCGTCCAAGGGAAAGGCGGTGGCGGCCTTCTTGTTCCGTCGCGAGGCGGTGCCGGGCTTCGACCACCGCGACCTCGATCTGCACAAGCGGCTGGTCGCCGACGCCTTCTCCGGGCCGATCGGCATCTTCGGCGACCTGCTCGACGAGCTGAAGGCCGCCGACGACCTCTACTTCGACTCGGTGAGCCGAGTTCGGCTGCCGCGCTGGTCCGATGGCCGCGTCGCCCTGGTCGGCGACGCCGGATCCTGCCTCTCCCTCTTCGGTGACGGCTCCACCCTCGCCATCGCCAGCGCCCACACCCTTGCCGCGGAACTGACCCGCTCCCCCGGCCACCCGCACACCGCTCTCGCCGCCTACGAGCAGCGCCACCGCACCCTGGTCGAGCCCAAGCAGCGCGGCATGCGCGCCGCGTCGGCCCTCATGGTGCCCGCCACCTCCGCGGGCATCGCGATCTGCAATGCCGTCACCCGATTCATACGGTGAAAACGAACAGTGGCACAAAGGAACTCGGCCCCCACCCGGGCAAGCAATCGGGTGGGGGCGGGCGGCTTTTCATGCGGAGATCAGTCGACCGCGGCGGGCTGCTTGTCCTCGACCTCACGTCGTACGCGGCGTTCATACATGGACACCGGACGCGGCGAACCACGTATTTCAACACCCGGACTCGGGCCGCAATCCTGACGATTCGTGTTCCGACGCCGGGTGCCGTAAATCGATCGATTCTCGACAGGACCGGCGCTGGTCCGGAACCCCAGGACGATCGAAGTTGTCGGTAGCAGCATGCCGGCGATGAGTCTGCGGTATTGACGCAGCACGTGCGCCACGCGCACGCTGCGACGGTGATGATTTTCGTCTACATCGTGCTGGGGCTCCTCGTGCTGGTGCTCGCGCCGCTGGCCATCTTCTTCGCGCTGCTGACCGTCTACACAATCTTCAACGCGATCGTCCACCGCGACTCACGGCCACGCCGCCGCAGCGGTTCGATCGACACCCTCGGAATCTCCTCCGACACTTCACATCCCGACATCACGCCCCACCATGGTGGCCACCACCACGACAGCAGTGGCCACCATGGTGGCCACCACCACGACAGCAGTGGCCACCATGGTGGCCACTCGGACATCGGCGGCCACCACACCACCAGCTGGACCGACTGATCCCCGACGGCGACATCCGAGACATCCGGCGCGGACGCCTATGTCGCACGGCCGGAGTGCTCAGGGCTGAGCCGAGTGGTTGAAATCCGACGACAGTGTCCGATCGAGCTTTGATCCACGCAGTCCCGTCGATGAAACGCTTCCGAACACCGACTCCCCGGTGGTGCAGTCGCTCAGGGCTGGCCGGGTTCGCGTTCGTCAGATCATTGTTTTCCGAACAGGGAGGTCCGGGTGCCAGTGCCGTCGATCGAGGTGCTCAACGCAAACGCCGCCGTCCCTGTCCTGGCCCCGCCGCCTCGACCGACTGCAGTGCCGCGGTTGGTTGTGGCATGGGCCTGGAAGCAGTCGGCAGCACGCGTATCGATCAGGCGGACAACACAACCCGGCCGCCTCGACGTGCTCAGACCGGCCGTGTCACCCGGACGTCCAACTCCCCGGCGGCCAGTATTCGCGCGAGCTGCCGCCATCGACGGTGGCGGTGCCGAAACATCAGCCGCGCGAACACGCGCGTGCCCAGACCGTGCAGCCCGTCGTCGATCTCGATCTCGTCGGTATAGCGGCAGCGGGATTCGCCGATCGGCTCGAACGTGAGACTGTGATTCCACGTACGCACCGGCCCGCCCCATTCATTGGTGTAGATGTGGCGCGCCTCCAGCGTCACCAACCGCAGATGGTGGGTCCACGCGGGAACGACGCCGAACCACCAAATCCGTGCAGAGCGCTCGACGCCGGGCTCCACCCGGTCCGGCATCTCGATATTCGGCACCGAAAAGATCGGCGCCACGACGTAAGCGAACAGCTCCGGAGTACGCGCCAGCGCACACGCCACCTCGGCCGCGATCGGCAGCTCGGTAGTTAGGGTCACCTTACTCATCTGTCTATCCTGGCCGTCCCCGCGTTCGACCGCAACGCTATTCCCGCTGCCCCATCGCCCGTAGTTCACACACACTGGCCCGGTCGATGAACGGACCTTCCGAACACCGGTACATGCGCAGACGAGGATGTCCAGGGCGGGGCCGTTCGCGTTCGTTCGATGATCGTTTTCCGAACAGAGGCGCGGTGAATCGAGGGGCCGGCCGATTCGCCGCAGTGTAGCGAGCGGGGCCGTGAGCGTACCCACATACTAGAAGCAGCAACCCTCGGGTTATCTCCAGGGAAACTCGATGTTCAGCAAGGAGTTCTCGTGCCTGTCATCACTCGCGATGTCGTGATCGTCGGCGCCGGGCCGTCCGGCCTGACCGCCGCCACCGAACTACACAAGGCCGGTTTGACCGTAGCCGTGCTCGAGGCTCGTGATCGAGTCGGCGGACGCACCTGGACCGGCGATATCGAGGACGCGATGATCGAGATCGGCGGTCAGTGGTTGTCCCCGCATCACACCGCTGCCCTGGAGCTGGTCGAGGAACTCGGCCTGAAGACCTTCTCCCGCTACCGCGCCGACCCGGTCGTCTACTACGAATCCGACTGGGGCGCGGAGGAATGGACCCGCGGCGCCTACGGCGTCAGCTTCGACCTGGGCGGCATGACCCGCTACGGCCGCGACCACCGCGACCCGCTCGGCCCGATCCACTTCTGCTGTTCGGACCTGGCAGGACACGGCTTCCAACACGTGGACGGCGCGATCCGGATGGGCCGCCGCGCGGCCGCCGCCATCGTCGCCGAACACAGCCTCGTATAGCCACACTGCCCCTCGGCACCTGTCCGTCCCTCGGCATGCGGCGCTCCGGGCCGGACGCCGCACACCGACACCGAACAACGCCGCCAATCACGTGGAGTTCGTGGCTCGATGCACTCCACCGGCCCCGCCCTCGTCTTCTCCAGCGAGGAGGAGTGGGACAGCTTCCTGCACAGCGAAATCCGGCGATCCTGGCCCGCGTCACAAAACCAGTGTTCGCGTATGGATTCGATCGTGCAGGCTCACCCCTCGTCGCCCTCCAGCCTCGCCCGCACGGCTTTCATGCGTTCGGCCAGGGCAGCCTCATCGATGACATTTCTGGCGATCAGCGAGTGCGCCAACGCGACGAGCTGATTCTCTGGGAACGGTAGTGTCTTGTACACCTCATTGGAGAGGCGGTCCTCCTCGACGCGGCGCGTGAGAAGTGGCAGTACCGTACCTTCCCTGTCGAGTGCGTCGCACATCCCGTCGAGACTTGATCTCCATGGCGGCACCGGATTGGCAACGCCGTACTTATCGGCCATCCGCGACCACACCTGTCCGCGAGTGACGATCTGCTCCAGCGTCCGCACTCGGACATTTGTGACGTCGTCTTCGGTCGGCATTGCTCGGCCCTCTCGGAGTCAGTAATTCTCGGCCGGGTGGGTTGCAGGGTGCACGGGGCGGTCCGCATTCGCTGTCACGCCAGGCTTGGGAAGGGCGACGCCGATCAAGCAGTCCCGCGTCGCGATCTCTGCGAGCTGCTCCTCGGTCCAGCCCTCCGTTCCATCCGGCCGGACCGGCAGCACCATGAACCTGTGCTTGGAATTGGAGTCCTCGACTCGGATCTCGATGTCTTCTGGAAGAAAGAGGCCGAACTCGGCGAGAACCTGGCGCGGCCAGCGCACCAAGCGGCGGCGATAGTTCGGCGTCCGATACCACTCGGGTGAGTTTCCGAGAATCGGACGCGGATAGCATGAGCACAGGGTGCACACGATCACGTGATGCAGCGTGGGCGTGTCCTCCAGCACGTGCAATGCCGTGAAATCGCTGGGCGTCCCGAAGCCCGTCGGTCGCAACCAGTCGATTCCCACCTCCAGACAGGCGGCGATGGGATCCTCGAGCATCAACCGCTTGAAATCGGGATCGATCCAGGCTTTGGCGACGAGCCGGGCGCCAGGCGCCGGGTCCAGCTGTTCGACGAACTCCGTATAGGTCCGGTGATCCTCGGCGGTGAACAACCCTTTCTCGATCGCCAATTCGCGCAATGCGATCTCCAGCACCTCGAAGTCGGTGACCTCCTCGACCATCGGCGCCGCGTGCTGTTCAGAACTGTCGTGACCGGTCTCGCCATTCGCCGTCATGCGGATTCCTCTCGATGATCGCGGGCTTCGGTTCTCGGCTGTAGCCATGTTTCCGAGATCTCCGCCTGCAGCGTGTCGTTCGGACAGCCCGTATACGGCTCCCACAAATCGGTCATCTTGAACCGCACGATGTAGAACCATCCGGGCTTCTGATCCTCGCGGTCGAACGCCTCGTCTTCCGGTATCAGGCTCTCGTAGGACACTTTGACGACCGTGCAGGGCTTCCCCCGCAGGTACTCCTGGGTGCGTGTGTAAAAGATCGTCGGCAGATCCCGCACGCGCACCGCATCGCCCGCCGCGAACCGAGGGGCGCCGGCTGTGCCGGCGAAACACTGCGGATCGCCTTTGCCGGCTGCCTCGGTGTGATGGCGGTTCCGGATCACGGCCTCCCCGTCGCCGGTGGTGCGAGGCGCGGCTTCAAGCGGAGCGTTGCCGCCGTCGGCGCAGCGTTCCCGAACCTCGCTTACCCGCTCGATCAGCTCACCGAGCGTGATGTGACGCTTGTCGATGAGGCAACGGGCAGCCGCCAACACCCAGCGTCCGTAGTACGGAAACCCGAGATATGCCATACGCCCGACATCGACATTGCCGAGCCGTCGACGTTCCGGAGTCTGTCAATCCCGATGAGACAGGTCAGGCTGCCTGTTCTGTGTCGGTGTTCTCCTTCGTGGGTCGGTTGATCCACGCCGCTTCGGGTAACGCCGGCGGGCTGGGTCTGCGGTGGAACCGGTCCGGGGTCGCGGCGTAAGCGGCGGCGAGGGTCTGGGCGCGGCGCGCCCGGATCGTGGTAGCGGTGCCGTCGTGGACCGAGGCCGGGGTGTGCAACCCGATCCCGCGGTGGCGGTGCTCGGTGTTGTAGTAGTGAAAGAACTTGTCGCAGAACCACTTCGCCTCCGCGATGGACGCGAACCGATCCGGGAACGCCGGACAATACTTGAGGGTCTTGAACCCGGCTTCGGAGTACGGGTTGTCGTTGCTCACGTGCGGCCGCGACAGGCTGCGGGTGATGTTGAGATCGACCAGCAGTTGCGCGACGTTCTTACTGGTCATCGAGGGGCCGTTGTCGGAATGGACGTGGGTCGGGATGAGACCGTTGTTCGCGGCGAACGCCTCCCGCATGAACACCCGCGCAGCCGAACCGGATTC
>NZ_JBIWMX010000056.1:0-24668 GCF_044766925.1 Nocardia sp. NPDC101769 | reverse complement strand
CGCTGATCGCCATCGTCGCCTGAATCGGGTATCGGCGCGTGCCCGAGAACATCCGCTATTGGCACACCACGCTGACCGAACCGGCCAGCGCGGGGGGCGCTACGCCCGGAACCTGGTGCGGCACAGGACGTCCGCAGCTGCCGAGTTGAGAGTGTCTTTCGATCAGATCTCGGCACGCCGCCAAGGCCGGAACCAAGCGGGCGAGCTCCGGTCGTGGAAGGTCGACTGACGTGTCGATTCATGTCTGCATGCGCGTCCGTTGAGGATGGCCGATCCTCACCAAAGTTGCTGTCGGACCTTCGGTTTAAGGTGCACGACATGTCCGTGTGCGTAGTTCTCGACCTGTTCATCAAAGATGTCGCGAGTATGAATCAAGCCGCGGCGCTGGTCCCGGCACTCAGAGAGTTGCTAAGCCGGAAGGGTATTGAGAACGAGGGGAACATCGAACCCCAGGATGACGGCACGGTGGCGATCTCGGTTGAGAGCTCGCTGTTGTGCATCCGCGGCTTTTCGGAGTGGACTTCCGAGGTCGACCAGGCCGTCAAACAGCTAGTCTCTGAGCATTCTCCGGGAGCATCAGCGCATCTCTACTGGATGGACCCCGAGGACGGCCTTGGAGAGACGAAAGACTGATCACACGAGACATCCGCTTCTGCCGCATGGTGCGCTGTCGGAACCAGCTGCCGTGTGGAGTTGGAAGGTCAACGGGCACAGTGCCGTACGGCCTATTGTTGCCCGCCGGAATCGCATTCGCAGGGCCTCGTCGGTAAGGTCCGGCCATGACATCCAACTTGGCCGTGGGTGACAAGTGTGAACTACCGGCCACCGCTGCCTACTGGCTTTGCGATGAGCCGCAACCAGGGTTGGTCCTTGTCGAGTTCGTCGATGCTCTTGGTCGCCCCCACTGGTTGATCGACAAGTGTGCGATCTTCGGAGCCGACCTGTTG
Source organism: Nocardia sp. NPDC101769 (assembly GCF_044766925.1). NCBI lineage: Bacteria > Bacillati > Actinomycetota > Actinomycetes > Mycobacteriales > Nocardiaceae > Nocardia > Nocardia sp. NPDC101769. The sequence goes on along the minus strand of NZ_JBIWMX010000056.1, from coordinate 23,721 downwards.
CCGACATCGACCTACCCGCGCCCCACCCGAATTCTGTGTGCAATCGAGGAGATCAACGGCGAGATCGCCACGGTCAGCCCATGGTGGACGATCAGCCGAAGAGGCATACCGTTCGCCTTCGATGTCCGGCTGGATGTTCTCATTCCGGTGACCACCGACTGGCAATGAGCCGAGGGCGTCGACAACGAACAATCGACTGACGACCATCCGCTATTGCCGCATACCGCGCTGACCGAACCGGCCAGCGCGAGGCGCGGGCGGCCGGAACCTGGTGCGGTGCAGAACGTCCGCTACTGCCTGCGGGACGTTCGCACGAGCGTGTACCCGATCTCGGCTGCATCGATGAATTTCGGGTGGATCCGTCGTCGATACCTCTGGATGTAACGAGACAGACAGCAGTCGGCCTGTGCTGGGACCGTTCCAGCGCGGGAAGAAACACATGGAGGCACTGGGATGCGGAAGTTGATTCTGAGCTTTTACGTCTCGCTCGACGGCAAAAGCGCTGACGCGGACAACGGAATCCGGGACGTCATGGTGAGCGTCGACGACCCGGAGCAGGAGGAGTATTTTGTCAGCCGGCTGTGGGAGGCCGGGGCCTTCCTCATGGGCCGGAACAGCTACGAGATCATGGCCGGATACTGGCCCACCTCCGACCACCCGTCCGCCAAGGCCATGAACGAGATCCCCAAGGTCGTGTTCTCCCGCACCCTGAAATCCGCCGACGACTGGCCCGAGACCCGGATCGCCAGTGGTGACACGACCGAGGAGATCGCCAAGCTCAAGGCCGAGCCCGGCAAGGACCTCGTCGCCCACGGCGGCACCGAGTTCATGCACTCCCTGATCAAGCTCGGCGTGGTCGACGAGTACCGGCTGTGGGTGCTGCCCGCCGCCACGGGCAAGGGCGCGCCACTGTTCCCCGAGCTGGATCGTCCCGTGAACCTGCGCTTGGTGAAAAGCACGGCCTTCCAGTCCGGAATCCTCGAGCTGGTGTACGCGCCAGCCGACAAGTAAGACCCGGCAAGCGAGGCACAGTCACGGTGGCACCGGGAGGCGTCTGCCCGTCCCGGTGCCGTTCAGTTCTCAGGCGAGATCGCACCGGCCTGGACTACGCGCTGGCTGAGGTCCGCGGCGACCATCTCACCATGGCTGTGAATGCGAATCACACCACCTCAGTGCGGCAATCGACAGCATGCCCGTCGCCGCGAATCTGGTGAAATTCATTGATCCCCATCCATACGAAGCCCAGGGGGAGCAGCCCTCACCCCCAGGCCTGGGAATCCAATAGTTGGTCACCGTGATTGCACGCGGCGTGGGATACAACCCAAGCCGGGATCTGTTGCGGCTGAACGTCGTTCGGTATCGGTAAACGTATCGGTCATGCTCCACAAAACATGTTGAACGCCCCGCGATCTGCGCTACCCTCGCCTGGGCTTGTCGCATGCGGCGCTGAGCGAAGCGGCCGGCGCGGTGGGAAGGCTCACAGGGGGGCAGATGAGGCAGATCTTGTTCGCGGCAATGATCGCTCTGGCAGTGTCGATCACGTTGACGCCGCTGTTGATCCGGTTGTTCACCCGGAAGAAGCTCGGTCAGGAGATCCGGGCCGAAGGACCCAGTAGCCACCAAGCCAAACGCGGAACGCCCACCATGGGCGGGATCGCGATCGTGATCGGCATGTGGGCGGGCTATCTGGGTTCGCATCTGACCGGCTTGGGCTATAACGCATCCGGAGTCACGGCCTCCGGGCTGCTGGTTCTGGGTCTGGCCACCGCGCTGGGTGTGGTCGGATTTCTCGACGATTTCATCAAGCTCTATGAGCGGCGCAATCTCGGGCTGACCGCCCGCGGCAAGTACATCGGCCAATTCGGTGCCGCGATCATTTTCGGCGTGCTGGCACTGCGTTTCCCGGATAGCACCGGCCTGACCCCGGCCAGCAGGCACTTGTCGATCCTGCGCGATGTCGGCTGGCTGTCGTTCGTCCCGGCGTTGTTCCTGCTGGCGGTGTGCATCATGGTGGTCGCGTGGTCGAACGCGGTGAACATCACCGACGGGCTCGACGGTCTGGCCGCGGGATCGATGGGTCTGACTCTAGGTGCCTATGTGCTGATCACGTTCTGGCAGTACACCAACGCGTGCACGAGCCGTCCCGGGGTGGGGTGCTACACGGTCCGCGACCCGCTCGATCTGGCCCTGGTCAGCGCTGCGGCGGGCGGGGCCTGCGTGGGGTTCCTATGGTGGAACGCGGCACCGGCGAAGATCTTCATGGGCGATACCGGATCGCTGGCGTTGGGTGGGCTGCTGGCCGGGCTGTCCATCACGACCCGCACCGAACTGCTCATGGTCGTGATCGGTGCATTGTTCTGCGCCGAGATCCTTTCGGTTCTGTTGCAGATCGTCGTCTTCCGGACCACTCGCCGGCGCCTGTTCCGCATAGCCCCGATGCACCATCACTTCGAACTCAGCAGCTGGCCCGAGACCACGGTATCGATCCGATTCTGGCTGCTCGCAGCTATTTCCGCGGCTATCGGCCTGATGATGTTCTACGGAGAACACCTCGCGGCTACCCGATAGTGAAAGCATCCGCGATCGCCGCGCTGTTCGGACGGGCCACGCGGCACACCCGAAGATCCACGGGCGGAGATCATCTCGGGCGGCCGCGCGCCTACCGAACGCACCATGCCGATGACCGAACAGTATCGACCAACGAGGTTAGTGGGTGTCAGCGACCACGGGGCTGCGCGCAGTCGCGGGATACTGCTGGCCCAGAACAGAGTCAAAGGCGGCTGCTCTTGCCGCCCTACCAGCGTAAACGGTCAAATGATCGGGCTTGCCGCGCAATCCGGCCTAGGTGGTCGTGGTGCCGGACCAGCCGAAGTTGAAGCTGTGCCCCTTCGAATTGCACTGGATCCCGCCGCGCCCGCCGCCACTGCACGTGGCGCCCGCGTAGCTGATGGTCGAGCCGTATCCGTTGCCCTGCGGGAGGGTGTTGGCATCGGAACGACCGTACGGACCGAACACGCCGAAGGTCGGGTGCGCGGGCAGGAATGGCACATCGATGGCGAGATCGGTCACAGGAATCACGTTCAGCCACTTGGCGATGCCGGGCGCGATGTCACAACCTGTGGTGCCATCCGACTTGATCGAGCATTGCGCGGGACCCGCGTTGAAGTAGACGGTGTCACCGATCATGTAGTCGTTCGGATTCACCGCATCCGCATTGGCGGTACCAGCAGCGACCATCGAAATCGTGGCTGCGGCAACGGCCATACCGGCGAAGGCACGCACTCTCATTTGTTCTCCCCTCGGTGTTCGACCCGACCCGGTCTCGAACATTACACGGCGTGGGCTTTCAAGTGGCGAGTTTCCTTGAGCCAGTTGATGATACGGCGGAAGAGTGGAAATCGAGCCAGCGATCTACCGAAACTGCGGTAGAGCGAACCGAATTGGGGTTCATCCATGCTCCGACCCGCTCCGAAGGCATGCCAGGTCCTCGCGCCCGGGCTGCGATGGCACGTGCTGTACTTGCATGCGAGGCAGCGATCAGCGGGTGCACGACCTCGACGACCACGTCGGCCCCTACCTCGCCGGTGACCTCCAGTACACGGGCGCCCCACGACCCACTGCCACGCACATCGAACCAGCATCGAAACCCGCCGGTGACTGCACGCTATTGCCGATGTGGGTGCACTTCCACTATTGGTCCAGCAACCGCTCGAGCAGCCACAGTGACTGTTCCAACTGCCGCCGCTCGTGCGGGCTCAGCCGGTCGCGTATCAGTTCGGCGAGGTGGCCGTAGCCGGCGTCGCGCCGCTCGGCGAGCGAGCTATGACCGGCATCGGTGAGGGTCAGAACCCGACGGCGCAGATCATCGACATCGACCTCACGTCGCACCAGTCCGCGGTCGACCAGCGCCGTGACGGTTGCGGCGGCCGACTGGTGGGTGATTTTGTCCGCGCGGGCGAGTTCGGCGACGGTCCGTGTGCCCTCCCGGCCCAGCCGTTTGAGCATTGATACCTGAGCCAAGGTGATGTCACGTTCGGGCGAGGCGGCCCGCATCGAACGCACCAGCGCTCCTACCAGCAGCTGAAGCTTCTCCGCCAATTCCGTTGGGTCCATTGCGCCTTCACCCACGCCCTCATACAGTACAGGGTAACTGCGCAGTCGGGCTGCATATCTCGATAGGGGGATCGATGGCGAACGTGCGTCTGCGGGTCGATGGGCGCCGACGTTCGTTCGCGCTACAGCTACCCGCCGCGCCGCGTCCGGACCTGCCGCTGGTTCTGGTTCTGCACGGCAACCGCTCGTCGGTGCTCGGACCGGTTCAGCGCTTTGCGGATTCGAGATCGCGACGCACGACCGGTTTCGGCGCGTGCGCCGATCGGTACGGCATCGCGGTGGCCTATCCGGATGCCTTCGCCGGTGCTTGGGCTGACGGCCGCGGTGTCACCACCGGTGATGAACACGGCATCGACGACGTCGCTTTCCTGCGCACGATTGCCGAGTGGTGTGCCGATCAGCACGGGACGCGGCGTGACGGCTTGCTCGTGGCCGGCATCTCCAACGGCGCGTTCATGGCCCACCGGGTGGCGCTCGAGGCTGCCGACCTGGTGGCAGCGTTCGCCGCGGTCGCGGGCGGACTGCCCGCCGCATTGGCCGAACTGCGGCCGACTCATGCGGTCTCGGCTTTGCTGATCAACGGAACTGCCGATCGGATGGTCCCGATCGAGGGCGGATACTCGCGGCGTCGCGGCCCGAACGGCGAACGACGCGGGCGCACCCTGTCGCTTGCCGAAACTGCCCGTCGCTGGGCCGAAATCAATCGATGCGCGTCCGACGAGACGGTCGAAGAGCGGCCGGCCGGTGCCAACCCGACCCACCTTGCGGTCACTCGCTGTGCTTTCGGCGGCGGTGTCGGCGGAACTCAGGTGGAGGCGTGGACCATTCACGGTATGGGCCACACCTGGCCCGGCGCACCCGTTCCGGCTGTCCTCGAGCCGATACTGGGCAAGACCCCGCAGAACCTCGACGCGGCCGATCAATTCTGTCGCTTCGCTCTTCCTCTGCTCATCCCGGGCGACGACCGTCGACTCTGATCATCGATGGCCGGACAGCATCGCACTACTCGACACACTTTCGTGTCGGGGTAAATAGCATCAGGGCGGCCGACAACAGCACCCGGGCGCCGGCGACGGCCACTGGCTGGTTCCGTTCTGTTGGCGGTGTGGCGATGTAGCGTCGCCGCGCCCGATTTCCGCGGTGGACGTGTCGTGGCGATTATGTGGACGCATTTACTCCGCGGTCCAGTGCACGGGCATCAAATGTGACGAAGTCCAACCGTGGAACGTGATGCAGGTCATTGCCCGGGAAGGCGTGGTTGGGCATCGTCGTCAATTCGTTTTCGGAAATAACCTGGTTGGAGATGCCCAAATGGCCGACCACAATTTTGCTTACGACCTCACGCTGGACGAGGTACGACGGCGCAGCGCCGTGGTCGCGGCGCTCGGTGACGACTGGGATCCGGTCGCGGTGCTCGCCGATGAAGATCTGGCGTACGACATGCTGTACTCGAATCTCGATGATGAGCAGCAGCGCATCTACGAGGAACTCGTCCGGGCCGGGATCTTGCCGGATCGGGCCATGCGCCGTATTGCCGACTGATCTCACCGCCGAGTACGAACCACGTTTTGCCCGGGGCATTCGGCACTGCTTTCCCGTGTCCGTCACCGTAATCTGTTGCGGCATATAGGAAGATGGCACGTGGAGGGTTCGTGGGCGAGCAGGGTGGGCGGCGGGCGCAGACGCCGCGTGCGGAATTCACGCGCAGGCTGGGGGCGTTGTGGGCGCGGGCGGGCGATCCGACTCTGGAGCGGGTGGCGAGGTTGGCGAATCAACGCACCAGAGCGGCGCGGGGTCCCTCGACGCGGGGCACTGCGCGATTGCAGCGCATCAGTGCGTGGAAGCGCGGCGATAATGTTCCGGCGCAGTTCGAATCGTTGCGGCCGGTGCTGTTGACTCTGATCGACCTGATCGAAGGGGTCGGTGCCGATACGGAGCCGGAGCTGGTCGATATGCGTGCTTGGCAGCGGCTGTGGCGCGAATGCGATTCCTGGACACCGGAATTGGCTGTCGACTGTCCCTATGCGGGATTGGAGCCCTACCGCAGCGCCGACGCGGCGTGGTTCTTCGGGCGCGAACGGGTAATCGGTGAATTGCTCACGCTGGTCAATGAGACCGCCGCGTCCGGGGGTGGATTCGTGGTGGTGGTCGGTGCGTCCGGGGCGGGTAAGTCCTCGCTGCTGGCAGCCGGATTGATTCCCGCACTGGGGGCTGACTGGACCGTGCTGAGCGGAACCCCGTGGCGCATCCCGGAGCCCGAGTCGGGGTCGGAGGTGGCCGACCGCCGCCGACTGGTGATCCTCGATCAGTTCGAGGAGGTGTTCACTTCGACGCCCTACGGTGCGGCCCGCGCGGGGCTGTTGGGTGGGCTGCGCCGCCGGGCCGACGCGGGCGAGACGGTCGTCATCGCGGTGCGCGCGGACTTCTTCGCCCGCTGCCTCGAGACACCGGAGCTCGTGGAAGCCTGCGCGCGAAGCACTTTCGTGCTCGGACCCATGCGCGGCGACGAGATCACCGCTGCCATCACCGAACCGGCGCGCCGTGCCGGACTGCGCTTGGAGACCGGTCTCGCCGAGCTGATCATGGTCGAACTGGTCGGTCTGGGCGGCACCGCTGGGCCGGAGGGCTCCGGGACTCTGCCGCTGCTCTCGCATGTCATGGAGGCGGTCTGGCAGCGCCGCGAGAAGAATCAGCTCACCATCGCGGGGTATCGCGCGGCCGGAGGCGTCGCCGGTTCGGTGGCTCACACCGCCGAGGCGGCCTGGGAGAAGCTCGACACCGAGGAGCGGGCCGCCGCCAAGGACCTGCTGTTGCGCATGGTCACCGTCGGCGACGGCACCCGCGACACCCGACGCCGTCTGCCACGCGACGAAATCCGCACCCACGCAACCAATTCCGAGGACACAGCCGCCGTCCTGGAGGTTCTCGCCCAGGCCCGCCTGATCACCGTCGACGACGAGACCGCCTACCTCGCGCACGAAGTGGTCCTCGACTGCTGGCCGCAACTGCGCGAATGGATCGACGCCGACCGGGAAGGCCACCTGATCCGCCAGCGCACCGCGACCGACGCCGCGGAGTGGGAGGTCTCCGGTCGTCCCGCCGCGCTGCTGTATCGCGGGTCGCGGTTGGAGGGGGCGCGCCGTCACTGGCGAGGGCCGGTGCGCCAGATCGCCGATGCCGCCGTGGAGGCGGACGGTGCCGTGCCCGGGCCGGACATGGCGACACCGGCCGGCCGGTGGAGCGGAGCGCGCGGGCTGCTGGGCCGCATGCGCGGCGATCTCGACCTGGACAACGAATCGGCCTGGGGGACTACCGACGCTTTTCTTGGCGCGGCGATTCGCTCGCGGCGGCGGCTGATCGGGGCGCAGGCGGTGGTGGCGTTCGGGGTGGTGGTGCTGCTGGTGGCGGTGCTGGTGGGGTATGTGAACACCAGGGTCGCGGGGCGGCAGCGGGACGAGGCGTTCTTCAATTCTGTGGTGAGCGAGGCGGATCGGCTGCAGGGCAGCGATCCGACGCTGTCCGCGGAGTTGACGGTGTTGGCGCATCGATTGCGCCCGGGGAACACTGAGGTCGAATCGCGGTTGATCGCCAGTCAGAATCTGCCCGTCGCTTCGAGTTTCGTCGATCGCCCCGGCAAGGTGACCGCGATGGCCTTCGTCGGACACGGTCTGCTGGCGGTGGCGGGAGCCGATCACACCGTGCGGCTGCGGCCAGCCGAGGGAGCGCTCGGGTCGGGCGAGGTGGCACCGGCGATCACCGATCCGGTCGACCGGATAAGCGCGCTGCTCGCTTCCGGAAACCTGCTGCTGTCAGCGGGTTCGGACCATATGGTGCGCATTCGGGAGCTGTCCGATCCGTCGCATCCGAAGCTGCTCGGGACCCTGGACACCGGTGACGCGATCACGACGGCGAGTATCTCGCGCGACGGTCGGCTGCTCGCGGTCGCCCACGCGCACGAGGTTTCATTGTGGGACATCACCGATCCGACCGCGCCGCGCGCGCTGCCCAACCGACTGCCCGTCGACAGCCTGGTGTACGGCATGATCTTCCTGGGCGGGGATCTCCTCGTCGGAATGAACCACATCCAGGGTGGATTTGGCTCGACCAAGACCATCCTGCTGGCGAAGGTCGATCCGGCGCACGGTGTTTCGCGGACCGCACCGCTGGCCCAGGGCACGGGTGGGCTGGGCGCGGTACCGCTGGGCGCAGGACGGACGATGGTGCTCTCCGACAGCCAGGGCCGGACCGCGCCGGGCGGATCGCTGGGCAGCGTGGTGCGTTTCGCGCGCTTGGATGACTCCGACGCCCTGGTGCCGGTCGGCACGGCGTTCGAGGTGGCCGCGGCCAACGACCTGCTCGGCGTGACGGTCAATGATGACGGCACGGTACTGGCGACGGTCACCGTCGAGGGCATCACGCTGTGGAACCTTGCCGATCTGTCGCAGCCCACCGTGCTCGGAACGCCGCTGGCGGGTGTCTCGGTGCGCTGTGCGGGGAGCGGGCACGGGTGTTCGGCGTCTCCGACGGTGTCGGGATTCAGCCCGGATGGCCGGGAGTATGTGGTGGGCTTCGACAATGGCGCGGTGCAACGGTGGTCGCTGCCGAAGGCGGTGCTGGCAGGGCAGTCCGGGCAGATCGATCCGCTGACCAATGGGCTCAGCGCGGACGGCCGCCGCATGGTCACTCTCGCGCCCGGCGCTGACGCCCACATCTGGGATATCGAGCACCCGGATGACGTGCGCCTGCTGGGGACGATCGCGCGGCCGGACTTCTCCTTGCCCGGTGTTCCGGCCGCCGCTGTGCCCGTCATCAGCTACGACGGACGCTATGTTGCGCTGTTGCTGCACGGCGTCCTGACCTTGGTCGATATCTCCGATCCGGCGAGACCCGTGGAAACAGCGCACTTTCCGGGGGCGGCCGGGGGCGCGTTCACGGCCGACCGGCCGGTCCTGATGACGGTGGTGGCCCTGCCCTCGCCGGAGTTGCTGTTCTGGGACATCTCGAATCCCAGCGCACCGGTGCGGTTGGGCGGTCCGATACCGATCCCGGTGTCACAGGCGCTGATGGACAACGGATTGCAGCTGGCCCAGACCCGCGACGGGCAGTTGGCGGTGTCGCTGACCGACAAATTGCAGGTGTGGAACGCGTTCAGCCGAAGCGATTCCCGCCAGCCGATCGGCGGTGTCGACGCGACCCGGGATGCCGGTGCGGCGGGCCTGGCGGTGAGCCCGGACCATCGGATCGCGGTCGCCGGATGGAACTCGGGCACGCTGAGTCTCTGGAGCATCGCCGACCCGACGAAGATCACGCCACTGGGTGATCCCGTTCCGGTGAGCAGCATTTCGGTGAGCTCGGTGGACTTCAATGCCGACGGCCGTCGCCTGGCCACCGGCGGCACCGATTCCACCGTGCGACTATGGGACACCTCCGATCCGTCACACCCGAAGGCCCTGGGGCAGTCCATCACCCAGCCGAGTTCGACGGTGTGGCGGGTGGCCTTCCATCCCAAATCCGACTATCTCATCGGCGCGGGCGACAATGGCGTGTTGCGGGTGTGGGACCTGAATCCCGGGCACGCCGCGGACCGGGTGTGCGCGCTCACCCGCGACACGATCGCCACGCAACTGGCCGAAGCACTACCGGGACACCAGCTGCCGACGGTGTGTGCGTGAGCGGCGAGGGATCTCGTTGCCGGTCACCGGAGCTCAGTTCGGCACGGCGACGGGATCGGTGCAACTGTCCGGAAGGTCCTGGAACGAGCAGGATTGCGGCGCGCGGACGGGCCGGTAGTGAGCGTGCACGCCGTGCTCGCGCACCACGGTCCGATACGCCTCGGCGACGTCGGTGGGGTGGCGGGTGAGCGTGGGGTCGGTGCGGATGTCGACCTGGTAGATGCCCATCCGCGGGTTGTAGCCGTCCCACTCGAAGGAGTCGGTGAGGCTCCAGTAGTTGTAGCCGATCACCTCGGCTCCATCGGCCTTCGCGCGTTGCAGCCAGTAGACGGTGTCACGCAGATGGTCGGCGCGCGCGTACCCGTCCGGACGGGGCGCGCCGTCGAAGGAGTACAGCGCGCTCTCCACGACGTAGATCGGTTTGCCCGGGTACTGGCGCGCGTAATAGGTCAGGGCGTAGTAGATGCTCTCCGGCTGGATCGACCAGACATCGGGGCTGCTCCAGGACAGTGGGTTTTTGGTGAGCAGGTCGAGCGTGGGTGTGTAATACGTGCCGATACCGACGTAGTCGAGGCGGTCGCCGATCTCGGCGGTGAGGGAGGGGTTGGTGAATCCTTCGACGACATCCGACCAGAAGGCGGTCGACATGGTGACCATCGCGCCCGGCTGCCGCTGGTGGATGTGGTCGTAAATGGCGTTGTGGGCCCGGCCGATGCGTCGGTTCATGTCTGGAATCTGGGCGGTGTCCAGGTCGCCGTCGCGCCACTCGTATTTGATGTAGTTGAACGGTTCGAAGAAGCTGATCCAGAGCGGATCGTGGGATGCATAGCGCTCCACCACCTTCCGGGCATTGGCAAGCCAGAGGTCGACGATGTCGTCGGTCCGCCAGCCGCCGCGGTCGGCGACCCAGCCCGGGTACACCCACTGGTCGAGCACGAGCATGGGGCGAATTCCCTTGTCGGCCAGCCGAGCCAGCACGCGATCGTAGAAGTCGAAGCCATCCTTCGACCAGCCGTCGGGACTCGGCTGTACTCGCGCCCATTCGATGGACAGCCGGAACACGCCCGCGCCCAATCCGGCCAGCAGGTCGATGTCCGAGGCGTAGCGCGTGTAGAAGTCGGCCGAATCAGGGTATTGCAGCAGTTCGGGATTCCGCCGACCCATATAGCGGGTCTGGTTGCTGTCGGGTGTATGCCCCTCGGCCTGATAGCCGGACATGCCTACGCCCCAGAGGAATTCGTCGCCGAGCGGGGCCACGCTCTCCGGTGCGGGCCGGGCTCCGGCCACCGGCGCACCGCCGACGACCGCGGCCCCGGCCGCCATGAGTCCCAATGCTTTTCGGCGTGACATCGGTCGCACGCTGCCCCCCATTTCGGGTGCGCCTGGCGCACCGATCATGACATTGTCTGCGATATATCACAGTGACGCAGGCGATTCAACGTACAGCGCGGATCAGGAACCGCCCAGAAAAGAAAGCCATACAGTCACGCTGGCGGGCAGCTGCTCGAGGGAGCGTCCGACACGGCACCTGGATCGAATCCTGGCCGGAACGAGCCGCTTCCGGACCTGTTCGATTCGGCGCGTCGCCTCAGGCTCCGTCGGTGCAGCCGTCCACGACGACGTACGCACCCGGGCCGGCCCAGCTTTCGGCAACCCGGTCAGCGGAGAAGAGGGTGGATTCCCGGGCCCATCCCCAGTGACCGTAGCGGGAGACCGCGGCGGCACCGCATTGGTTCATGAAAGTCAGGACATAGCCGCAGTCGGTGAAGCCGCATCGCCTGTTGGCGGCTTCGGCGGCGTCTTGCCAGGTCAGGTAGTTCACGACGATGGCGGCGTGGGTGTTGTTGTTTCCGATGGAGATGGCGCCGTGGTTGTAGGTGTAGGCGTGTGCGGGAACCGAAGGGGCGAGCAGCGCTGCTGCGGCCATAGTGAGGGTGGTAGTGAGTTTGAACATCTCTGATCCTTTACGAGCACACCGAAATCGATCGAAATCGACCGCGCGGCCTTGTCTGCCGGGCATGGGTCAACGGTAGGAACGCTGGTGGCTCGATCCCACTGTTCATCAGCGCCCGAGGCGAATCAATGCAGTTCAGGGGGTGTGAGAGGGAATTCCGGACCGGAATTCCATGGAGATGGGAAGCGCCTCGACCCGGCTCGGCGGTAGCCCCTTCGAAGGCGCGTCAGCGAAACCGACTGTGGCCCAGGACATCGGCTTCTGCCGAGTTGAGTGTGGTCCGAACCGGCCACGCCGCGGCCGAACAGCCGCGCCGATAGCCGGTCTCCCGTCCGCGTGCCCTGCCGGGGCAGGTGGCTCTATGTCCTCGGTCCTGCTCGGTTCGTCAGGTACGACCACCCGCCGGCGGCGAGGAGCGGGATGGCGATCTGTACGTGATGGGACAGCACCTGCCGAGGACTGTTATCCGAACGTCTTGTGCGGCACGCCGACAATCAGCCCGCCGTCGATGACATGTTCGGCACCGGTGGTGTAACTGGATTCGTCGCTCGCCAGGTAGACGATGAGGTTCGCGACTTCGTCGGAGTCGGCGGCACGTCCGAGGGGGATCTGCAGGAAGTCCTCGGGGATGCCCTGTGTCATCGGTGTTCGCACCATGCCGGGGTGTACCGAGTTCACCCGAATGTTGTGCGGGGCCAGTTCGAGTGCGGCTGATTTGGTCAGGCCTCGCACGGCGAACTTGGTGGCGGTGTAGCCGTGCAGGCCAGGGCTTCCGCGCAGGCCTTCCACCGAGGAGATATTGATGATCGAGCCGCCGCCGGCGTCTATCATCGCCTTGGCCGACGCCTGAATGCCGAGGAAAGTGCCGGTCAGGTTGATGTCGACGATCTGTCGCCAGGCCGCGAGCTCGTAGTCGATGATGGTGTTGCCGTTGACGATTCCGGCATTGTTCACGAGGACCGTCAGCGAACCGAACTCCTCGACGGCCACGCCTACAGCCTGCTGCCAGCTGCTGCGATCGGTCACATCGAGGTGCGCGAAGCGGGCCGCCGAACCCAGTTCGCCTGCCAGCGCCTTCCCTTCGGCTTCCAGTAGATCGGCGATCACCACACTAGCGCCGTGCTCGACCAACGCTCGGGCATGTGCTGCGCCCATGCCGCGCGCACCACCGCTGATGAGGGCAACCTTGCCGGTTACTCGCTTGTTCATGCTCGGACCTCCGGGTGAGTGGTGATGATCGGGCAGCGGTTCGGCTGCCGCTGGGACGTCTCCTGGGCGCGATTCGAGCGCACGGAAACCGCGTCATCGGTCTCGGTCGGCAGCAACCGTTCTGCCGCGGTGAGCGATCGAACGCGGGTGTCCGACGAGAGTTTCTCGGTCATGGGAGCAGTTAACCATGCTTTCAATCACTGATTGAATCATTGTTTGAATCAATAGCTCGGGCACGACCTGGCTCCGGTCTCGCCGCCGTCAGTGCACGGCAGCACCCACCGCACGGGGGCCATACCGCGTACCGGGGATGGGAAACGGTGTCGCCTTCGCCGTCTCGGCACCGATGAGAACACCAGGTCGTAGCGGCAGTCTCCGAATGCCTGGGGTGGGAACGGCGCTGGTCCAGAGGCCGCCGCGCGGCCCGATTCGGTCACCACCGCGTGGCTGCGATCCAGGGGGCGTGATTGTGCCGTCTTACTTCTGAATGCGACCTTCGGCACAGTCGTGGGGTGTGCGTGACGGGCTTCACTCGGGCAAGCTGCGAAGGTTCGCGCTATCGGATTCGAGGACTTGATTCATGACCAACGCCGTTGATCTGCAGGCACTGGCTGCGCAGGTGGCTGGGAAGTTGACCGGGCTGGGTGGGCCGTTCGAGATGGCGGTCGAGCCGGTGCTTGGTGTGCCGTTGCCGGTGTTCAAGCATCGCCGCGGTTCGCTGCTGGAGTTGTTGGAAGCGTCCCGGGAGCTGGGTGATCGCGAGTATCTGGTGTCGGCGCGAACCCGCTACAGCTTCGCTGAGCATTACGCGGCCGCGGGTGCGTTGGCTGCTGCGCTTGCCGAGCGGTACGGCGTGGGCAAGGGTGATCGCGTCGGCATTCTGGCCGCCAATGCCCCGGAGTGGGTGCTGACGTTCTGGGCCGTGCAGCGGTTGGGTGCGATCCCGGTCGGCTACAACGCGTGGTGGGTGCCGCGCGAGATCGCTTACGGCTTCGAGCATTCCGCCCCGAAGGTGGTGATCGCCGATACCAAACGGGCCGCGCTGGCCGCTGAGACCGGTACCGAGATCCCGGTGCTCACGATGGAGACCGATCTGCCGGTGTTGATTGCAGAGTTCGCCGGCGGCAACCCGAGTGTGGAAGTGGCCGAGGATGATCCGGCGATCATCCTCTACACGTCGGGCACGACCGGCCGCCCGAAGGGTGTGGTGCACACTCAGCAGAACATGGTGGCCGTGGCCGACTATCACCGGTTCATGGACGCTCTCGCGGCCGGTTTCGGTGGCCGGGCCTGGGATGGTTCCCCGGCGGGTCGCCGTTATCTGGCGACGATGCCGTTGTTCCACATCGCGAGCCTGCACAACCTGTCGGTCCCGCGTTTGGCCGCTGGCGACGCGGTGGTGTTCCCAACCTCGGGTGAGTTCGATGCCGCGTCGCTGCTGCAGCTGGTCGAGACGGAGAAGGTCACCCACTGGGCCGTGGTGCCGACGTTGGCGAGCCGTATTCTGGGCGTGGACATCTCGCAGTACGATCTGTCGTCGCTGACGGCGTTCTCGCTCAACTCCGCGCCGTCGTCCCCGGCGCTGGTGCAGCGGCTGCGTGAACGGTTCCCTGTCGCGTTGCAGGGTTTGACCACCAGCTACGGGTGCACCGAGTCCGGTACCGCCGCGACGGTGGCGACTCCGCCGGAGCTGGCTGCCGACAACGAGACCGTGGGTCGTGCGGTGGTCGGTGTCTCGGTCGAGGTGCGTGATCCCGATGGCAAGCCGGTGCTCGATGGCGAGGAGGGCGAGATCTGTATCCGCAGCCCCTATGTCATGCTCGGCTACTGGAACAACGAGGAAGCCACCAAGGCCGTCATCGACGAGAACCGGTGGCTGCGTACCGGTGATTACGGCATCCTGCGCCAGGGCAAGCTCTACATCAGCGGTCGCCGTTCGGATCTCATCCTGCGGGGTGGGGAGAACGTGTATCCGCAGGAGATCGAGAACGTCCTCGACGAGCACCCGCTGGTGCGGGAGTCGGCCGTGATCGGTATTCCGCACGAGGATCTGGGTCAGCAGGTCGCAGCCATCGTGGTGGTCGATGACCCGGAGTCGTTGTCGGAGGACGAGTTGCGCGATCACGTGGCCAAGCAGCTGGCTTACTTCAAGGTGCCCGCGCGCTGGCTGGTCACCGCCGAACCCCTGCCGCGCAATGCCACCGGCAAAGTACTGCGCCGCGACCTATCCCTGGGAAAGTGAATTCCTGTGTACGACACCATCATCAAGAACGGACACTGATCTACCGGACCCCGTGATTCGGTCACCTGGATCGAAATCCTGGGGTCGCGTCAGATCCCGCTGACCGAACCGGCCAGCGCACCGGCGCTGGAAGATCAACGCGTAGAGATCATCTGAGGTGGCCGACCCGCGGGCGAACGTCCTGGAATGCGTGCGGGTTCAGGACGTTTGCGGGTCGGGATTGAAGATGGTGGGCCATATTGTGGTCGCTGGTTGATGCGACGCACGGACAGCTGCTGGGTGGCTCGGGCAACCAGAACGCCTTGATCGGAAACGATTTCGGTGGTGTGAGCTGTGATCGACTTGCTGCCGTCGCTCGTGGCGTCACGGATCGCCGCCGCGTGATCAGAGGGGAGCGACATGGTGGCGGTCACCATCTCACGGCCGGGAGCGATGAACTCGAGGCTTGCGGCGTTCGGCAGGCGAGTGACATCCGCACCTGCCGCGTCCCGCGCGTTGTGCTCTGGCGGTTCGCTGGGACCGCGGCATCGTGAAGGATGGCTACCTCTCTCGATCTCGATGTCACCTTCGCCGGAGGCGACCTCGTGCTCCGACTGGCCGCCCTCGCCTACCTCGCCCGCTTCTCCGCCGTCTCACGCATCCACACCAAATCCGATCTGCGCCTGTACTTCTACTGGTGCACCGACCACCAGCTCACCCCACTAGCGGCCGCTCGTACCGAGGTCGGACGGTACATGCGATGGATGCAGGAGACCCGCCACTTCAAACCCGCCACCATCGCCCGCCGACTCTGTGGAAGCCGCTCCTGGCGTCCAGTCGCTCGCCGGCGCATGAAGAAGCCACCATGACGCGCATGCGAAGCGCAGGGACATATTGAAGTATCAGCTTTTCAATTTGTCCGCGCGGGGCCTCGCTACGCGGTTACCGTCGGAGCGGCACTCAGGTGCCGGCAACGACTACTCCAACGGGAAAGTACAGATGAGGCAAATGAGTTGGGCCGCCGTCACGGTGGCCATGCTGGCGATACCGGTCGTCGCGGCGGCATCGGCGTCGGCCACGGTCGACAATGTGAATCTGACACAAGTCGACACCGGCATCGGCGGATGCGAAGGGGCAGGCAATACCTGCACGATCCTGGTGACCACCAGCGGCGCGGACGCCCTGGCACCGGTCACGGTCACCTTGGACGGGCAGAACGTCGGCACCTTCACCCCGCAAGCCGGATCCACAGCCGGCACCGGGATCATCCAGTACGTCTATCGCTCGAAGCTTCCCGAAGGCGTCTACAGCCTCACCGCCACGCAGGGCTCGTCGACCAAGTCCATGACGGTGCAGAACTGCGGCAGCCAGCCGACCGGCAGCTCCAGCGCCTCGGCCCAGTGCACCGGAAACGATATTCTCGGCGCTCTGATGATGCCGCTGATCATCCTCACCGGCTCCGGGCACACGCAACTCTGACCGACCAGTTTGACCTCAAGGTCGAGGACGCCGACGTGCTCTACAAACTGTTCGAAAAGGTCGTGAATGAAACGCGACTGGGGCCTGAGGTGATCATCGCCCTCCGGGATAACGACGATGGGACCCGCGATGTACGAGTGGTCTCCGAGCAACTTGTGGTTTTCAGCCGGTTCTACGAGTGGCGCCCGAGGCTCGAGGAGTCACTGCAGCGCCAGGTAACAGAGGCTGTGCCGTCCGCCAAGGTGTCCTTCGAGTGGCACTACGCCGATGAAGACTGAGGTCAAAGTCTGAGCCGACAGGCTGCGCCCACTGCCATCGCCGAGTGGACAACGGTCTGACACGCACTACTTTGCCGCATACCGCGCTGACCGAACCGGCCAGCGCGGGAGCGCCGGCGCCCGGAACCTGGTGCGACGCAGAACGTCCGCTAGCCGAGTTGCGCGCCTTTGATCGCGACCCATCCGGATTGCCGAGCGCGATTCCCGACATATGAACGTCGAAGCATCGCAGGAGGGGTTATGGCCCTTGCCCGATCTGGTGCAGGAAGGTGAGGTTGTCCTCGATGTGCCAGTCCTCGGTGATCAGGGTGTGGTCGCCGCCGAGATGTTGCAGGTCGATGGCGTTGAATTCGACAGGCTGGCCAGAACCTCGAGCACCGTTGTAGACGCCGGTGAAGTGGCCGCGGAAAACCAACCGCGCAGTGAGAGTGTCCCCGGTGAGGTACAGATCCGACAGTTCACACGTGAGGTCGGGGACAGCGGTGCGGAAGGCCTTCGATGCCACTGCGGGGCCGGTCGGTCCCTGCGGTCGGCCTGGCGGCAGGGTGTTGTCCCGGAATGACGGTGTAATCGCCCGGACGAGGTAGTCGACGTTCCCGGTATTCCAGAACGTGTACAGCAGCTGCGCCACATGGACTTCCTGTGCGGCCTGATCGGCGCCGAGTCCGTCATCGATGTGCACCGCCCGCGGCACGACCAGGTCGCCGGAACGGTCGACGGGGTCGACCGGGCGCGGCGCGTGCGTCGAGCAGGCAGCGAGAATCAATGTGGCACAAACGAAAAGAGTGATCTTCACGCTAGTCTCCCGCCGCCGTCGACATGCAGAGTGGCGCCGGCGAGGAACGGATTGGTCAGTGCCAGCAGTGCCGCGGAGGAGATGTCGGCCGGCGTCCCGACCCGGCGTGCCGGATTGCGATCGGCGACGGTCTGGAAGAACGCCTCCTTGCCGGGATCATCCCATACACCCGAGTCGACGATGCCGGGTGAGATTGCGTTGACACGCACCGGCGCCAGCTCGACCGCCAGAGCCTCGGCCAGAGCGGCGGCAGCGGCGTTGGTGGTAG
Source organism: Nocardia sp. NPDC101769 (assembly GCF_044766925.1). Lineage (NCBI taxonomy): Bacteria > Bacillati > Actinomycetota > Actinomycetes > Mycobacteriales > Nocardiaceae > Nocardia > Nocardia sp. NPDC101769. The sequence goes on along the minus strand of NZ_JBIWMX010000056.1, from coordinate 5,731 downwards.
CCATCACCGCCCGACCAGGTGTCGGCCGCCAGGCCGCGACGCCGGAGAACAGCAGGATCGCACCACCCGCGCGGAATCGAGGAGCGAAGTGTTTGGCGAGCAGAATCGGTCCGATCACCTTGGCGTCGAAGGCACGGTGCACGGCGTCGTGGTCCAATTCGGTGACCGGGCCGTTGGCATGGTCGGCAGCCAGCGACACCAGGTAGTCCAACTCGCCGACGCGCTCGGCCAAGGCGTGCACGGTTCCCTCATCGGCCAGGTCGACCTCGGGGCGTCCTACCGAAATCACTCGAGCGCCCAGGGCTGTCGCGTCGTCGGCGATACGGCGGCCGATGCCCGATCCGGCGCCGATGATGACCATCGTTTTGTCTTGCAGTGTTGTCATGCCCGGTTCAGCATCCCGTCGGAAACGAATAATCCCGTCGCGAACTGAATGTTTTCGATCGATACCATAGAATTTGCGAATGCCAACGCTGCGGGCACTGGAATGCCTGATCGCCGTCCTGGACGCCGGGTCGATCACCGACGCCGCCGCGGTGCTGCACATGTCTCAACCGGCACTGTCGCATCAACTCGCGGCGCTCGAACGCGAGATCGGCGCACCAGTCCTCGAACGACTGCCGCGCGGGGTGCGCGCCACCGTCATCGGCCGCGCCGTCGAGGCCGACGCCCGTGCGGCGTTGACTGCCGCCGCTCGCGTCGTCGATGGCGGTCGAGCCGTGGCCAGAGGCGAAGGCGGCCAGTTGCGGCTGGCATGCGCGGAAAGCCTGACCGCGAGTCTGCTGGCCCCGGTGCTTCGTACCTGGTTCCGCCGCAAGCCCGCGGTACAGATGGTGCTCACCGAGGCCACGAGCGCCGACGACCTCGTCCACCACATCGAATCCGGAACGGCCGACCTGGCTCTCGGTCCCCGGCCGACCCGCTGGACCGGCGCGTCCGAACTCATCGGCGCCGAGGAGATCGTCGCCGTCCTCCCCACCGATCACCCCTTGTCCCAGCGTGATCGGTTGAGCTTCGAGGACCTACACGATCAACCACTGGTGCACTACCACCCCGATAACGGCCTTGCCGGCTGGCTCGACGCCCAAGCCGCCGGTTACGGTGTCACGCTCAGCCCCGTCATGCGCACCCGGCAGGCGACCACCGCCGCGCAACTCGCCGCGGCCGGACTCGGGATCGCACTGGTCCCTGCCACGGCCCTCGGCCCCGGCCTGCCGGCCACTCTGAAACACCTGCACCCCATCGTGTCCCGCGATCTCATCTGCTTCATCGGCACCCCCGCCGACCCACTGCTCCGCCGCTTCGTCTCCGACATCGTCGATCGCGGAGTACCCATGAACCCTTCAGTCAGAACAAAACTCGATAGCCGGAAGAACGCACTCTCCTGTGGCATACCGCGGTGACCGAATTGGCCATCGCTGAGCGCTGGCGGCCGGAACCTGGTGCGGTGCAGAACATCCGCTATGCCGAGTATGGCGCGTCGGGCGACCCGGTAATGCTGATGGATAGTGCCTCGATCTGATCAGTGAACGCATACGCGGAGGAGGGCATGGTTACCGGAACCGCAACACTGAAGCAGCACCTGTACAGCGGGCGATGGCAAACCATGTCGGCGATCGTTGTGATGCTATTGGTGGTCGGGTTCATGCTCGCCCTGTCAAGGTGGGATCCGGACAAGAGCGAAGATGCGCCAGTCGTGCCACTGCCGGCGATCACCTCGCCGTTGCTGCCGTCGCCATCCAGCGAGCCGACTTCGCTAACGCCTCGAGATTGACCGGAACGTCCGCTCGTGCCGCATACCGCGCTGACCGAACGGGCCAACGCTCGGCGCCGGCGAAACGACTGATCCCCCACCCGGACACAGGATGGGGGCTCAGCAGAGTCTCTACCAGCAGCGATACGCGGGCGGTCGTTGGATACGTCCGGTCCGGTGTGACGCGAGCTCAGGAGATCCGAACCTGTCGCTCTGCCACAGCGGTCCTTGCCCGACGCACATAGAGCTGTTGCTGGGCACGAGCGATGACCGATCCGTCGCTCGCGACAATCTCGGTGGAGTGAGGAGTCACGGACTTGCCGCCGTCAGCGGTCGCGCCCCGAATCGCGTCGATCTCATCTGCTGTGAGTTGCATTGTCGCGGTGACGGTCCCACGACCAGCCTTGAGGAACTCGATGCTTGCCGTGGTATTCCATACGACGTAGTCGGCACCGAGTTGCTGCACCGCCATCAACCCGAAGAACGGATCGGTCATGGCCGACAGCGTCCCACCGAAGGCCGCACGGTTGTGATTGCTGTTCCACCAGCTCACCCGGTGGCGGACCCGAACACTGGTCCAGTCGTCCGCCACATGCTCTACGCGAACGCCAGCGAAGAGTAGCGGCGGGTACAGACTCATCCCGATCCGGAACGTCCGCGGCGAGATGATCTTTCCGACCAGCTTGCTTCCTTGCTTCACTTCCACCCCCTTATCGGTCGGCCTCCACCGAATGAGCCGACTCAACACTGCCGACGCGGGTGACCTTAGCCGGGGTTGATGCGATGAATGATCAACTGGCCGTGCCGATCCGAAGCCGGCGGAACATCCGCTATTGCCGATGAGCGTGTAGTCCGACCAGCAAGGCGTGGCGGATGTTCAACCAACCGCGATCGACCGGACCTGGCGGAAGGTCGTGCACGGCGGGTGTCAGCCGAAGGCGTTGATGCCGGTCAGTTCGGCTGAGAGTGCCCACAGCCGTGCTGCCTGTCCGGGATCGATCGCATAGGGGCGCACGCCGGTCGCGTTGTCGCCAGGGGCGACTTCGGCGATGTTGCAGTCTTCGCAGTAGACCCCGCCGAGGTGATCGAGTGCGGTGCTGGTAGCGGCCCAGATTTGTGTTGCGGCACCCTGCTCGGGTGTCTTCAGGTCGATGAACGCGCCCGTCTTGGCTTGCGCGATGAGTTCGTCGGTGCTCAGGTGCCGGGCGAGGTTGGTCGCGATGGTGCCCGGGTGAACCGAAAACGCTCTCATACCATGCGGTTCGCCGAGTGTGTCGAGATGGACGGCAAACAAGCTGTTGGCGGTCTTGGCTTGACCGTAAGCCTGCCATTTGTCGTATCCACGCTCGAAATGCACGTCGTCCCAACAGAGTCCGGAAACGAAATGCCCTCTGGACGACACCGATACGATCCTGGCGCCGGGCGCCATGGCCGGCAGCAGGCGGTTGACAAGCGCGAAGTGACCCAGGTGGTTGATGCCGAATTGCGCTTCCCATCTCGGTCCGACCCGAGTCTCGGGGCAGGCCATGATGGCAGCATTGGCGACGAACAGGTCAATGCCGCGGCCGGAACCGAGGAACCGGGCACTGAATGCGGCGATTGCATCCGAATCGGCGAGGTCGAGTTCGCCGATCTCGACTCCGTCGAGACCGGCCAGCGCGATCGCAGCCTGGTCGGGGCGGCGTGCTGGCACGACGACATCCGCTCCGGCGCTGTGCAGTGCCGTTGTCGTCTGCAGGCCGATGCCGGAGTAGCCGCCGGTGACGATCGCAAGCCGGCCGGTGAGATCGACACCGGTCAACACCTCGGATGCCATACTGGCAGCGCCGAATCCGGAATCAATGGCCCGCTGCGCGCGACCGGCTCCACCTGCAGGTACGTCTGCGTTGGCGCTCGGTACGGACGTGTCGGCTGTGTTCGATGCCATCGGATGCATTCCTCCCCCACGGGGCGGTTGCCCCGTTCCATCCCTCATGCAATCAAGTCAATACTAGAACACGTTCTAACCCATCGCTGCACCGTCCCCGTCCTGTCGACGCTGACCGAACCGTCCAGGGTGGGACGCCGGAAGATCAACGCCCCGAGCTCATACCAGCCTCGGCAACGTCCCGCATTGGCTGCATACTGCGCTGACCGAAGCGGCCAGCGCGGGGCCGCTGACGGCCGAAACCTGGTGCGGTGCACAACGTCCGCTTCTGCCGAAGTCAGTGCTGCCCGTTCCGGACGAGGGTTTCGTTACTCGGCGGCTTGACCTGGATTCCGAATTTTCGTCATGCCCGGAATTCGGTTCGGGTTGTTCGGATGTAGTTTTCGTATTTCGGGTCTCGCCGCTGCTGAGGCGACGATGTGCAACTGTGGCACTGTTTGCGCTACCAACCTCGGCGCACGGCGGCTTTGGGGCCGGTCACCAAGGTTCTCGCTGGCACGTCGTCGGCCACGACCGCACCTGCGGCGACTACGGCGTCGCGTCCGATGCTGACCCCGGGCAGGATCGTCGCCCCGGCACCGATCCAAACGTTGTCAGCCACGTCGATCGGTGCGCCGGTGAGGAATTGGCGCCGCTCGTCTGGGTCCACCGGGTGGCCCATGGTGATGAATGTGGCTTTCGGGCCGATCATCACACCGTTGCCCAACCGGATACCGGCGTAGTCGAGGAATGTGCATCCCTGATTGATGAACACGCGCTCGGCCAAGTCCAGGCGAAGCCCGTGGTCGGTGTAGAAGGGTGGGTAGATGGTGACGCGCGCCGGGAGCGGACGGCCCAGGATCTGCTCGAACAGGGCTGCCTTCCCGGTCTCGTCGTCGAAGGGCAGGATGTTCAGACGAGACGTCAGCTCGGTGACCTGTACGACCCTCTCGTTCATCGCTTTGAACTCGGCACCGAGGACCCGTTCGCCTTGAGCTTGGAGCTCGGCATCGTGGATCAGCATGAAGTTGTCGCTCGCCATCTCATCATCCTTGCGCATCCTCCTGGTTCGTTCAGAACTCCCTGGCCCGCGGTCCGGTTCTGGTTCTTTCCAAACGAGAACGTCTGTGGGAAACCGTCTCTGGGGCGTTCAGGGCATTGCGGGATCGCACCGGATCGCGTTCGTAGGCTGAGTCCTCCCGCCGCCCCGGCAGTGGTCTCGTTGCGCATCCTGTCATGCCGCATACCGCGCTGACCGAACCGGCCAGCGCGGGTGCGGCCGGCAGCGAGACTGACTGCGGCCCAGGACATCCTCTTCTGCCGATGAGCGAGTATGTCGGATGCTCGGTTGATAGCCGCTACGGCGACCAAACCTGGTGGTAAGCCAGCCACTGACAGACCTCATCAGTCACGCTGACTTGATGTACGTCCCACGCTCAGTGTTCCGGCGTACGCCATTGGAACGGTTCGACCAAGACCTCGCGTGGCATCGAGACGACCAATGGTTCTTCGCCGCCGGCGCCTGCCACATCCTCGCCTACGCGTTCCTCGAACAGCATCCCGACCGATTCGCTGCATTCGGGCTGTGGCCGCATACCGCAGCCGATCCGAGCCACGTCTTCGCCTGCGACGGCATATGGGCCTTCGACCACAGCGGATGGACACCCCTGGCCGAATTACTCGAGGTCAGCCGCACAGCCGAGCCCGACGCGGACTATCACTCCCGGCCAATCGCAATGGATCTGGACGAATTCTGTGCGCAGCACTGGCACCGCAGCCGCGCAGAGTTCATACACGACCCCTGGCCACGCGCCCACGCCTACCTGACCCGGTTCCCAGACCCCCGTTCTCCGAAGTAACCATGCAGGCGCGCAAGGCCCTTCACCGAAATCTGCTGCGCGGGCAAGGGGGATTCGAGAGCGGCTACGATCATCATGCCCCCGTCGGTGAGCGATTCCCGTCGGAGCGCAGCCATTTCAGCCGCCCGCCGCGGCGCATCCTGCTGGGCGCATCCTGGCAGGCGGCACTGCGTGACGAAGCGCCGCAACTGGGCATCTGGGCGCTGGCGCTGG
>NZ_JBIWMX010000055.1:0-25490 GCF_044766925.1 Nocardia sp. NPDC101769 | reverse complement strand
AAACAACTGCCCCACAGCAACTCTCACAAGAGAGAGGAGTCGGCACCGACTACACGCCCGACCTCGGCAAACGGCCAAAGTTAACGGCATTGGCACCGAAACCGGGGCGATTCAGTGTTGACTTTTCACAATTTGTGACCGTGGATCGGCATTGGCGGACGCACCCTTCTCCTTGTCTCTAAAACGATGGTGGACACTTCACCGGCCGAAGCTGAAGGCCCTGGTTGTGATTCGCAGCGGTAGATGGCGGTGTTCTCGCAGCGCCAGGTGGCACCGATGACGAGGGGTGCTGCGGGCGGTTTCGACGACGTCGGTGGTGATGGTGTCACTCCGGCCGGCCCAGCCGGGGTCACGCCTCCATTTCCGCTGCGGCAGAAGACAGATGCCGGTAAATGGTGGGTCGGGTGACGCCGAACTCGGCCGCGATCTGCTCGACGGTGTAGCGGCGCTTGCCACGCTCGTCGAGCTCGTCGTACATCTGCCGCGCCAGATCCACCTGCCGGGGGCCGAGTTTGGGCTTCTGCCCGCCGGTGCGCCCGCGGGCGCGGGCGGCGGCCAGGCCGTCGCGGGTGCGTTCGCTCATCAGGGCATGCTCGAATTCGGCTATCGCGCCGAGGATCTGGAAGAACATGCGCCCGACAGCGGTGGAGGTGTCGATGCCCTGATCCAGTACCACCAGGTCCACGCCGCGGTCCTGCAAAGTCTTCGACAGCTCGATCAGGTGCTCGAGGGAGCGGCCGAGCCGATCGAGCTTGGTCACCACCAGCTGGTCGTTGGGCCGGTTGGCCACCAGCAGTGCCTTGCTCAACTCCGGTCGGGAGGCGAGCTTGCCCGAGGCCTTGTCGATGAAGATCTGCTCGCAGCCGGCCGCGGTGAGTGCGTCGTGCTGGGCCTCGGGATGCTGATCGCGGGTGGAGACCCGCCCATAGCCGATTCGCATGCGGCGCAGTGTATTGCGAACCCCCGACAGGTTGACATTGGCGCGTACACGGCAACCTTTACAGATTTGACGGGATCCGACCTGCGGGAACCGTCAGCACCCCAAAGTGTCTCGCGAACGAAGGTCTGCGGACATGCCCCACGGGGGATCGCATCGGATGCGACTTGCTCACAGCTGATGCGAGTGACCAGACCCAACTCTCTGTCCAGCCTGATCAGTGGCTATGCCGAACATCGTTGGATTTTCGGCGATTACTACCGGGACCCCGTAGGACCGGCGGCGGAACACACTCAGGCGGACCAGTGGAATGTTGCCCAGCGCCGTGCGGGAACGTTGGTGCAGCACGAAGACGGCCAGGACGACCACCGCCGCGCCGAGCATAAGCAGACTCCAGGTCGGCCAGCCGAGCTCGCGACCCTGTACCAGCGGGTAGATCAGCAGGCCCATGCCGGTGGCGGCGATCACCATGCCCACCACGTCCAACCCGCCGGCCTGGTTCCCGGAACCGTGCGGAAGCGTCTTGCCCCCGGCAAACACCGCGAAGGCGCCGAGCGGCAGATTGATCAGGAAGATCATGCGCCACCCGGTGCCGAAGAGGTCGGCCTTGATGAGCAGGCCGGCGATGATCGGTCCGAGCACGGTCGACAGGCCGATCGCCGGTCCGAAGACGCCCCACGCCTTGGCTTGGTCCTCACCGGGGGAACAGGTCCCTGACCAGGCCGAAGCACTGCGGCACCATGACCGCGGCGAAGACGCCCTGGAGCATGCGGGAGCCGATCAGCATTTCCGGCGAGATCGCCGCCGCGCACAGCACGGAGGCGAGCACGAAACCGACGGACCCGCCGAGCAGCATCCGCCGACGGCCGAACATGTCTCCGAGCCGGCCGCCGGTGAGCAGACCGGCAGCCATCACCAAGGTGTAGGCGGCGGCGGTCCATTGCATCGTCGAGTAGGACCCGCCGAGGTCGTGGCGGATGGCCGGCAAGGCCACATTGACGATGCTGGTGTCGAGCAGATTCATCAACGTGGCCGCCAGGATCGCGAACAAACCCAGCCAGCGTCGCGGCGCGCCCGCGGCCTCGGCCTCGGCCTCGGCCTCGATGGGGGCTTCGATGACAGTCATGACGAAATTCCTATGCGGTTGACGCGGATTCGCGGGTTCAGGAAAGTTGGCCGAAGAAACGGCGGATGTCGTCGACCAGCGTGTCGGTCGCTTCGTGTGCCGCGTAGTGTCCGCCCGCATCGTTCGGGCCGACCTCGCCCGGGGTGCCGGTGTCGTAGCTGTTCCAGCTGACGATGTTCTTGTGGTCGCGCTCCGCGAAACGACGGATCGACTGGAAGTCGCCGCTGAACATCGCCAACGCCGTCGGCACCGTGGTCGGTTCGGTGGGTTGGGTGGTGGTGTGGGCGTCTTCGTAGTAGAAGCGGATCGAGGATCCGGTGGTGTCGGTGAGCCAGTAGATCGCTACGTTGCCGATCACGAAATCCTCGTCGAGGGATTCGCCGAACAGTTGAGCGTTCCAGCCGAGCAGGCCCACCGGCGAATCGGCCAGCGCGAAGGCCAGGGTCTGTGGCTGCTGGCTGTGCAGGGTGTTGAAGGCCATCTTGTTCTCGGCGAACCAGTCGAGATGTGCCAGCGCCGCCTGGTCGTCATCGGACAGCTCCGCCATCTCCGCCGGATCGCCGGACGGGAACGAATACAGCTGCGTGACATGGACGCCGATCACCTGCTCCGGTGCGAGCCTGCCCATCTCCGGCGCGATGAAGGAGCCCGCGTCGTTGCCGATCGAACCGTATCGCGAGTAGCCGAGCCGGTTCATCAGCTCCACCCAGGCCGCGGCGGTGCGAAACCGATTCCAGCCGATGCTGCGGGTGGGGCCGGAGAATCCGAAGCCGGGCAGTGAAGGGATCACGACGTGAAAGGCGGGGTCCTCGGGCGACTGGGGTTCGGTGAGCCGGGCGATGACGTCGATGTACTCGAGGACCGACCCCGGCCAGCCGTGGGTGAGGATCACCGGGATGGCGTCGGGCCGCTCCGAACGCACGTGCAGGAAATGGATACTCGCACCGTCGATTTCGGTCGTGAACTGCGGGTAGGCGTTGAGCCTCGCCTCCAGTGCCCGCCAATCGAACCGTTCCAACCAGTACTTCGCCAGAGCTCGGACCCGCTTGTTCGGGACGCCGTAGCTGTCGCCCACCTCGGGCAGTTCGTTCGGCCACTGGGCACGACGAAGCCGGTCGGCCAGGTCGTCGAGCCGGGACTCGGGCACATCGATGCGGAAGGGGCGGATGTCTGTGTTTGCCATGCTGTTGACAGTTCTCGTAAAGACCCGGTAGCCGAATCACGAATATTCGTTATTCCCCGGCGGTCGTGTGCTGTAACGACATTGCCCTTCCTCATCGGATGTAACAGGATGACTCGGTGGTGAATCCTCCGGGCGCCCGGGCTTTTGTCGGTCGGGCGAGTGAAGCGACGGCGTTGCTGAAGGCAGTGTTCGACGATCGGATCCACACCGTGCTGATCGACGGTGAAGCGGGTATCGGTAAGTCGCGGTTGGTATCCGAGGTGGTGGATCGACTCGGCGATCGGGTGGTGACGTTGATCGGTCGGTGCCCTGAAATCGGGTCCGACGCGGTGCCGTTCGCGCCGTTCGTCGCCGTGATGCGAACTCTACTGCGGCTGCGTGGCGTCGAGGAGGTCGCCGCGACGCTGCCGCCGAGCCCGGCCCTGGCCAACTGGTTGCCGAAACTTGCCGCTCGGGTCGGCGGAGCCGCCGCCGACACCGATCGGGTCCGGTTGTTCGGCGAAGTTCTCGCCCTGCTCGAGCATCTCGCGTCCCGGCAGCCGTTGATGCTGGTGCTGGAGGACCTGCACTGGGTGGACGATTCGAGCCGAGCGCTGCTGACCTTCCTGGTGGCCAATCTCGCCGATGGCGATATCACGCTGGTCGGCACCTACCGCCGCACCGATGCCGAGCCGGTGCGGGCGCTGATCAGCGAATTGCACCGCAACCAGGGCGTGGTCGCACTCGGTCTGCACCCGTTCACCAAGCACGAGGTCGGCAGGCAATTGGCGTCCCTGCTGGGGTGCGAACCCGAATCACGGCTCGTCACAAGAGCTTTCGAGCGTAGCGGGGGGAACCCGCTGTTCGTCGAGGCGATCGGCCAGGCGCCGGACGGAACTTCGCTCGCGGCCGCCGAGCTGTTGCTCGGTTTCCAGATCGGGCTGGCCGCCGAGCCTCGGGCCGTGCTGCGCGCCGCGGCGGTCATCGGGTCGCCCGTCCGGCATGGGCTCCTGTCGGAGGCGACGGAACTATCCCAGCCACGCCTGTACGACGTGTTGCGGGAGCTGATCGGCCGACAGCTGCTGGTGACTACAGACACCGGATACGAATTTCGGCATGTGCTGATCCGACAAGCGATCTATGACGACATGCTGCCCGCCGAGCGGGTCCAGATGCACGCCCGATTGGTCCGGGCGCTCGATGCCCAGGCGGACTTGCCGCCCGAGCAGAGCCACAGCGCGGAGTTGGCCCACCATGCCATGGCAGCGGGCGATCTTCCGATGGCGCTGGCAGCGTCGTCTCGGGCCGCAGCCCTCGCGACTCGCGGCGCGGCCTACCCGGAGGCCCTGCGCCATCTCACGCGGGTGCTTGCTCTGTGGGATCGGGTCGCGCCGAATCAGAGGACCGACGATGCCTCGAAATCGACCGTGCTGGAAAGCATTATCGACGCCGCCGCGAGCAGCGGTGCGCCGGAGCAAGGCATTGCCGCGGCGGACGCCGCGTTGGCGCTGATCGATGTCGATGCCGCGCCGCGGCGCGCCGCCGAACTGCATTACCGCCGGGCCTACCTCTGCGGCCAGACCGGAATCGGACCCGGCGCGGACCTGGAGCGTGCCTTGCGGCTGCTGCCCGCCAATCGGCCGGATGCGTTGCGCGGCGAGATACTCGCCCAGCGAGCGGCGAGTCACGTCTTCAACGGCAATGCCGCAGATGCTGCGCGCGATGCGGACGCGGCGATACGTATCGCCGCGGAACTCGGCGATACGGCGCTGACCGCCCGCGCGTACGCCTACCTCGGCTTGGCGACCTCCGATCGATTCGACGTCGCCGACGGCTTTTTCGGAAAAGCGGCGGCCGCCGCCCGCGCGGCCGGCGATCCGGCGACGCTCGTCGATGTGGCCGCGTTTCACTCGACGGTGCTCTTGGTCGACGGTCGCTACCGCGACGCGATCCAGGTGATCCAGCAGGGCCTGCGGGTTGCGCACGATACTTATCGGTTCGCCGAAGCGGCCCCGATACTCCTGGTCAAATGGTCGCAGGCGCTCTACGCGCTGGGGCACTGGTCGCAGGCGCGTGACGTGGTCGACGACCTACACCTGGAACAACTGCCCCTGCATCGCGCCGCGATGCTGATCTGCATCGCCAAAATTGCTCTGGCGCAAAGCGATATGGCCCTGGCGCGACAGAGCGCGGACGAAGCCGCGCAGCTACTCGTCGGCGGTGGCTGGGCCAGACCATACCGTTTGCAATTGAAGGCCCTGCAATGCCTCATCGCGCTCGAAAGCGATGACATTGTCGGCGCCGCCGGGCTACTCGCCGCAGCGGCCGCTCCGGATGACCTGGTTGCGACGCTCGGCGCGCACCCCCATGACGCCTGGCCGCTGCTGGTTCTCGCCGCCCGGATTCCCGACGCACCGGGCGAGTTGCATGAGCTGGCAGGTTCGTTACCCGTGGTCTCGGCGCTGGACGCCGCACATCGTGCTGTCTACCTCGCGCACCGCGATCCAGCGGCCACCCACTGGGTCGCCGCCGCGGCGGCGTGGCAGGGACTGGAACAGCCCTACGAGCAAGCCCGGTGCCTGGTCGGCGCGGGACAAGCCCATGTGGCCGACGGCGATCGGGCGGCCGCCGTCACAGTCCTGAATGCCGCCGCCGACATCGCCGTAGCCCTGGACGCGAAGCCACTTTCGGCGACGATCGAGCGGATTGCGCAACGAGCCAGGCTCGCCCTCGACAAGGCCCCCGGCGTACCCCGCGGGCCGGGATCGACCGTGTCATTCGGCCTCACCCCTCGCGAGCTCGATGTGCTGCGGTTGCTTGCCACGGGGATGAGCAACCGCCAACTTGCGGGTGAACTGTTCATCAGCGCCAACACCGCGGGCGTACACGTCTCCCGCATCCTGGCCAAGCTGGGCGTCGCCAGCCGCACCGAGGCCGTCGTCATCGCTCGACAACACAATCTTCTCGATACCGACTGACACCGCGCGGCCGGTGTCCGTGGGTGGTTCGAGTTGATCAGCGTCAGTACCTGCGAAGGCGTCAACACGAAAACCAAACCCCTCAAACGGCGAATGTACGGCCGCGCAGGATTCCAGCTTCTCAGGCACCGGATCCTGCTCGGATAGCCTCACCACCGAAAGTGCGACAGAGCCGTTAAAATGGCTCTGTCCCTCTTTCGGTGGTGTCGGATAGTGAACTATGCCAACAGGATTCGGTGACGGAGTAGCTGAAAGCTGGCCCTGCCATACATCTGCCGCTTGATCAGCTTGGTCTTCGTTTTCACGCCCTCGATCGGGCCGCTGCTGTAGGGAAGGGTGAGGCCGGCGACGGCGGCGTCATGGTCCTGATCGAGACCGGTCAGGAAGGGTTCGAGTTCTGGCAGTCCGGATTCGCGGACCTTTTTCATCCAGCAGTCGAGCTCGCTGCCGAGGCGGTTGCTCATGATTCGAGCGAACTCGTGCACGAGCTTGGCGAGAGCGGTCATTTCGGGGCAGGTGGCGAGGAGTTCGTCGAGATGCGTGCGGCGCTCGGCGGGCAGCTCGGCCGGGCGGGTCATGATCCAGCTGGTGAGTCGTTTGGGCGAGGGCCCGATCCGGTCGCTGAGGTGACGGCCCTGATTTATGTACTTGTAGAGCAGGTTCAGGCTGCCGGTGTAGCCGAGTGCTTTCAGCTCCTCGAACAGGTGCAGGACCGGGGCGCCGGGGTCGGCGGCGCGACGAGCACGCAGGTGATCACGATAGGGGTCTACCAGGCAGGCCCGATACTGAGGTGGACGACGCATCCGGTCTGGCTCGGGCACTCGGGCATATCGCTTGACGGTGTTGAGCGCCAAACCCAGTCGGCGCGAGCAGTCCAGCAGGCCGACACCCTGGTCGAGCAGATCATGGATGGCCTGCCAGCGCTCGATGGTGGATTGCTCGCGTGTGAGCTGCTGGCGCTTGGGTCCGTGCGCAGCCCAGCAAACGCTGTGGGCGACGACAGCTTTCTCCACCACGCGCCCCAGTCCGTTTCACAGGTGCCAGCGGTCGGATGCCTGCACTGCTTCGGGCAGTGCCCGCCGAGCGCCTTCGGCATAGGCAGTGGAGCCGTCACGCACGATGATCTCGACGCCGGGGTGCTCGCCCAGCCAGGTGCGCAACGAGTCGGACTTGCGATCGGGCAGTATGTCGATGCGTTCATGGGTAGCGGCGTCGATCAATACGCTGGCGTAGCTCTGCCCGCGGCGCAGCGCGAAATCGTCCACACCCAGCACTTTCGGCACCGGCCGGTCCGGCAGCGGAATGCGCAGCAGCGTCCGGATCGCGGTGTGGCGCGACAACCGGCACGCCATCTGCGACAGCAGCCGGACGCTGGCCCGCCCGGCCAGCTCACGCACCACCGACCGCACCTGGCGGGTCATCCGTGTGGTGCGGCGCTGATAGCGATCCAGTACGCCGGGGACCTGTTCTCGAAATGTCTTGCAGCACTTCGCTGTCGGGCACACCAGGCGGCGGACACGGGCCTGCAGCACCACCGTCCGACCATCGAGCGGGACATCGACCATAGTCCGGCGGTGGTAGGCATGCAGCCGCACAGAGCCTGTTCCGCAGCCAGGACAAGCGGCCGGACCACCCGGAGTCCTCGCCCGCACCAGGATCCGCTCACCCTCATCGACCACATCCTCGACCACCAACGGCCACAACCCTGAAAAGACCACGGCGGCAGGCACATTCACCTCACCCACCGGTACATCGTGCCGTCAACGGCGCACAGTCGCCACCGAAAAAGGGACACAGCCGTTAATCCGACAGTCCCCCCGGATTCACCTTGTCCGGAAGAAGTGTTGCCCTCAGCCTCAGCCTATCGAGCTGCAGAAACGTTGCGGCAAGGTCTGCAGGCACTTCGGGCCACAGCACCGGGGTGGGCATCTGGGGCCCTGGGGCCGCGTTGCTTACAAAGGCATTGAGCATCTCGCCGTAGCTGGCGATGTCACGACCGGGCTGCTCGTTCATCATGGCCGTCATCGCGGGCGTTTGCGTCGAGATCATGAGCATCCTGCGCCACCGCATGGACCCCGATCGTCACCTCTGACCTTCTGCTGGGCTACTCGCCAGGAAGATCTGGGCGTGAACCGGCGGCGTGGTCGCGGTGCCCGGCCTGCTGGCCGCTCTGGACTACATGCGGCCCGGCGACATGCTCACCGTGCAGGAAGCCGACCGCCTCGGCCGCAACCTGCTCGAAGGCCTGATCGTGCTCAACGATCTGTTCCAGCAAGGCATCATGTGGGGCGGATCGGTTGCGGCGCACCATCACCCGGACGGGTGACCACCAGTGCTGTTCGGTGGCGGACCACAGTGCTGTTGGGTAGTGGGCAGGACCCAGCGGTCGTGGGCCAGCATGTCCGGGAACGGGTAGTCCTCGGGTACGCCGATCGCCCCGATATCGAGCCCGGTCTTGTCCCTGTAGGCGTCGATCACGTCGGACCACCCGGCGTCGGTGACCGTTTCGATGATGGTGTGCCAGCCGGTGCAGACCTTGTCCTCGTAGGCGGCCACGAATGTCCATCCCAGCAGTGGCGTGGCCGCGCGGATCTTGTCGCGCTCCTGCTTGCTGGTCTTGTGGATGCGCTCGGGCTCGCGTACCGCCATGTCGAACCGTTTCGCCATCATGCACTCCCCGAGGGTGTAGTCGACCACGAAAACGCTGGCAGTCGAGCCTAACTGTGCGCCCGCACCCGCCCGGATGATCTTGAACAAATCGTGACCGGACCGCGCGGTGTACAGGTCTGATGTGCAGCGACGTCGTCGAGCGGCGCGGATTTCGGGCCGAGGCGCCATCGTGGGCGCCAGACCGGGATGGGTTGTGGTGGATTGCTTGCGCGGCGAGGTCTCGGCTCGTTGGATCTCGCCGCGCAAACGCGTATCCGATCGTCGACCCCTTCGGTGGCTTCCGCTGGCTCAGGGCGGGGCCGCAGGGATCTGCCGGGCAACTGAGTCCCGACCGGGAACGGCATTTCACACCAACGAGTGATTCGCGGCCGAGAACACGGTGGATGGCCCTTTCGCCCTCTGGTTGTCCGCGGTGCGGGGGCTGGCCTGGAGATCAGTCGGCAACCCGCGACACAGCGGTGATCTCGGGCACGTGCTTGTAGATCGTCGAGCGCGAGACCCCGAGCATGCGGGCGATCGAAGACACCGATTCGTCAGGCCGGGTGAGCATTGCCCGGGCCTGGCGGATCTGCTCGGCGTTCATGGCCGGCGGGCGGCCCAGGCGCTGACCGCGGGCGCGGGCGGCGGCCAGGCCCTCGTGGGTGCCGTCGACGATCAGCTCGCGGATGAACTCGGCCAGCGCGGCGAAGACGTGGAACACCAGGCGCCCGCCGAGGGTGGTGGTATCGAGTGCTTCGTGCAGGGACCGGAATCCGATGCCGCGCTTACGAAGTCCGGCGACGATCGTGATCAGGTCCTGCAGGGAGCGGCCGAGCCGATCCAGCGCGGGCACGACCAGGGTGTCGCCGGGCCGCAGGTAGTCGAGGCACTTGTGCAGTTCCTCGCGTTCGACGTTCTTGCCGGACTTCTTGTCGGAGAACACCTTCTGGCAACCGGCCTCGCGGTGGAACTCGACGCCGCCGGGGGCAATGCCGCATACCGCGCTGACCGAACCGGCCGGCGTGGGGCATCGGAAGATCAACTGGCCGTGCCGATCCGAGGCCGGCGGAACGTCTGCAACTGCCGAGTTTGGTGCGCCGAGTGCCAGCGCGCCGACTTTCTGCGGGGCGATTCAGGGCCACGATAATTGCGCGTAGTTGCAGGCGGGGTCATGCAGTATCCCGTGGTGTGGTGCAGGAGGTTGCTGCTGAAGTCCCTTGCCCACCCGCAACCGGAAGAGCCCGAAATACGTTATCGCACAGGATAATCGGTCGCGGGTGGGTCGTTGCCGGTTACCGAGCCGGCGGGCTGACCGGGCTGGTCACTCCACGACGGCACTGACCTGGTAGAACGTGATCAACCATTGGCCATCGGTGTTTCTGGTGGCGAGAAGGCCGAGGTTCAGCGGAAGAGCTACTCCGTCGGGGCGGGTGAAGTCCGTTCGTAGGTAGGCGAGGGCGATGTTGTCGGAGAGTCGACGGGTCTCGTGGAAGTGGTATTTCACCGTGAGGCCGACCGGCTGCGAATTGTAGTAGTCGTATACGCCCTGGCGGTCGGTGCTGTGGGGGTGCAGGCCTTGGAAGATGGCGTCTTCGGTGAAGACCGCGGCGGCTCGGCCGGGGTCGTGTGCGTCGATGCCTGCCTTCCACTCGTCGAGCAGAGTGCGCAGAATGTCTTCAGTGCCCGGCATTTTGGCCTCCGTCGACGTGCAGGATCTCGCCGGTGACGAACTTCGCCTGTTCGAGGTAGAGGACGGCGTCGACCACGTCGTCGATGTCGCCCATGTGACCCAGCGGGTGCAGGGAGTCAAGGAGATCGTGTGTCTGTTCGGGGTGCATCGGGGTGCGGATGATGCCCAGCGCCACGGTGTTGGCGCGGATGCCGCGGGCGGCGTACTCGATGGCCAGAGCTTTCGTCACGGCTGTCAGTCCGCCCTTGGTGAGCGAGGCGAGCGCCGAGGGCACCTTCGCCAGCGCGTGCTCGACCAGTGTGGTGGACACGTTGACGACGTGACCGCCGTGGCCTTGCGACTCCATTGCCGCAATCGCAGCCCGCGTCACGTCGAAGAAGCCGCGCAGGTTCACGCCCGTGACCGCATCGAAGTCGTCGTCGGTGTACTCGGTGAACGGTTTGGCGATGAAGACACCGGCGTTGTTGATCAGCGTGTCCACCCTGCCGAACCGCGCCACCGCGGCGTCGACCAGTGACCGGCCCACGCGCGCAACGCTGATGTCGCCGGCCACGGTGTGGATTCGTGGATCGTCGATTTCACCGATGGTGCGCGAGTTGGCGACGATGTTGTAGCCGAGCTTGTAGTAGCCCGCGACGAGCCCGGCGCCGATGCCCTGGGATGCGCCGGTGACGATGACGACGGGGTTGGAGTTGCTCATGATCGTCGGTTCCTTTCGTGGTGTCCGGTCGGTCACCCGCAGCAACCGGACCCCGAAGCGAGAAACTCCCGATCGGTTCGACCGCCTTCCTCGATCGTGGAAGGCGGTTCCTCCCACCGCATCTCAGCGGGCGTGCGGGTCCACCGATGGCACCCAGGAATCTTCAGCGCCGAGGCCTGGATCGGTATCCGCGCCGGCGGTGAGGGCGTCGATCGCGGCGAGCACCGGCGGCCGGTTCTCGTCGGCCCGCGACACCAGCGACCACGTCCAGAACACGCGCGGCGACACGACTTCCCGGCGCATGAGGTCGCGCGGGATCGGGGTGGTCTGCCCCTTGGGCGAGTTGATGATCGGCCGGTCCGAGCGCCGCACGTGGTCGAAGAACGCAGGGCCGGTGATGCCGCTGTCGGTGATGTCCACGCCCCGCGCGCCCAGATCGCCGACGAGGTGCTGGGCGAACACATTCCACGACGACCAGGACGTGACGTCCGCGTCGATGAGCACCGTGGTGCGCGCCGCCGGTATGGGGTCCGACGGTCCGGCCGGTGCCACCGCGTAGAGCCGGTCAGCGCCGATCAACCGGGCGCGCAGGCCCAGCCGCTCGAGGTCGTCGCGGGTCAGCCAGCACACCGCGAGATCCAGGCTGCCGTCCGCCACCCGCGCGGCCTGGGTGTGCGACGGCGCGACCCACGCATCGACGTGCACCTGCGCGACCGCAGCGGTCCGCCGGGACAGGTCGGGCGGGAGCCAGTTGACGTAGCCGAGCCGGACCGGCGCGGAGCCCGACAAGGCGGTGGCGCGACGCTCGAGCGCTGCACTGCGCTCCAATAGCTCGCGCACATCGGGCAGCAGTGCAGCGCCCTGCGGGGTGAGAGCCACTGAGCGTCGGTCCCGGTCGAACAGGCGGACTCCGAGGTCGCGCTCCAACGCCTTGATCTGTTGCGACAGCGAAGGACCCGCGATCAGCAGTCGTTCGGCGGCGCGACTGAAGTTCAAATCCTCGGCGACCGCTACGAAGTAGCGGAGCTGGCGAAGTTCCACGGCTCACGAGCGTACGCCGGTAGGAGGCTCTGCCTAACAGTCGCGAGGAAGCCGGTCGTGGCGGTGGCGGACAGTCCGCGGACACGATCAGTGTGTCCCGCCGGAACCGTCCGGTGGGACACGGACAGCAAATGAGGCGAGAGGTCATGCAGGAGTTCCTGGTTCAGATCATCACCACAATCCCCGACGGCACCCCGGACGAGGAGGTCGCCCGCCGCCGTGCCGCCGAGCAGGTGCGCGCCCGTGAGCTTGCTGCCGCCGGAAACCTCTACCGGCTATGGCGACCGGTCGGCGAGCTGCGCAGCATCGGTATCTGGTGTGCGGCGACGCTCGAGGAGCTGCAGCACAAGGTGCTCGACACGCTGCCCCTGCGCCCGTGGATGACCATCGATGTCGCACCGCTGCAGGCCCACCCGAACGACCCGGGACGCCTCCAGTGACGAGCCTCCGAATCCGCGAGCCGGTACCGACGATCGTTTCCGAGGCGCCCTGGCGCACTACCGCACGGTCCGGTCTCGCTCTGGCAGCAGCAATGGGTTTGGGGCGCTTCGTCTACACCCCGATCCTGCCCCTCATGCACCAGCAGGCGGGTCTGTCCGCACAGGCCGGCGCTGCGCTGGCCACCGCCAACTATGCCGGCTATCTCGCCGGTGCGGTGGCGGCCATGGTGTGGCCACGGCTCACTCGCTCCACGACTGTGTTCCGCGTGACGCTGCTGGTGCTGGTGGCCTCGTTGGCCGGTATGCCGTTGACCCAGGACCAGGGTGGATGGGCCGCGTTGCGCGTGATCGCGGGCATCGCCAGCGCTCTGATCTTCGTGACCGCGGTGTCGACCATGCTGGCCCGGCTTCCCGGCGGTGCCGCGTCGGTGGGCTGGGGCTTCGGTGGTATCGGCGTCGGCATCGTGTTCTCGGCAGTGCTGCTGTTGGTGATCGGGTCAGCCGGCGATTGGCGCCTGGCCTGGGGCCTCGCGGCCGTGCTCACGTTGTTTCTGGGAGGAGGGGCGTGGGGCCTTCGGACCGCGGTGTCATCGGGTGGCGGGCCGGCGCCCTCGCCGGTGCATAAATCAGGCTCGCTGGCGAGTATGGCTGCGCTGTTCGGCTCATACACGCTGGAAGGCGCGGGATACATCATTGCCGGCACGTTCCTGGTGGCGGCAATCGGACAACGCTCTCCCGGCTGGGTGGGTACTGCGGCGTGGGGCGTCGTCGGCCTGGCCGCTATCCCATCGGCGGTGTTGTGGGCAACATCGACCCGGCTCGTCTCCCACCGCACAGTGCTGATCGCAGCACTGGTCGTGCAGGCTGTCGGGATTGCGCTGCCCGCAGCAGTTCCGGGACTGTCCGCCGCGCTGGTGGCGGCCGCTCTGTTCGGCGGAACGTTCATCGGGATCACCACGCTCACCCTTGCGCTGGGCGCGACCACGGGTCCCTCGTGGTCGGTCGCGTACCTCACGATGGGCTACTCGGTCGGCCAGATCGTGGGCCCGCTGCTCGCAGCGCCTGTGCTGCACAGTGGTTACCAGTCGGCACTCCTGGTAGGAGCGACGATCGTGGTAGGGGCGGCCATCGCGCTTCTCATCCCGCACCGCGTCTGAGCGCCATCGTGACACCAGGAGAACCACTGCCGATTCGGTTGATGAACACCATCAGGGCCGATCGACACGGCGTACACGACGCACTGACCACGCCCGCCAATCTGCATGCCTGGCTCGTTGCGGTCGCGCCGGAATTCGCCGCGGGCCACAGCCCCGGGCCGGATCGGATCGCACTCGGCGACTTCCGCGCACTGCGTGATGCACTGCGCAGACTCGCAGCCCTGCAAACCGATGACGCTCGGCCCGCCGCCGCGGCGGCGACCACCGATCCCACCGATCCCACCGATGCCATCGATGCCATCGCCGCCATCAACGATGCCGCCACACTCGTACCCGTCGTGCCCCAGTTGGAGTTGCGCGAGGGCCAACTCTCCCGCGCAACCACGCGGCCGGCGACATCGGCACTGCGTGTGCTGTCCGGGATCGCCCGCGAGGGCATCGAATTACTCACCGGCCCAACAAGGATCGATCTGCGCGCCTGCCACGCGCCAGGCTGCCTCAACTACTTCGTCAAGGACCACCCACGCCGGGAATGGTGCTCACCGGCCTGCGGCAACCGGGCCCGCTCCGCACGCCACTACCACCGGCACACCACCCAACCCGACACAAACCAGTAGCGGACCGCACTCGACACTGTCCACAGCATCGTGGCGACCCGGCCACCGTCGCGTGCTCGCCCTCGACGGCGAGGACCTCGAACACCGACACCAACTGATGAGATGGCACAGCTAGCTGTGGTGTCTCACGAGGTTGGTTCCTGGTGTGGAGCCAAATTCCTGCCGTGTCAGGACAATTCTCTGTGTGCGATGGGAGGCGAGAATGGTTAGCCGGCTGTGGTGGGGGTGAGGTCGACGCCGGGCGGGGGGCGCAGGCGGCGGAAGGTGCCGTCGAAGGCGGTGACGTAGAGGGCCCAGTTGTCGCCGTCGGGGCCGATGCGTACCGAGGAAGGGCCGGTCCAACCAGGGGAGAAGCCGGTGGCGATCGAACAGGTGGCGCCGGTGGCCGGGTCCACGCGATCGATCGAGCCCTTGATATGGGCTGCGACGTAGAGGGTTCCGGCCTGGCTGATGGTGAGGTCGTCGTCGCCGGGGAACAGGCCGTCGAGCCGGCCCACCGTGGTCCAGTGCACCGGGTCGGCGACGGGGATCCGGTAGATCAGTCCGGTGATGATGTCGTCGGTGTAGATGGTGCTGCCGTCGGCGCTCAGTGTCAGGCCCTCGGCGCGTGGCACCGGGCTCCAATTCGCTTGCACCGCACCGGTGTCGTGGTGGTAGATGCTGACGCCGGCCGGGGGCAGCGATTCGTAGCCGAGCCAGGTGGTCAACAGGTCTCCGTTCGGCAGCCGCAACAGACCGTTGCCGAACAGGCCGGAGACCTTGGTTATTGCGCCGGTTTCGGTGTCCAGCGCTTGCACGCCGGTACCGTCGGCCAGATTGCCGATGATGTACAGCGTGGTGCCGTCGCGCTGCAGCCCCATGGCGCTGGCGGCGGCATCGTCGGGTATTACGGTGACTACACCGGCGGCGTCGATGTCGTAAATCTTGTGCCCGTTCAGCGGCGAGACGTAGAAGCCGCCGTGCCCGTCGGTTTCGAGGTTCTCGAGGTCGCCCAAATTCTGTGCCACGGTGTCCATCTGCCAGCCGTCACACCCGGACACCGGGTCGGTCTGCGCCACCGCCGCCGACACCGTCCCCGCCAACAGCGCCCCGACAAACCCGACAGCGCCGAACCCGCGCCCAACTCTCCCCACACGGTCAGACGCTAGTCGGCGGTCGCCCCATTCGTCATCAGGACGAACAATGCCGCGAACTGGGGCGGCGATGGCTAGCTGTGCCGAGGGGCGGCGGGTACCCGAGCAAAACCGAAACCACACAGTTGCCTCCGCTTCCTACCGGGCCAGCTCGAATACGAGCCCTTACCAGTCTCAATCCCCCGTACCGGTCCTGCCACCCACTGCGAGCGAGGTCTCCATGCCTACCCCAGCACACGCGCCGCCGCCCCGCCGACGGTCGGGTTCGCGTGCCACGCAAACCGACAGCCTGTAGGCCCGACGCCCTCTGCCCTGCCGCCCGGCGCGCCGCCGGGCTGGCCGAATGCAACGCGCCCAGCCGAGGGATCGGCCGGGCGCGCACGGTATTTCGCAGACGAGGTGAGGGTCAGGATTCGTCGAGTAGTTCGAAGACCCGCACTGGTGTGGTGTCCATGTACTTCTCGTACTCCTTCGGCTGGTCGGCTTTGAAGCGGGCACTGTCGAACTGCAGGGTTTGGTACTGCTGGTGCAGATCGGGGGCTTCGCGTTGGAGTCGCTCGGGGTTGAACCTGGCCCGGGACTTGCCGATCCGCCACATCGCGATACCGGCGATGCCACTGGTCTTGCCGATCGCGATTTTCAAAGCCGCAGTCAGCCGGGAGATCTCGTTCTCGGCGTCTTTGACCTGGTTTTCCAGCCGGGCCTTCTCGGTGAGCATGTCGTGGAGCTGGTGGTGCAGCATCGTCATGTCCGCGGTCGGCGCCAGCACCTCCTCGTCCGGGGACGCCTCTTCGAGCTGGGCCACCGCAGCCTTGTCGGCCTTCTCACGCGGCAGTTCCCGCTCCACGTACTCCTGCGCGGCCGCCAGCACCCCGACCACCTCGGCGGGGGTGAACCGGAAGATCTCGCTGCGCGGGCGCACCAGCCGTGCGGCGTAGCGCTGCTTGATGAACTGCTCACCGGCCAGCGCGTCGGCGCCGGTCGCGGTGGACACCGACCGGAACAGTGTCAATGTCGACGGACACCCGGTCTGCAACTGGTTGCGCCGCTTTTCCAGACTGTTCGAGGTCTTACCGATCTTGAACAAGTCGTCATTGCCGAGCTGAAACGCATAGATGTATGCCATGAGAACGATCCCTCCCTGGAACCCAGACTGAACACACGGCGGCCATCCCTCACCGCCACGAACAATCGCGAGTGTGACATACACCAACGACACGAAAAGCGTTGTCACGCAACATATAACAGGCCACATGGTATGAATCGGCCGATTACGCCGACACCGAAACCCGTTGTTGCACTTGCACACTCATTTGTCACCTACAGTTCTCTGGACTGGAGAAAGCAGAGCCTCGTATTCGGCGTTGGAAACCGGCGCGCCAGCACGACGCCCCGATGACCGGCGACGGGCACAGGCGATCACCGCGCAAGCCGCGCCTGAACGTCGAGGGGTTCCGGTAGTAAACGCGCGAAAAACAACGAAGTTCGCTTGACCGGCGGCGATGGCGCTCGGCCCTGGGCCTCGTGTACCAGGTGACACGATTCTTACGCCGCAGTCCGCCGTGGGTTCAGCCGAACTGAAGGCATTTCACCGCTAACTCACGTTGGTTCGCGTCGTCGGGCGCGGATTCGCGGTGAGTTCGACTGCGATCCACGCCGTTTCGCGGGCGGTCACTACTGGGGCGGTTGCTCACGTTCGTCGACAGCACATCGAGCTCGAAAACGGCGATCTCGTCATCGGTCGCCGGAGCCCGGAACTCGCGCAGGTCCCGCACCGCCGACAGCGCCAACCCACGCCTCCTTGACTTCACTCTCGGTGAAGAACTTTCGGTATGGCCGCAGAGTGATCGGCCGCGCAGAGGCTACTTCACCCGGGTGATCAAGTGCATCGAAACGCCAATCAAGCCTGGTCCAGGCACGAAACAGAGAAAGGAAGTCAGTCGCGTGGCTCAGGAACTCGTCGACTGTTGATTACCAGGCGCGAGCACAGCAACGGACCCAGCATGGCAACCATCAACGCCGCCACCGCCGAAGCAGCCCGCCAACGCGCTGAGCTGCTGGCCACTCTCAGCGAGGCCATCACCTAACCTGGACCAGTCGTGTTCGACCGGGGAGGGGTGCGCGAAATGCGAAGCCTGGAAGAGGAATTCGCCGACTTCATCGACCATGTGAAGTCAATCGACCCGAACACGCTGACCGCCCAGCGTGATGGACTGCGCAGGGAACTGGCCATCCTCGACCAGGCGGTGGCCGCCGTCCCCGCCGGCGCCCGCCGTAGCGAGCTGGACAAGCTGAGCCGGGAGGCCTTCACCGTGCTGGCACGCCGGGTCTACACCCTGGACCACCCTCCCGTGCTCGGGCCCGACCGACACCGGGAGCGGTAGCCGCACCGGGGCTACCGAGGATCAGGGAGTTCGAGCACTTCCAGCCACCCGACCGGCTCCCACCGGTAGAACCCGGGCCCGCGGGTACCGTCCTCGTAGCGGAATCCCTGCCACCAAACCACGATCCAGTCGTTGACCGCATCCGGCGGCGTGGACTGCACGACCTGGCGGGCGTTCGGGTCTTCGACCGAGGACAGGAAGTCGCCCTCGTAGACGGTCGGGTAGTGCCCTTCCGGGGCCACCCATCCGATGCGGTCACCGCCGGTGGTGTCGGCCAGGTCCGGCCGCCGGACCTTCGTCCGTGGTGGCAGCGGCATGCGCCGATCATGCCAGCCCGCCGCCCTCACGGTGGCTAGGTGTGCGGGCCCTTCGCCGTCGGCCAGGGCGGCCGGGATCTCGTCGAACACGGCAGGGGTCCCTCGTCGGGTCTCAGTCCTCTTGGGCCGGAACCAGTTCCGTGACGCGCGTCGGGAACGGGTAGCAGCCGGGCGCGTCCTTGTCGACGGACTCCACCGTCGCGGTCTCGCCCTCGATAGCGAGGACCTCGAACACCGACACCCCGCTGCTGACCAACTTCACCCGATCGCCGACTGCCACCACACACCCGAGCCTATACGAACAGGTGTTCGATAGCGGCGTTAGGGTGTTGGTGTGCCCGCCTCCGAACGTGAACGCCGGTATCGCCCGCTCTATGCGGTCGACGGCGTGGCCGCGTCCCCGGATCAGCTGGTCCGCACCGCGAGCGGGTGGAGCGAACCGGTGCCGGTGCGCTGCTACAACGGGCACTCCCTGCTCGGAGACAACAAGGCCCTGGTGGGCTGGATCCCGTGCCCGGCGCCGGCCGCCGCCGACGGGAGCTCCCCGACACGGACCGGGCATCGGACACACCAGTGCCGGAACTAGGCGATATTGCATCTGATGCAACTGCGCAGCCAGATGCGTGATCTCAACCAATCATGCTGGTAAACGGCATCATAGCGCCGGTGTGATCGCTCCGACGCCGGTACCGAAGGCGGTCTTGCCGCAGGTCTGTCGCCCGAAATCAGATGCAACAATGTTGCGTCTGATACAACATCGGGGTGATCGAACCTCACGCTGATCCAGCACGCCGCGCAGCGGAGTTGTCGCTCGCATCGAATGTGCGGCATCTGGATCCGGAATCAGCGGTCTACACGGCGATGATCTCGGGGTGGGCCGACCAGCAGCGCGCCCGGTTCCTGGCACAGGACACGGTCCAGCAGCGGATCGCACTGGTGCGCCGGTTCTCCGACTTCTCCGGCCTGTATCCGTGGCAGTGGACAGTGGCCGAGGTCGAGGCATGGTTCGCTTCCCTGGTGTCCGGTCCGTGTCCGCGGGCGTTCACGACGATTCGCGGCTACCAGCTGGCGCTGCGAATGTTCTGCGACTACCTGACCGATCAGCGCTACGGGTGGGTTGCGTTGTGTCTGGAGCGGTTTGGGCAGGCACCGACCCAGATCCTGCACGAATGGAACACCGTCAGCCATGTCAGCGAGTTCGAGGGCAACCCGCGCCGACGGGCCCTGACCTACGACGAAGTACAGGACCTGTTCGACGCCGCCGACGGTCAGGTCGAGAAGATCCGCGGCCGTGGCCGTAAGGGCGCGGTACCGGCGCTGCGGGACGCGGTGCTGCTGAAAACGGTCTACGCCTTCGGGTTACGGCGCCGCGAAGCGGCCGGGCTCGATCTGGCCGACCTTCGCGTCAACCCGAAGATGCCGGACTACGGGCGGATCGGCGGGGTGTTCGTACGCTTCGGGAAGTCGGCGCGAGGCGGGCCGCCGAAGCGACGGACCGTGCTGACGGTGCCCGAGATGGACTGGATCGTCGACATCGTTGACCACTACCTCGAGGAAGTCCGACCCTGCTTCGGTGCCGGCGCCCACCCAGCACTGTGGACGACCGAGCGGTGCGGCCGGATGACCGTACGCGGCGTCAACGAAGCGTTTTCCGGTGCCCGTGACGCTGCAGGCCTGGCACCGGAGCTCGACCTGCACTGTCTGCGCCACTCCTACATCACTCACCTGATCGAATTCGGGTATCCGGAGAAGTTCGTGCAGGACCAGGTCGGGCACGCCTACGCGAGCACGACCGCGATCTACACCCACGTCTCCGACGAATACCGTTCCCGGCTGGTCCGGGAAGCACTAGCCAAACGCAACCTCTGGGAGGAGGCCCCGAAGTGATCAAGAAGATGGGCTACGAGTGGCACCTACGGCGGCTCATGGCCGACCGCG
This sequence comes from Nocardia sp. NPDC101769, assembly GCF_044766925.1. Classification (NCBI taxonomy): domain Bacteria; kingdom Bacillati; phylum Actinomycetota; class Actinomycetes; order Mycobacteriales; family Nocardiaceae; genus Nocardia; species Nocardia sp. NPDC101769. The sequence continues at coordinate 5,221 of NZ_JBIWMX010000055.1, read as the reverse complement.
GCATGTTCCAGACCTCGGACCTGACCGGGCCACTGGCCGAGCGGGGAGTAACCCTGTCCCGAGAACAGCTGTGGCGGTTGGTCAGCCAGCCGCCACAGCGGATGTCGATGGACGTGCTCGCCGCGCTGTGCGACATCCTCGATTGCGGCCCAGGCGATCTGATCGAGATCCGCGCGGCGAACACGACGATCCGCAAGACCGGCAGCGGCCCTGCCGGGCCCGCCCCGTCACCGCGCCGCACCACCGTCCGCCGGCCTCACCCGAAGGCATGACCACCCGGGCACAGCGGCGGACGGAGACGGTCCTGCAGCGCGTAGCCGATCGCCTGCTGAGCGATGTCCCCGCCGTCGCGGCCGGCGATGGGGCGGCCCTACTCGCCGAGGCCCACGTGGACATGTCGAGAACGATCCGCCAGGTGGACACCTACCTCGCCTCGCACCCCGACGGGCTGACCGCGCCCGGCCCGGACTGCCCCGCCGGAATACTGCGGCTGACCCGCCTACTGGCTGCGAAGGGCTACCCGGTCACCCCGCCACCGTGCGCGAGCTGCGGTCACCATCGGGACCTGGCACACCAGAGTCCTGCCGGCCGCATCTGCTCGACCTGCCACTTCAAAGGTCCCGGCACGACGATCTGCACCGCCTGCGGCCGAACCCGGCGGCCGGTCGCCCGATATGGCGACACGGTGCTCTGCTCGAGCTGCTACCGCAGCGACTCTCGCTTGCACCGGGAATGCAGCGGCTGCGGCCGGATGCGGACACCGGATTCCCGCAGCAGCGAGGGCCGGCCGCTATGCCAAGGCTGCGCCGAACGTCCCCGCCACCGCTGCATCGACTGCGGCCAGGACCGACCGGCTCACGCTCGCACCGCCACCGGCCCGGTCTGCAAGACCTGCTACCGCCGCTCACACCTGCCCCGCCGCCGCTGCGGGCGGTGCGGACTCGTCAAGCCGATCGCCGTCCGCGCGATCGGCGCACACCATCCCGACCTCTGCGACCACTGCTGGTACCTCACCACCCACCCCCGCCCCGCCAAACCGGCACCGCGCGCGAAGAACCTCACCGCCCACCAGCCACCGAAACCAGCTCTGCGGCAACGCGCGCCGGGCGAGCCTCGGCCGAAGGGGCGAACCTACGCCGCCTGCTGCTTCTGCGGACGGCACAAGCTGATCACTGTCACCTGGCCGATCGGTCCGGTCTGCGCGGTCTGCTACCCCCGGGCGAAAGAACATCCCGCCAGCTGCGCCGACTGTGAGCGATTCCGGATACTGATCGGCAAAAATACTGCCGGGCAACCGATCTGCGGCCCCTGCTCAGGGAGCCGATTCGACTACCAGTGCACTTGGTGCGGCCAGGCAGGACGAAACTACATGGCCGGCAGATGCTTCCGATGCTGCGTCGAAGTTCGGCTGCAGGCGATGCTCGGCGACACCGACGGCCGGATCCCAGATCACCTCGTACCGCTGACCGAGAGACTCCTGGCCGCCGAGAAACCCCGCAGTGTCCTTATCTGGCTACGAAAGAGCACTGCGGCGCAGTTGCTCGCGGATCTGGCTGCCACCGGCGAACCGATCACACACGCGCTACTCGACCAACAGCCGCCAGCCCGCGCGGTCGAGGTTCTGCGGGCGATGCTGACGCATTCCGGCATCCTGCCTGAACGGCTCGACCACCTCGATCGCCTCACACCCTGGCTCGACGCCCTGCTCGAATCCGCCCCCACTCATCACGCCCGCCTGATCCGCCCGTATGCCCAGTGGCATCTCCTTCACCGGGCCCGGCGCCGCGCGCACCGCCGCGGCACATTCACTGTCGGGTCCAGCATCAACGTCCGCCGGACCATCCGAACAGCCCTGCAATTCCTAGGATGGCTCGACGACCAGCAGATCGACCTGGCGGCGGTCACCCAGCACGACATTGACGCCTGGCTCATCGGAGGAACGTCACGGCGCTACCTCGCTCGGTACTTCCTGCATTGGGCGGCAGGCAAGCACCTCGCACCGGCGGAGATCATCATCCCGGCACCGAAATCCGGTCAGCCCAAAACCTTCAGCTCCTACGCCGACCACGTACGGCAACTGGACCGGTGCCTGCACGACAGCAATCTTCCGGTCGATGTCCGGGCCGCCGGCGCGCTGATCTTGCTGTTCGGACTCCGGACCACCGAGGTGATCACCCTGCGCGCCGACCAGCTGGTCGAAGACGCTAGCAACCGCTACCTCCGGATCGGTGACAGAACTATCCCCCTGCCACCGCTTCTCGCTGACCTGCTCCAGCGACTTCCGGTCCGGCGGCCTGGGCGCCACACCGTTCTCGCTCCGTATCCGGCAGCGGCCAAGCTGCTGTTCCCCGGGTTCAGTCTGTCCAAGCCGATCTATCCAGACGCTCTCGGAAACCGCCTCCTGCGGCACGGCATCGCGCCGAAGGCCGGCCGCAACACCGCCCGCGCCACTCTCGCCGCTGACCTGCCCGCCCCGATTCTGGCCAGCATCGCTGGCATCGCAGACGAGACGGCCGCCAACTGGACGCTGAGGGCCCGTCGCGACTGGAACGGCTACATCGCACTCCGCGCCGCCGACCGGCCCGACATTTCGCCCCGGAACTGATGGCACCTGGCACAGCTATTGCGCCTGTATGTCCGCGCTTCCGACGTACTCGAAGACCGCGCCGTCGGGATGGCGAAGAACGGCGCGGAGACCGTTCGGAGTGGGCTGCGCGGGAGAGATCTCGCTGGCGCCGGCACTCTTCGCTGACGCCACGATCTGAAGCAGATCCCGCACAACCAAAGTCGCTGCGACCCCTTCGAACCGCGCCGCGATTGCTTCAGACCCACTGAACAGCAGAAACGGTCCGACCGCCGCCAACTGCAACCCGCTGAACTCGAACAGGTCAGCGGTCTCACCTGTCAGCTGTTCATAGAACGGAATCGCGGCGTGAAGGTCATCCACTTTGTGACGCAGGGTCACCGAGGTAACCGGCAGGCCGATTGTCGGCGCATCAAGCGCTCCGCATCGAGCAGTGGGAGTTCGTAGTCCGTCTGCGAGGAGATCAAGCATGTCTGCGGCGGCGGCGGGCGATCCCGCGGCCGCCACAGCGATGCCGTGGGCGAGTTTGAGCAGATCACCGGCAATGATCGTGGGCCGAATATGCCCGTCAGCCTGGGCGGCGGTCAGCAGCCGGGCGCAGGCTACGGTGAGTGCGCGGTGGCGGTCCTCGAGCGTGGTGTCTGCATCGTGGTCGGCGAGCAGGACTGCGAGCCCTCGGAACGAGGTGGTGAACTCGATCAACTCGAGTAGCCATTCGCGCAGTGCGATCTGCGTCGTGGCCGACGACGTCATCAGTTCGTCCGAGCGGGTGGCGAGCCGGTCGGCCCTGGTATCCAGCACAGCGTGAACCAATTCCACTCTGCCCCGGAAGTGCCGATGCAGCGTCGCCGAGCCAACGTTCGCGGCGACAGCAATCTCGTCCAGAGGCACATCCACCCCACGCTGCCCGAACAAGCGCGCGGCTGCGTCCACGATCCGGTCTCGGTTGGCTCGAGAGTCGGAACGAACGCGACGTTGCCGGTCTGCCACCGCATTACCTCCTTGGTATCCTCTCCATCATAAACGGGGTACTACCCCACTTAGTGGATGGGGTGCCATCCGAGGAGCGAGGGGCTGTCATGTCCGAAGCGATCGCCGAGCGAGACCGCAGGCTGGGGAACTTCATCTCCGCGACATCGTTCGAGGAATATCGGGCGCGATTCGCGCCACATTTCCGACTCGAGCGCCGCGACGGCATCCTCGTGGTTCGTATGCACTACAACAACGGGTCGGCCATCTGGTCCCGGGGCTTGCTGAACGCGTGGAATCTGCTGCTGGGGGTCATCGGCGCCGACCGCGGCACCGAGGTCGTGGTCTTCACCGGAACCGGTGATGCCTGGATCGGCGGAGTCGAGGCCGAATCGTTCGCGCAACCGCTGTCGCAATGGGGTCCCGACCTCGTCCACGAGCAGTACACCGATGGCATCAAGATCCTGGAAAGGCTGGTCTTCGATCTCGATGTGCCCACCATCGCGGCGATCAACGGGCCCGGGATACGGATGGAGCTGCCGCTGCTGTGCGACCTGACCCTCTGCACGCCGGATGTGTCGTTCGGTGACGGTAATTTCCGCGCCGGCTCCGTTCCCGGCGATGGCATGTATCTGATGCTGCGCGATCTCGTCGGCGTCAAACGCGCCAACCACATCGTGTACACGGGGCAGCGCATACCCGCCGAGGACGCCCGCCAGCTCGGTCTAGTGAACGAGGTGCTGCCCCGCGCCGAGCTGCTGACTCGCGCACTGGATCTGGCGGCGGAGATCACGACCGTGCCCCGCACGGCTCGTCGTCTCACACACGCGGTCATGGCTCGCGCCTGGCAGCGCCGCCTCGTCAGCGAGTTACGCGACCACTACGCCCACCAACTGCTGAGCATGACCACACGCGACGCGTAATACCCGGCACGCGAACTACGGGCCAGCCCACAGCGTCAGCTTGCGTCGGGGCAGGCGTCGGACATCCGCAGCGGTGAATTCCGCAGGGACCGAATACGTGTTGGTTGCCAGTCCTGCGGCGCGACGGTGTACACCCCGCCGCTGGATTACCCCGAATGCGCCTGCGAGCGGCGTGTGGCCGAGCGGAGTGCACCCTGAACCGAGAGGTCAGATCGCCCAGGAGATCAGGTGCGAGATCAGGATCGCTGAGACGCACAGCGTGATGAACCCGAGGGGCAGCATCCACCAGCGCAAGCGGGTTTCGTCGCGCAGGCTCTTCGGGAGGACCCCGGCGGCGCGCAGGGCGCGGATCTCACCGAGGGTCTGCACCTGGCCGGGCGTGTATCGGAACGGCTGCCGGGGAGGGACCGGGCAGTACGGGGTGTCGTGCCAACCCCATGAGCAGTTGGTGCAGATGTAGCGGACCTGGTGAATCATGCCGCGCCTCCCCTTGTGCGTCCCACTGCTCGCCGATGGTGACACCCCTGCTGTCCCTGAGGGTATCCAGCCCGTCCGACAGCCTCGGGTCAAGTCCCGGGGAGTGGTGTAGCTGGGGTGGTCACCGCGTGATCCGAAATATCGGTCAGGCGGTGAGTTCTGCTGGTGTGGTGTCCTCCTGTTCGTCGGTGGGTGTCAGCCCGCGGGAGCGGGCCAGGACGTCGAGGCCGAGGTAGCGTCGGCCTTCGATCCATTCGTCGTGTTGCTC
>NZ_JBIWMX010000054.1:0-26054 GCF_044766925.1 Nocardia sp. NPDC101769 | reverse complement strand
ATGAGGAGATCGTGAGGCGGTGTGAGAAGGCCCCGCGGTGGGATACCAAACGGCGCTTGCACACTCGCGGAGGTAACCGAGACCTTGCCGTTGCCATTGAACAGGCCATACGGTCGGCGTGTGCCCCGCTACATCTTCTCCGGCAAGGACGACGAGGCCCGTGAGGTCCACCTGACCGGAAAGTCACGCCAGCGTGAGGGCATCGCTGCGCGGGCGCCGGTCAGAAGTCGTCGTCGTGCCCGGCGAGCTGCCGCCCCAGCGTCCTGGCCTCGTCCACGATTATTCCCAACGGGGTCTCATACTCGAGGGCGTTGCTGATGGGGGGTGATTCGCTGGTTTCACCTGCGGCACAGAGTGGTGGCGCCTGGCCACGGTCCGGGTGTTCCTGCCACTGATGAATGGCGTCGGACCGAGACATCGGCCGAGATCCGCGCGATCGCTCTGCAACTGCTGACCCACTCCGGTCCGGACGCAGCACGCCGGGTTCGGCGGGCGGTCATCGGAACCGGCAGCTTCCGGGCTGGCGTGGATCCGCCCGGGAAGATCACTTCGGTCAGCATGCCACAGCCCGGCGACGCAGCTGCCAGGACCACTCATACAACCCTAAGTCCATGATATTGACATTTGATTACTGTCGTGAAGAATGCATCATATAGATTTGATGACCTGGTCAGCTCGATCATCACGACTGGAACGGAGCCCCCCATGGAGCCCTATCTCAGCAGGTACCGGCCAGTGGGGATAATTCAACATCCCCGTCACTCAACGGGGTCGGAGCACCGGTCGTGACGCATAGCGACGCGCCGGATTTGGTCGACTGGGGTACCGCCGCAACAGCCGCGACATCTGCGGTATTCACTGCAGCTATCGCCCTGACACCTGCCGAGCCAGAGTTCTTCGACGTGGCATTCACGGCGGTCACGCAACCATGCCCGTGGCCGAAAGCCTACGGCGGCGACCTGGTCGCTCCGGCCGCTGCCGCAGCCATGCGATCGGTGACCGATGGCAAGACCCTGCACTCGATGCACTCATACTTTTTGCGGCCTGCCGATATCGGCGCCGAGGTTCGATACGAAGTGGAACTGTTGCGGGACGGCCGCGGGTACAGCACCCGGCAGGTACGCGGCTATCAGGGTGGAAAGCCTGTGTATGCATGCCTAGCGGGGTTCGCTGCCGGTGAGCCTGGGGAAACATTCATTACCGGATTCAACCTGGATGTCCCCGACCCAGAAGAGTTGCCGACCTCAGCCGAGTACCTGGCGTCGCGTAGTGGTGGGTCGATGACAGAGCAGTCGAAGGCATACTGGTCGAGCGGCCGCAGCTTCGACATGCGACACGTACCCGGGCCTGTGTATCTCGCCGTCGACGGCGAGCGGTTGCCGCATCAAGCAGTCTGGGTCAAACCGTTCGATCCACTGCGTTCGGTGGTGGGATTGACTGACGCTCAACGCGATTTGGCAGCTCTCGCCTACGTCTGCGACTACACGATCCTCGAACCGGTGCTTCGAGTGCTAAATCGTCCATGGGCCGAACCCGGGTTGGTAACAGCGAGTCTTGACCACGCTATGTGGTTCCACCGACCGGGTCCGGTCGGCGACTGGATGCTCTATCTACAGGAAGCTGTGGCCGCCGAGTCCGGCCGGGGCCTTGGCACGGGGCGCTTCTTCACTCGCGACCGTCGGCACCTGGCGACCGTCGCGCAGGAAGGCATGATCCGGCCCGCCGCTCAATAATTATTTTGATTTTGCGTGTTTTATCTGCGTAACCCCGGGTGCAGTTCAAGGATGTTGATCAACTGCCGCGCCTGATCAGCACTCAAGTACAGGTCGATTGTCGACGGTTTCCGGATTCCGACCAATAGTGCTTCGATCGAAATCCTTGCGCCGTCGGGAAGCACTCCACTCGGTCGCCAGGACATCGGCCCGATGAGTTCAATCCCATCAGGCACGGTCCAGACAACGCATTTCCTAAGACCGTGTCTCACGTCGTTGTGATTCGTTTGCGGCGTGTCGGAATGCGGTGTGCCGCATAATGTTCGATTCGTGACCGACGAGTTGTCGAAACGCCTTGTCCCGGACGAGTTATGGGCTCTGGTCGAGCCGCTGATCCCAAAGTTCGAGCCGCGTCCGCAGGGCGTCGGCACCGACCCGGTCGAGGATCGAGTGGTGTTCACCGCCGTGGTGTTCGTGCTGACCAGCGGCTGCGCGTGGCGGATGCTGCCGCCGTCGTTCGGGGTCACCGTGCCCACGGCGCATCGCCGCTTCACCGACTGGACCGAGGCGGGGCTGTGGCGGCGTCTACATTGTCCGGTGCTCGACGAACTGGGCAGCCGTCGCTTGATCGACTGGTCGCGGGCGGTGATCGACGCGGCGTCGGTGCGGGCGAAAAAGACATCCCAGGGGCTTGAATGTCAAGCTGCGGTGGACTGTTCAGCGTGCGGTGACCATGCGGTGGTTTCGTTGTAGGCGGTTCTGGTTTTGAGGCAGCCGTGGAGGATGCCGACGAGGCGGTTGGCGAGCTGGCGCAGTGCGGCGTGGTGTTCGAGGGCGCGGACACGGTGTTTGTCGTAGTAGGCACGCGCGCCCGGTGAGACGGTCAAGGCACTAACGCCTGACGCAGGAGGGCGTCGATGAGCCGGGGTAGTTCTTGCGGGCTTTCGCCGAGGCGTAGCGGTCGCGGGCGTCTCCGAATTCGGCGAGTACCCAGGCACCGAGAACCACGCCCAGCCCGGGCTGGGACAAGACGATCTCAGCGTCCGGGTGTCGGTCGAAATGGGCCTCCCCCTGCCCCTTCAGTGCGGTGATCTGTTCGCGCAGGGTGACGAGCACGCTGACCGATGCTCGTGCCTTGGCTGCGTGGTGGTGTCTATCGTCGTGTCTCGGCGCAGGTGTTCAGCGCGTAACACGGCCTGGACCCGGGTTGCTTTGGCGTCGACGTCGCGGCGGCGGGCGCGGGTGAGCGCGGCGCGGATCTGGTTGAGCGACAACTGCGCCGCCGGCACCGGATCCGGTGCCTTGCCGAGTAGTTCCAGGGTGTCGGACGAGGCGAGATCGTCGAAGGCCTCCAGCGCGGCGGGGAAGTACTCACGCAATGCGTGTCGCAGCCGCTGGACATGGCGGGTGCGTTCCCAGATCAATGTTTTATGTGCTCGCGCAACCACTTTCAACGCCTCGACCGGGGCGCTGTCGGCGGCGACAGCTCGCAGCTGGTGGGGGTCGGTGCGCACCATGTCGGCGAGCACATGCGCGTCGGCCGAATCGCTTTTTGCGCCGGAGACCGCATACCGCTCCCGATAGCGAGCCGCCTGCAGCGGATTGACCGCGAACACCGAATACCCTCCGGCTATCAGCGCCGCCACCCACGGGCCACGGTCGGTCTCGATCCCGACCACGAACGCCCGCACGCCGGCACCGGGCAACAGCCCGACCCGTTCACACAACCGCGACAGATGCGCACCCAACACCGATTCCAACTGCCGGGCATGCCCGAAACTGAACTCCCGCAACAGAGTTCCGATCGTCGACGGCGCATACACCCGGTCGAACACCGCGCTCATGCCACCGCTGCGCAGCACATCGACATCGTCGATGCTGTCCGCGCCCGCACACATCCCCGCGATCAACCTCGCCAGCTTCGGGCCCGGATTCGCCGCCCCGGACTTGATCCGCGGCGAGGCGATCGACACCTTCTCCGCCAGCAGCTCACCCAGCCCGGTCTGCTCGGCCAGGCGCATCACCGGCACCAGACCGGCCAGCGACACCAGATTCTGATCATCGAACACCGCTGACTCCGCGGCGAACCTGTGCGAACTTGCACCCGAGGTGTCCTTCTGAACCGGACCGATCATTGCCTAGACAACAGTGATCATCCCAGTTCGAAGGGCACTTTTCTCATTCAACGAGCACCGACGGACACAAGCCCGTCGGTGGATCGAGGCTGAGTTCCTTGATCTGGTCATCGATGAGAACCAGCCAGTCGAGGACACCCTCGTCGACGCTTCGACCAGATCCAATCGGCACAGCCATCGATCTCCGTCGCGTGTTAGCTGCACAGCCCGACTTCATGTGAGCTGTTCGATCGGCCGACGACCGGAAGGGTATCGAGGTCTCTGACCCTCGTGACCGCTCTCGAACAGTCCTTGACACGGCAACTCATGTTCACGGCCCGGCTCAGGACTCAGCCAGCGCAGCGGCTGGATCGATGGCACTACCACGCTCGGGCAGAGCGGTGAGCCGAAGCAGAGGGTAGAGAATCAGTGCTACGACCAGCGCGACCAAAAAGCCCAACTGAGTCCAGTCCAGGGTGACGACCAGTTCACCGGCGGCCGAAGCGACAACCAGCGATGAAACTCCGGACCAGTTCACGGCCTCCACCCGATCCTGAGCTGCGGGCCGACAGCGACGGACTATGAAGTAGTCAGCGATCATAACGCCGGCCAAGGCGGTGGTCGTTATCCCGAGAATTCCGAGATATCCGGCGATCAGGCCCAAGATGTTTCCGGCGATCATCAGCAAACCGATGAGATTGCCTACGACAATCATCGCGAATCGGCCGACATGCCGACCCGACAGGCTGTTCGACAGATTGGATAACGCCAGTGACCCCGAGTAGGAGTTCAGGACCTGCGCCTTGATCTGGGCCGCATACATCAATGCGAAGCCGATGAATCCGGCCAGGACGATGAAGAAGGCGCCAGAATTGTTATCTGCCATCCACAGGACTTTGTCGGCCGTGGTGTCTCCACCCTGGGTGGCGGCGACACCAGGATGATCGCGCAGATAGTTCTGCACGGTGACAGCGCCGGCGTGGATCACAATGGTGCCGAGCACCACCACCACGACATCGATCATCAGCGCTCCGCCGACCGCAAGGATGCCGACGTCCCGGCTCGATCTTGCGTAACGGGCATAGTCCGCATCGACGAGAGCGAGCGCCCCGGCCGATCCGGCCAGGATCGACAGTGCGACGGCAAATCGATGAGCACCGCCACCGTAGCCGGGCACGACCGGCCCCGCGGACAGAAGCTCGCCCACCGAGCTGCCGGATCCGCGCAGCGCCAGTACCGCCAGCACCACCGTCAGTACGGTGAACGCCACCAGCAGCACCGTGGAAGTACGCTGCACCAGTTTCAGACCGAACGTTGTCAGAACGATCCACACCACGGTGAGAACACCGTAGATCAGCACTGCGTTTCCAAGGGACGGCTTCCAGCCGAACATGAACAATGTGCCGTAGTACAGGAGGGCGTTCTCCAGCGCGAGGAAGCCGAGGATCATGAACGCGAAGATCAACGACGCCAGCGCCGAACCACGCACGCCGAGCCCGTAGTAGCGCGAGGTTACCGTGCTGGAAGTACCTGACACATAGGCGATTTGGCCGACCATCCAGCCGACGATGCCACCGAAAACAGCGACGACCACACCGGCGAGAATGCCGTAGCCGACGCCGGCGATCAGTGTGACGCCACCTCCGATCGCCAACTGCACCAGGGTGGAGGCGATGCCAGCGGTGTTGGTCATCAGACCCCATCCGGACCGGCGCTCGGAGGTCGGCACAGCGGTCAGCGCATGATCTTCGATTCGGGACTTCAAGTCGGGTGAGCTGGACGCGGGTTCCATGGCGATGTCCTCTCGGGGACGTAAGTGGTGAAACGGGAAGAAGTCGTCCACAGACCGGCTGAGCCGGTGATGGAAAGCGACCGGAGGCGGGTATGCGCGCAGTCGACGCAGTCGAGGGCGCTCTCGCAAGGGGGCCAGGAAGGCCAACCCTTCGAAGTATATCCAAAAACTGACGGCCGTCTTTTATTCGCTATCGAGCAGGCGATTCCAACGGCCTTGAAACCGCGCTATGAGCGTCGGGAAGATCGGAGCTGCCGGGCGCCAGCGCACCCGACACCCACTAGAACGGTGAAGCGATTCAGGTCATGAGCGGTCTACGAGCGCGAATACACGCGCCGGACTCCCGGTACCGCCCACGATAGGCAGGGGCGCAACCACCAGCATTGCACCGGTCACCGGAAGGCGATCGATGCCCTGCAACTGGGTCAGGCCGTACTTGTCCGCCCCCAGCAGGTGGTAGTGCACCGGAAATGGGGGCTCCAAGCCCCCGGCCTGACCGGCGTCGATGCCGACGGTCTCCACGCCGAAGCCAGTGATCGGCGATGCGGCCAGCCATTCCGCTCCAGCCGCGGAAACGCCAGGGGTGTGCGGGCCGTCCGCGTCAGCATTGGCAAATGCGATCGCGTCTGCGGCGCGGCTGCCCCACCCGGTCCGGAACAGCAGCCAAGCCCCTTCAGGCAGGGGCCCGTGTTCGACCACCCATTTGTCGAGATGCTCGGGTTCCAGCAGGAAATCAGGGTCGGCATCGACTTCCGCGGTGAAATCGGCGACGACCGCCGGACCTAACAGTCGCGCCGGCGGGATCCGGTCCACGCTGGCTCCCTCACGCCCCGACGACCAATGGACAGGGGCGTCCAGGTGCGTACCGGTGTGCTCACCGGTGTGGATGTTGTTCCAGCTCCAGAAAGGACCTGCCGCATCGAAGTCACTGACCTTCTCGAGCGACAGCGGGATCGTGTTCGCGAACGGTTCCGGCAGCTGTAGCACCGGCGTTTCGGGACTCAAGGGTGCGGTGAGGTCGAGGACCTCGAGGCGGCCATCGGCCAGCGCCGCCACGACGGCGGGTAACAGTGCGGGAGTAGTGCTCACAGGAATCCCTCTTCCGGAGGCGTGACGGTCGAACTACCGATGGCGTGGCGCCATCTTGTAGCGGGTATCTTACGCCCGTCACCGATTCAATACAGAGATTCGGTAGATAAAACTGAGCAAACAAGGACTCTGTTCCACTAGCTCGATCGGCCGGTGCGGCGTTTGCCATGAATCACCGCGAGTGCGTGGTTCTGCGCAGGGGAGTTCAACTGCGCGTTGAGCTGGTCGAACAGCGCACCAGCAGCTTCACCGTTCCAGGCTGGCGGCAACAAGGACAGCGGCAGTCCGGGATCGCGGTAAGGGAGCCGACGCCATTCCGTGAGCATCGGGATATACAGCGCGAACGCTTCCCGTGGCGTGATCGGTTCGGCAGTCGCCTGGAACAGAACAGGTCGATAGCGCTGGAGATAGTCCGCGTACAACCCGGCCAGTTCCTCCAGATTCCACCACTGCCGGACCTTGGTGCGCAGATCGCCGAAGGCGACGTGGCGAGAGCTGAAAATGTCCACATAGTCGGACAGGCCGAGCCGCTCGAGGGTGTGCCGTGTCTCCGCGGCCAACGTACCCGGTGCGATCCACACGCCGGGTGCCGCGGTGCCGAATCCCAACCGGGTCAGTCCGGAGCGCAACGCGTGGCGCTTGTCCCGCTCGGATTCGGGCACCGAGAATACGACGAGTACCCATCCGTCCGATTCAGTCGCACGGGAGCGCTCGAAGATCCGATGGTCGCCCTCGGCGAGCACCTCGAGCGTGGTGTCCGCCAAGCGGTAGCCGACGGCGCCGCCGGACCGCTCACTTACCAGCACGCCGCGCCGTTTCAGCCGGGAGATCGAGGATCGGACTGCTTGGCCTTCGGCCGCCAGATCCTCCATCAACCCGACCACCGATGCGGTCGACAGCCAGTTGCCTTCCGCGCGGGCACACAGACCGAAAATCGTAATGATCCATTGCGCCAGACGAGCATCCCGGCCCCCGGTGCCCGGCGTGGTCGCCTGCGATTCTGCCGTCACTTCTGCACCATACAAGACGTCCGCGCTCGTTCCGTACACGTAGAGGAAGCTCAGGAGCGGCGCTGGGGATGTGACATGACGTCAGGCGGAACGGCCGAGTGCGGCGGCCAGAGTATGACCGTCCTCGTCCGCGAGCGCCGCCTCACGAAGCCGGGCCAACCGAGCCGCCGGCTCAGGGTGACAAGCGATTTCGTGGGCAGCGGTCATGAGTTTGTCGAAGCTGTCATTGCCGTGTTCATAGGTGGCGCCATAGCCCTTCAGTACACGCTGGCATTCGACGATCTCGCGCGCGAGATCGGCGTCGCCGGGTGCGGCTGCCAGCGCGATGCCCATCCACTGCTCGATGGCGGCCTGTTCTCGGACGAAGCGCAGCGATCGCGGCCGCAACGGCCGGGCCCGCGCCATGACGGTCAACGCGGTGTAGCCGGTTATCGAACTGGTGTTGACCGTCATGCCCTTGTGGGTCATCGCGCGCACGATACGGCCGAAGGCCTTCGAATGCCGCAGTGCGCCACCAAGTCCGGCGGGCAGGGTGTCGGTGATCTCGTCGATCTGCGGGTGCAGGTACTCGCGGACCTGGATGAGCTGGCCGGGCTGCGCGCGAGCCTCCTCGCGGATGCGTGCCATGCGGTGCTGCCGGATCTTCTGCTGCGCCACCTGGATGGTGTCCTGGTAACACATCCACAGCGCCAGGTGACGGGCCGCTTCGACGGTGAGCCGGGCCGCGCCGTCGGCCTCCGGATCGGCGACGGCGAATTTGCCGACGCGGTCCAGATACAGCCGAGCGTAGTCGAGGTTCTGATAAACGGCGGTCCGGACCAGTCCGTGCAGGATCATCGAGCGCGCCGCGGCAGGCAGGGCCTTCACGTCCTCGGCGAGGGGCCGCAGTTTCGGCCCGACCAGCGAGCCAGGGTCGGTGGCGGCAATATCGTTGCGGCGCTTCTCTTCTCGCTGCTTCTTCTCCTCGGCCGACAGGGGCCTGGGAATGAGCTGCAAGTCAACCGGCGCGGAGGCGGAGGGCCGCGCGTCCAGCGTCTGCTGCGCGGTGTCGAAGCCACCCGCGAAGGCGCGCAGGGATTGCTCGACGCCCTTGCCGAAGTCTCGAATCGGCTGTTCGAATTGCTCCCGCGTGAACGGCAGCGCGCCCGAGCCCGCCAAGGCTCCGAACAGCGCCGCGCTGATCACGCTGCGCGCCTCCTCGGCGATGACCATGAAGTCGGCCGCGATGAGTGTCGCGGCACCGCGGCGGGCGGTGTCCAGCAGGGCGTCACTGTCGACACGCCCATCGCCCAGGGCCATTCGCTCGTGGATCGAATAGACCCGGTGAGTGGAGCTGATCAGGGTGGTGCGATCGGGAGTGGAAAAACCCCGCTGCACGGCCCGACCGGCCTCCATGAGTTCGGAAGCCACGACGATGTCGACCTCGCCCGGGGTGGGGAAGACGCTGAGCACCGGCTCGGAGCGGCCCTCACCTGCGGCGTGCGGCGACGGCGGGAACAGTTCCACGTAGTAGACGGTGGCCCCGGTGCGCTGAGCGACACCTGGCACCGACGTGGTCTGGGCGTGGTAGTCGGCCCGCTCGGCGACTTCCACGATCCAGTCGGCGAGCACGCCGCCACCCTCGCCGCCCATGGCCAGGATCGCCAGCGTGATGGGCCGCCGGCCCTCGTACCAACTCGGCATCAGTACACCTCCATCGCCGCCGCGCGCCGCTCGTCGCCGCGGGAGAGCATTCCGATCCACCAGGTCCGCAGCCGAGCCAGGACGCGGTCGCGGAGGGTGGGGTTGTCGACCACGTCGGTGCGGTAGAACGACGGGCACAGCACCGCCGCATGCGCGTTCGCGCCGCACACACCGCAGCCCACGCAGCTGTCGAGCACGGTGGCGATGGGGTCGGTGCGCATCGGGTCGGGATTGTCGGTGATGGTCAGCGACGGGCAGCCGGAGACCCGGATGCAGGCGTGGTCGCCGGTGCAGGTCTCCGGGTCGACGCCGAAGCGTTCCCGGACCACCCGCTTGCCCGCCTTGAGCGCTTGCGCTCTTTTCGGTTTCTCTCGGCGTTGCCGGTTGAGCTGGCATTCGCTTTGCATGACAAGCACTTTCGGACCGGGCTCGTCGGTGGTGAATGCCTCGAGGAAGGTATCGCGGACATGGGTGACGTCGTAGGTGTCGTCGATGGTGCGTGCCCATTCCACGCCCACACCACGCACGGCCTTCTCGATCGGGTGCTGTGTGGAGCGGGCTCCGAGGTCGGCGTGCGAGGACAGCACGTCCTGACCGCCGGTCGCGGCGGCATAGTCGTTGTCGACGACGACGAGCACCTGATCGTTCTTGTTGAACACCGCGTTGCCGACACCGCTGGTGAGCCCGTTGTGCCAGAAGCCACCGTCGCCCATGACCGCGATGGTCGCGCGATCGGCGTCCTTGGGGTTCAAGGCCGCGGCACCGGCCGAACCGAGGCCGTAACCCATGGTCGTGGCACCCAGATCGAACGGTGCGTTGATCGCGAACAGGTGGCAGCCGATGTCGGCGCTGATGTGGTGTTTACCGGTCTCCCGCTCGGCGAGTTTGAGACCGCTGAAGATCGGGCGTTCCGGGCAGCCGGTGCACAGCCCCGGCGGGCGCGGTTGCACGATCTGCGGTTCGACCCGGATGGCGAACGGGCTGCGCGGATCATCGGCCGCGCGCAACAGCGCCGGCTCGCCGGTGATCGCTTCGGGTAGATAGGCAGTGAGGAATTCGTGCAGGCCGCGGGTGACCACCAGGGAGGTGTATTCGCCTGCGGTGGTGAGCATGTCCTTGCCGTGCAGTTTGGTGGCGATGTCGGCGCGGCGCAGGACGGTGTTGATGTTCTGCTCGATGTAGTCGGGCTGGCCTTCTTCGATCAGCAGCACCGCACGCTTGTTCGTGCAGAAGTCGATGACCTCCTCGTCGATCACCGGGTACGCGACGTTCATGACATACATCGGGATCTGCGTATTGCCGAAAGCGTCGGAGCAGCCGAGCAATTCCATCGACCGGTTCAAGGTGTTGTACAGCCCGCCCTGAACGATGATCCCGACATCGGCGAGATCGTTCCCGAACACCTCGTTCAGCTTGCGTTTGGCGATGTACTCGACGGCGGCCGGCCAGCGGCGCTCGATCTTCTCCTTCTCGTGCAGGAAGCTGGCCGGGGGCAGCACGATTCGGTTCACGTCGCGGGTGGGCTGCTCGATGGCCTCGGTCACCGTCATGGGCGGCCGCTTGTTGTCCTTGGCCTCGAATCCACCGTGCAGATGGCATGAGCGCAGCCGCAATTGGAGGAAGACCGGGGTGTTGCTGGCCTCCGACAATTCGAAACCCGCTTCGACGGCATCCACGATCGCGGAGATGTTGGGTCGCGGGTCCAGCAACCACATTTGGGACTTCATGGCGAACGCGTGGGAGCGTTCCTGCATGATGCTCGAGCCCTCGCCGTAGTCCTCACCGAGGATTACCAGCGCGCCGCCGGTGACACCGCCGCTGGAGAGATTGGCGAGCGCATCGGAGGCAACATTGGTGCCGACGGGCGACTTGAACGTGACCGCCCCACGCAGCGGGTAGTGCACCGATGCTGCCAGCATGGCCGCCGCGGTCGCCTCCGAGGCGCTGTTCTCGAAGTACACCCCGAGCTCATCGAGGACCTCCTTCGCGTCGCCGAGGACATCCATCAGATGCGAGATCGGAGCACCCTGGTAGCCGCCGACGTACGCTACGCCGGACTGGAGCAGGGCTTTGGTCACCGCGAGAATGCCTTCCACGTGCAATGTGGATCCCGCACCTTGGCGCAGCTTCCCGACCTCGTTCGCAAACGACCGTTCGGCCATCGTGTTCTCCTCGCTGCCTATTGCCCGGGGTGCGGCATCCATCCCGCTGAATCATATGTCGATAATCTAACGACCGTCACCACTTCGCCGCAACCGCTGGCTGTGTCCGAATACTATGCCACTCGCCGTTCCTGCCACTACAACTTGGACCCGAACCGCCTTCGCGGGGAGGGATGGACCGGGTCGCATGCGCGAGCCCTGCATTCCGTTCACCTGACCATCATCATGAAGAACTCATATACCGTCACCGGGAAGGCTTATCGACCGGCGATCCAGTCGTCCGGGTCGGCAACGATGTCGGCGCGGGGCGGCGCACCGATCGGCAACGGCCCAGACGCGTTCGCTCTCCCGAATGTCCAGCAAACGCGAAATCAAGTCGACGTAGGAGCCACTTTCCTGTGGCCAATCCGCCGCTGTGACGGCTGAAGTCACGCCTTCTCCCAGGGTGAGATTCCGCGATTGCGGAAGGCACCGCCCCCGGATCGTGAAGCTGCGCACGTCGATCGCGGGCCGGGTCTCTGCCAGAACCTGAACGCGGTATACGAACTCAACGCCGTTCGGTGCAGTCAGATCGTACGCGCGGAAGTGGGTATGCCGTCGAGATGACGACCGTTAATGGATCTAGGCGCGAAGGGCGTCGGATCGAGACATCGGCCGAGATCCGCGCGATCGCTCTGCAACTGCTGACCCACTCCGGTCCGGACGCAATCTCGTTACGCGCTATCGCCCGGGAGATGGGGATGACGGCGGGGCGCTGTAGGGCTATTACGAGACAGGGGATGCGTTGGTGGCGGCCGTCATCGAAGACGTCTCCACTTCCCTCGTCGATGCCCTGGAAGGTTCGCAGGAGGACAGGTCAGGCTCGCCGAGGACGCCTGCGGTGGCCTTCTCGCCTGGGCAACAGCCTTTCGGGAATGGGCGATCGCAAATCCCAGCGGTTTCCGTCTCATCTACGGAGACGCGGTGCCGGGCTACCGCGAGCCGGACAGCGAGGTCGCACACAAGGCAAGGCACCGGATCCGCGCTGGATTCATCGGGCTCGCCGCCGCGGCACGGCCGCATGCGAGTCGACGAGAACCCCTCGGCGACCAGGAGATACCGATGGTCGACCCCGACGTCCCGGAGAGTGCTCGCGCTCAGCTTCCGGACCTGCCACCAGCGGGTGTTGTTCTGGCCATTCGGATCTGGAGCCGAATGCATGGATTGGTCACGCTCGAGGTCAACGGGCACCTCCAGGCCCTGACGGCCGATCGCGCCGCGTTCCACCGGAAGGAGATGCAGGACCTCGCCACACATCTGGGCTAGCACCGAATGCGTGACAGCTCCATGAGGATGGTCGCCACCCCACCTGAACAACATTCGAACCGACACAACCGTTCTATTGCGGGATCGAGAAATCCCCGGTCCGAGGATGGGCGCCGGCACCCTTCAGGATGTAGAGCTCCGCCTCGGGCAGGTGCCGGTGCCGTGGCAGGACCGCCCCTTCTGGGCAGGCACCCTGACCGTCCACGCGCCGGTCTCCTCATCAATGTGGACAACCCTCATTTCCACGCCGTCGGCGAGTTGGTTCGAACGGTATTTCTTCGGTAGCGATGGTCCACCCATGATCTTGGGACGTGATGTCCCTTCTCTGCCGGTGTGTCGACCGTCACAATCATATACCGACATCTGAACGACCGTCACGGATGGATGAGAAAAATGACTCCTGAGCGGGCCCGATGCAACCGCAGCCACGACGATCCGACCACGTCGCAGCGGTGTGGTTCGCACAGCCCTCGTGCAGAGGGGATGGCCGACTGGATCGGGATCTTCTACCGTCGGACGGATGACAGCGACAACGCCGGATGGCATCGACGCCATCGTGGTCGGCTCCGGTATCAACGGGTTGGTGGCTTCGGCCGAATTGGCAAGGGCAGGCTGGAAAGTGCTGCTGCTGGAGCGCAACCCGGACATTGGCGGTTTCATAGCTACTGAGGAGCGAACGCTTCCCGGCTTCCTGCACGACACGTTCTCGTCATGGCACCCACTGTTCGTGTCCGGCCCGGCGTACGCCGACCTCGCACAGTCACTGCACCAGCATGGGCTCGTCTACCGCAACACCGATGAGTGGACGACCGCCAGTGTCGCCGACGACGGCAGGGTCACGGTGGCTCACCGGGACCCGGAGCGCACGGCGGCAGAGTTCGAGGAGCCGTCGGACCGGACGGCATATCTGTCGCTGCTGCGAAAGCTGTACCGCGACATGGGATCCATCGGCGGGCTGATGGGCAGCGAACTGCGGTCGACCGCTTCGATCCGGCATGCCCTCGGACTGCTGCGGACCGGCGGGCGAGGCGACAGCGAGTACTGGCTGCGCGCTGCCGTCACCAGCGGTCGTAGCTTCGCGCGCCGGGAGTTTCGCGGTCCCGAGGTCGATCACCTCTACGCCCCGTGGCTGCTGCACGGCGGCCTCTCCCCCGATCACGCGTCCGGCGGGATCATGATGCCATTACTTGCGGGAACCCTCCACGCGGCGGGACTGCCCGTGGTCGAGGGCGGCTCGGCGCGCTTCCTGGCCGCTTTCCGATCACTGCTCGACGAGCTCGGCGTGGCCATCCAGACGGGGACGCAGGTTGACCGGGTTCTCGTGGAAAACGGCCGCGCCGTGGGAGTTTCGGCTGGCAGCCGGACGATCCGAGCACGCCGCGCGGTGCTCGCGTCGGTAACTCCGACGGCTCTTTACGGCGAACTGCTAGCACCGCAGACCGTGGACCCGACGATCCGCGCCGAGGCGGCGGCCTTCCGCTATGGTCGCGGCGAGATGCAGATCCACGTTGCCTTGTCCGCGCCGCTGACCTGGCGGGACTCCCGGCTCGCACAGATCCCGCTGGTCCATATCTCCGATGGGTCGGCAAGCACCGGAATCGCCTGCGCCGAAGCCGAAGCCGGGCTGCTGCCGCACCGCCCCACGATTGTGGTCGGGCAGCAGTATGTGCTCGACCCCAGCCGGGTGCCACCGGGTAGAGCCGCCCTGTGGCTGCAATTGCAGGAGGTTCCGTTCGCCCCGCGCGGTGACGCGGCCGGTGTGCTGGACACCACGGAGGGCTGGACCGAGACGCTCGCGAAAGGCTATGCGGACCGGGTCCTCGACCGGATTGCCGTCCACGCCCCGGATCTGCGCGACAAGCTGCTCGCCGTCGACCTCATCACTCCCCGAGACCTGGCCGATCGCAACCCAAATGCGTTGGCCGGCGACCCGTACGGAGGTTCCAGCGAACTGGATCAGAGCTATCTGTGGCGGCCGCTCGCCTCCGTCGGCCGACATGCGACTCCGGTACCGGGACTGTGGCAAATCGGTGCCTCCACCCATCCCGGTGCCGGTCTCAGCGGCGGATCCGGCCACCTGGTGGCTACAGCACTGTCGCAACGAAAGCTATCTCGGAAGCTGTTGCCTACTAGATGATTTCAGCCCGGCGACCGTGGATTACAGCGAGCGCGTGCTTGTGGGCAAGCGGACTCAATATCTCCTCCAGTTGATCGAAGAGCACCCCCGCCGCTTGCCCATTCCATGCCGGGGGTAGCACCGAGAGTGGCAAGCCCGGATCACGGTAGGGCAACTGACGCCATTCGGTCAGCATTGGAACGTAGAGCCCGAAACCTTCTCGCGGGGTTGGATTGTCGACTGTCACGTGATGCAAGATGGGTCGGTAACGCCGGAGGAAATCCGCGTGCATTCCGCTGAGTTCGTCCAGATCCCACCACTGCGCGATCTTCGAGCGGAGATCGCCGAAGGCGAAGTGCTCTCCGATGTACATGTCCACGTACTCCGACAACCCATGGCGCTCGAGAACCTGCCGCGTTTCGTCGGCCACGATCCCCGGAGCTATCCACACCCCGGGGGCGGTGGTCCCGAAACCTAAGCGGGTCAAGCTCGTTCGCAGGGCATGCCGTTTGGCGCGTTCGGATTCCGGGACCGAGAATACGACCACGAGCCATCCGTCGTCTTCGGAGGCCCTGCTGCGCTCGAAGATTCGCAGATCTCCCTCCGCCAATGCCTCCAGCGTCGAATCCGATGCCGAATATCCGGTGGCACTGGCGTTGCGGGCGCTCAGGAGCACGCCGCGCCGTTTCAAACGCGAGATCGACGACCGCACCGCTTGTGATTCGGCGCCGAGGTCGGTCATCAATGCCACCAGCGACGCGGTCGATAGCCAATTGCCCTCGGCTCGTGCACACAGGCCGAAGAGGGTGATGATCAATTGGGCGAGGCGAGAGTCGCGGCCACCTGCGGTCATGTGGATCGATTTCTGCGCTGCCGTCATACGGACACCATACGTGACGCGACGGCGGTCGCAGTCGACCGCCGTCGCGTACACGTTCGACCGGCTAGGCGATCGGCTTTCCTTCGCTCTCGGCCCAGCTCGCCATCATCGTGTTCGATGGCAGCGTCTTGTCGAGAAGTTTGCGCGCTTGTTCGGCCCCGGCGATGGGAAGGCCGACCGGGTCGAGTAGACCGATCTGGACCAGCACACTCGCTTGGTCCCAGTAGATGTGCTCGTTGTAGAGCTTGTCGCCGCGAAAGGTGACGATTGCGATCAACGGCACCTCGATATAGCGGCCGGTCGGTGCGACTCCCGGCAGCATCCAGTCGATTTCACTGTCGTGAGTGAAGCAGAACAGCTGTTCTTCGACGATCCGGTCGGCTCCGATCGTGCGAGAGATCGGGATGGATTTCGTGTCGGAGGGGTTCTTGTGCACGAAGTGGTGCGCATAGAACCGTGCGAGATCTCGTTGCCCGACGCCGCCGGTCAGCGTCGGAATGTGGTTGACGTACGGTTCGTCGACCATGGTCGCCATCGTCGCGGTCACGTCCCGGGTGTCGAATTCGTGGTAGATGTGCTGGTCCCACAGGGCGGACAGATCGTAGCGAGGGCCGATGGCCTGCCGAACCACCTCGAGGGTGCGGGAGAAGGCCATCCCGGCGCTCAGCGGCTCGAAGGTATCACGGCCGTGAGTGGCGAATGCGTGGTCGACACCTGGGTAGTCGTAGCAGCGCACACGATCGTCGCCGTCGAATGCGGCGCGGATCGCTTTACGGGCAGGCTCTGGGCAGTATTCGTCCAACCCGGCGAGATGGAACAGCGTGGGGACCGTCAACTCTGCAGCCTCTTCGAGGTGTTCGTGCACGCCGACGCCGTAGTAGCTGACCGCACAGTCCACCGGCAGCCGGACCGCGGACAGGTAGGCGAGCAGCCCACCCAGGCAGAAGCCGATCGCCCCGACTCCCCCGGCCTGGTTGTCCCGACTCCGCAGCGCGACGATGGTGTCTCCGATGTCGTCTATGGCGAGATCCAGATCGAGTTCGTCGCGCAACCGGAGTCCGCGGGTGAATCCCGCATCGTCGTAACCGAGTTCGACACGCGGCTCGGAGCGCCAGAACAGATCGGGCACGACCACGACGTACCCCTCGTCGGCGAAGCGGTCCGCCATGTCCCGCATGTAGTCGTTGATGCCGAATATTTCCTGCAGCAGCACCAGACCGGGTCCCGAGCCCCGGGTCGGTTCGGCCAGATAGGCGGCGAACGATCCGCCGGTCTTCTTTTCGATGTCGATGTACGTGCCCACCTTGAATTCCTTTTGCGAATAGCTGTTTTCGAGAACCGGGCCGGTTCTGCTCAGACGAAATCCGGATGCTCGGCTGCGATCCGGTAGGCGCCACCCGCGCATCGCGCGCCGGTTGGCGAACTCCCTTGCCCTTTAGACACTTTCGATGTGCGCCGAGCCGGGTCTACATCGCCTGCTGCTCGATGCCGGCCCCGGGATCACTGAAATTCTCGCTGACCTCGGTCATCCTGCTCACGCATCGGAGTGAACTCACGGAATGCTGTACCAGCTCCAACTGCATGCCCCACGGGCTCAGGAAGTACTGCACCCGCAGGCCGGCGACCGGGCCGTCGTCGACGACGATGGGACCGTTCATCAGCTCGAGCCCGCGCGCACGGAGTCGCTCGACCGCGGCGTCGAGATCGGTGACAGCGAAGGCGAGGTGATGGCCGCCTATGTCGTTGTTGCGCGGTGGAATCGGCTCGGCGCCCTCCGGCTGGTCGTACTGGAACAGTTCCAGCAGCACACCATCCGGGAGTTGCAGCATCGCCAGGGTGAAGCGGGCCCCGGGGACGTTCACATGGGCCGCGGTCCAGTCCCTGCCGTCGCCCGCGGCAGGCAATTCGGCGGAATCGAAGGGGCCCAGCCGGTAGAGCTCTCGTGCACCGAACAGGTCAGCGAAGAAGGCTATGCCTGCCTCGAGATCCGGCACGGTGATTCCTACATGATCGAAGACGCGGCCGGAACTGCAGATCGGCGCATCGTCAGCATCGTGGGAGTACAACATCTTTTACCTCTCGGGTGTCCAGCGCCGGGTCGGCGCGTGGTGGCGGGCGGCCTCGCGGACCAGTTGCAGGCGGGGTGGCGGTCCGTCTGTGCGGCCCGTCGGGGGCTTGCGGTTGCCGGCCCGGAACGGAGCCGGCCATTCGGCGGCGTCTCCGCGGTAACCCTGGTCCGCGGCCGCGTGCAGCGTCCATTGCGGATCCCACAGGTGCGCGCGGCCAATCGCGACCAGGTCGGCGCGACCCGCCAGCAGGACAGAGTTGACGTCGTCATAGGACGAGATGGCACCGACGGCAATGACGGCGATGCCGTGCGGCACACCGACTTCCTGCCGAATCCGGTCCGCGAACGGAGTTTGGTAGCTGCGGCCGTACGCGGGAGTCTCGTGCTTGACCACCTGGCCGGACGACACGTGCAGCAGGTCCACGCCGTGCTCGGCGAAGGCGCGGGCGATCGCGACGGCATCGTCGACGGTGTTGCCGCCATCGGCCCAGTCCGTCGCCGAAATGCGTACCGACAGTGGTCGATCCGCGGGCCACACCGCCCGGATTGCGTCGAAGACGCGCAGCGGGAAACGCAGCCGATTCTCCAGCGAGCCGCCGAACTCGTCGGTCCGCTGATTCGCCAGCGGCGACAGGAACGACGACAGCAGATAGCCGTGCGCGCAATGCACTTCGAGCACGTCGAAACCCGCACGCGCGGCGGCCTGGGCCGACGCGGCGAACTGCGCCGTGATCTCGTCCATCTCAGCGATGGTGATCTCGCGCGGGGTACGGCTGTCCGGGCCGTAGGGCAGAGCCGACGGACCGACGGTCTCCCAGCCCCCGGTCTCCAGCGGATCGTCGATGCCCTCCCACATCACCTTGGTCGCGCCCTTACGACCCGAATGACCCAGCTGCACACCGATCTTCGAACGTGTGCCGCAGTGCACGAAGTCGACTATGCGGGCCCAGGACCGCTCCTGCTCCTCGGTGTAGAGGCCGGCGCATCCGGGGGTGATGCGGCCCTCCGGGGATACACACACCATCTCCGTCATCACCAGCCCGGCACCGCCGAGCGCTTTGCTGCCGAGATGAACCAGATGGAAGTCGGTCGGCACGCCGTCCATGGCGGAGTAGATGTCCATGGGCGACACCAGGATCCGGTTGGGCAGCTCGACGCCCTTGATCCGCAGCGGGTAGAACATCGGCGGGCGCGGTGCTTCGGCCTCGTCGGTCTGCTCGGACAGGTACCAGCCGTCGATCGCCTCGACGAACCCGTCATCACGCAGGCGCAAGTTGTCGTAGGTGATACGGCGGCTGCGGGTCAGTAGATTGAACGCGAACTGGTCCGGATGCTGATCGGTGTAGCGGCCGATGGATTCGAACCATTCCAGGCTCGCCTGCGCGGCACGCTGCACCGATTCCACGACCGGTCGCCGTTCGATCTCGTAGGCGTCGAGTCCGGCTGCCACGGAATCGTTCTCGTGCAGGCAGGCCGCCAGGGCCAGCGCGTCCTCCATGGCCAGTTTGGTGCCCGAGCCGATCGAGAAGTGCGCGGTGTGCGCGGCGTCGCCGATGAGCACGATATTGCCGTGCCGCCACGTCGTGTTGCGGACCGTGGTGAAGTTGATCCACTTCGAGTTGTTCGCCTGCAGCGCATGCCCGTCCAGCTCGGCGGCGAAGATCTCCTTCAGCAAGGCGATCGACTTCTCGTCGTTCTCGCCCGGCGCGAACTCCAGGTCCGCGAACACATCGAAACCGGCAGCACGCCAGACAGATTCATGCATCTCCACAATGAAGGTGCTCTGCCCGGCGCTGAACGGGTAGGCGTGCACCTGCATGATCCCGTATGGGGTGTGCTTGACGAAGAACTCGAATGCCTCGAACACGCGGTCGGTGCCCAGCCACATGTACTTGTTGCATCGGGGGTCCAGGCTCGGGCCGAACACGTCGGCGAACCGGGTACGCACCGCGGAGTTGAGGCCGTCGGAGGCCAGAACGAGGTCGTGGGTGGCGGCGAGCTCCTCGACATCCGGTGCGGCAGTGCGGAAATGGATAGCAACCCGCAACTCGGCACACCGCTGCTGCAGGATGTGCAACAACTCCTTGCGACTCATCGCGGCGAAGCCCTGTCCGCCCGAGGTCCGGACCTCGTCTCGGTAGTGGATGTCGATATCGCTCCAGCGGGCGAACCGCTCACTCATCGCCCGGTACACCTGTTCATCGGCGTGCTCGATGCCGCCGAGTGTTTCGTCGGAGAACACGACGCCGAATCCGAAGGTGTCGTCCGGGGCGTTGCGCTCCCAGATCGTGATCTCGTCGGACGGATCGAGCTGCTTCATCAGGGCGGAGAAATACAGACCCGCGGGCCCTCCGCCGATCACGGCAATACGCATAACAGGCCTCACACTTCTCGGAATGAAGTAGACGGAATATCGGTGGGAGGTTCACCGGCCCTGTCCGGCACGAGGATCGGCGCGCCGCCGCCCCGCAGGACGGCAGCGATGGCCGCCGGCCACGGTTGAGCACCGCCGGTGGGGTCAGGAGCGTGAACCGCGGTCAATGCACCGCGGACCGCGACCGTCGGCGGCTCCGCGCCAGGCGCCTCGCCCGCTGCGGAAATCCTCGTGACGACGAAGTCGTAGCGCAGCGATAAGCGGCCGAGCTCGCCGACGGACAGGTCGATCGAAACGACGTCTCCGAACCACAGCCGGTCCAGGTAGTCGACTTCGTAACGCACCCGGGGAATTCGGCCGAACAGCCAGCGCATCCTGAACCTGTCCAGTAGCGCGGCCTCGGCGGCTTCGACCCACCGAATGACAGTGCTGTAGTGGTAGTGCCCGGCGGCATCGGTGTCCTGCCAATCGACGATCCGCTCGATAACGATGCCGGTCATCGCGGCGCCACTCCCCACCGCTCACGGAGCTTGTACCGCTGCAGCTTCCCGCTCGGATTCCGCGGCAGGCTGTCGACGAACTCGACGCTGCGGGGATACTTGTACGGAGCCGCTGTGCGTTTGGCGAATTCCTGTAGCTCGCGCACCTTTTCGGTGCCGCCCACCACGCCGGGCCGCAGCACGACAGCGGCGTGCACGATCATCCCGCGATCCGGATCCGGTACGCCGATCACCGCGGATTCCATGACGTCGGGGTGTTGGTCCAGAACGGCTTCGACCTCGGGAGAGCCGATGTTGTAGCCGGCGGAGACGATCATGTCGTCGCTGCGCGCCTGATACCAGAAGTAGCCCTCGGCATCGCGGGTGTAGGCGTCGCCGGTCATGTTCCAGCCGTCGCGCACGTATTCCAGCTGCCGTGCGTCGGCAAGATAGCGGCAACCGGTGGGTCCCTTCACCGCCAGCAGGCCCGCAGTGCCATCCGGGACCGAATTGCCACTGTCGTCGTGGATCTCAGCGCGATAGCCCGGCACTACGCGGCCGGTGGAGCCAGGCCTGATGTCGTCGTCGGCGGCCGAGATGAACACGTGCAGCAGTTCGGTTCCGCCGATTCCGTTGATGATCTTCAACCCGGTCAGTTCACGGAACTTGGTGTACACGGTCTCGGGCAGGTGTTCACCGGCCGAGACACAGCGGCGTAGTGAAGCGGTCCGATCCAGATCGGCGCGTTTGATCAAGGCTTTGTAGGCGGTGGGGGCGGTGAAAAGTACTGTCACCGAGAATTTCTCGATCGCCTCGACCAATGCGTTCGGATCCGGTTGCTCCAGCAGGACCACCGACGCGCCGACGTGGAACGGGAAGATCACCAGTCCCCCGAGCCCGAAGGTGAACGCCAGCGGCGGCGTTCCCGCGAATACGTCGTCCGCCTTCGGCCGCACGATGTGCGCGGCGAAAGTATCGGCGTTGGCGAGCACATCGCGGTGGAAATGCATGGTCGCCTTCGGCGTGCCGGTGGTGCCCGAGGTCGGCGCCAGCAAGACGACGTCGTCGGCGGCCGTCCAGACGTCGTCGAAGACCACCGGCTTCGGCGCAGCCTGGGCGACCAGGTCCACGGCGGTGGAGCCGCCGACCGGGACCACCGGCAGCGTGGAGTCGGCGGCGTACAGCTCATCGAGCAGGCGGTGATCGCACAGCGCGAGCGCGGGCCGGGTCAGCTGGATCAGTTTCGACAATTCGACGGCGCGCAGCAGGGGCATGGTCGTGACGACCACACCGCCTGCCTTCACGACCCCGAACCAGCAGGCGACCAGCCAGGGCGTGTTGGGGGCCCGCAGCAGCACTCGGTTGCCGGGAACCAGGCCATACTCCTCGGTGAGAACGTGTGCGATCTGGTTGGCCCGGTCCAGCAACTCACCGTAGGACCACGTCTCGTCACCGGTGTGGATGCACGGCCTACCGCGGCCGTGAACGGCCACCGCTCCGTCGAGCAGCACGGTGGCGCAGTTCAGACGGTCGGGATACGAGAGCTCGGACAGGTCGAACACGAACTCCGGCCACTGCTCCGTGGGTGGGAGGTTGTCCCGGCAGAAGGTGTCAGTGTGCGCGGAAGGTGTGAGCATCGGGTTGCCCTTTCAGGAGGCAGGCTCTTGGCCGAACCCTGGGTATTGCAATAAGCAGACGTTCGTCTTGGCTTCGGTATAGCTAGGCGCCGCGACAGTTCGCGGGCTCGCGCCTCAGGCGGATTCGAACTCCACCGCAGCTACCGCCTGTATCTCGATCAGCGCCTCGGGCTGCCACAGGGCCGTGACACCGATGCCCGCCATAGCCGGGTAGTCGGTGCCGGCCAGCTCACGCCAGATACGGCCGATCTCCTTGCCATAGGCCTGATAGTCCGGAATGTCCAGCAGGTAGATCGTGACGCTGAGCAGGTCCTCCGGCCGCCCACCGGCCGCTTCCAGGGCGGTCAACACGTTGGTCAGCGCCTGCCGGAACTGCGGGACGATACCGCCCTCAACGATCTTTCCCTCGGCCGTCAGAGCGGTCTGACCAGCCAGATGGACGACGTCGCGGTGACGCGTCGCGTGCGCGAAGCCCGAGGGCTTCGCGAGTGCGGGCGGGTTGATGCGTGCGACGGGCATGACGCCTCTTTTCTCACTCGAGTCCGCTCGTCCAGCGAGCCGACCTCATCGAAGAGATGGTGTAGGTCACCATATGGTGCTATCGTCACCATCGTCAATAGAACGTGATATCTCGTGATCATCGCGTTCGCCACCGACCCGGACTCACCCGGCAGACCCTGGAGTGACCCAGCGATGCGTTTACGAACAGTTGTCTCGGGCGACGGCACTCGCGCCGAGGTCCGGATCGACGAACTCTGGCGCGCGACCACCGCGCCGGATGTGGGGGCATTGCTCACCGATCCGGACTGGCGTTCGACGCAACCACTGTCGCCCCAGGAGACGATGTTCGAGGGCCGACCGGCACCGGTGGTCACGGCGCCCACCAAGGTCGTGTGCTGCGGCCACAACTACCGGACCCATATCGCCGAAATGGGCAGGCCCGCACCAGAATTCCCCACACTCTTCGCGAAATTCGCCGATACTCTCACCGCCTGGGACGCCGATATCGTGCTTCCCGGACCGGCCGCGGAGGTCGCGCTCGACTGGGAAGCCGAACTCGCCATCGTGGTAGGCAGCGAACTCCGGCACGCCGACCCCGACACCGCGCTGGCCGGCATCGCCGGATACACCGTCGCCAACGACTTCTCGGTCCGGGCGTGGCAGCGCAGAACCCCGCAATGGCTGCAGGGCAAGGCATTCGACGCCACCACCCCGCTGGGGCCGGAGCTCGTCACCCCCGAAGAGATCGACCCCGCCGTCGGCCTCCGCATCGTATGCAAGGTCAACGGCGTAGAGGAGCAGACCGGCTCCACCGACGACCTGGTCTTCGCCCCCGCGACCCTGCTGTCCTACATCTCCGAGTTCACCACGCTCCGGCCGGGAGACGTCGTGCTGACCGGAACCCCCGGCGGTGTCGGCATCGCCGCCCAACCGCCCCGGTTCCTGTGCCCCGGCGACATGGTGGAGACCGAGATCGAGGGCATCGGCGTCCTCCGCAACCGAATCATCCCCTCTCCCAACGAAATCGAACCCGCACCGCGGGACGGAAAGGATAACAAATGACCAGCGACCTGAACACCGCAGTCGCCCCCCTCGTCACCCGCGCCGGTGCCGAATACGTCCACACCGCCCAGTCCGGCGGCGCGGCCCGCGTCTCGGGCGTCAGCCCGCAGCACACCCCGGCCACCAAGATCTGGTACGGCAAGGTCACCAACGAACCCGGTTACCGCTCCCTCCCCCATCACCACGGCGAAGCCGAAACCGGCGGCTACGTCCTCACCGGCGTCGCCCGCATCTACTACGGCGAGAACTACCAGGAATACGTCGACATGGCCGAAGGCGACTTCGTCTTCGTCCCCCCTTTCATGCCGCACGTCGAAGTCAACATGAGCACCACCGAAAAACTGGTCTGGCTGACCTGCCGCACCCCCGACAACATCGTCGTCAACCTCCCCGACGTCGACGACTCGATCCTGGAGGGCTACCGCCGCGCCTGATCACCGGTCGCGGTCGCCACACCCCCTCGGCGACCGCGACCGCCGTCGACGGACGAAGGGAACCTTCGACCAAGGCATGGCACCTTGCAACCCACATGTGCACCGATAGACCACGTTCCTGCATGGCAGGACCACGGTGACCACGCTGGCGTCGACCATGCCCGCCAACGGTGACGTGAATCCGTACGCGGTACTTCCGATCACCCACGCAGGCGGGTAGCTGGCCGCCGGTGATGTGCTGGTCGACAATTTCTATGCGGCCGCCGACTCCGCTCCCCCGCCCGTGGGCACTGTCGTCAACGTCCAGGTCAGCGGAGAGCCACACCTACTACAGGCGAAGACCGGCCGATGAGCGATACCCGGCCCCATTGATCGTGCTGGTGTCGAGCGAGGGTAATGAGGGATCTTCGCTCGACACCAGCGCCCCCGCTGCTACCGTGCGTCAGTCCGCAGGCACTACCGGACCGTCGGTAACGAAGAGGCTGACCTTGTAGCTTCACACGGGGGCAGTACAGCCAATCAGTTTGAGGCCCAGCCGGTATCGGATGGTTGAGTCGGCCCGCAGCGCGGTGCCGGTGTTGCCACCGGTCCGTCTCTGCGAGCCGCTCGCCGAACCCGGCGTGCGTGTCTCCACGCACCGGGCTCTCCACGATGTCGGCCGTCAGGCGTGGCCGGACAGGGTCCAGGGAGTGGAGATCGTGTTGCCGCGATACCGATATCGGGTGATCGACACCTTGGCGAGATTGAACAGTTCGATCCCGTCCGCCGACGGCCTGTGCCACCGACCGGTGCGGTCGGCGAGGTGACGGTGGACGTCCTTCCATCTCCAACGGTGCAGCCGCTTCCACCAGCGGACAACTCGCCACCACACGAAGTTGCCGAGGCTGTCCATGGTGTGTTTGCAGACCGCGTGCCGGAAGTAGTTGGACCAGCCGCGCATGATCCGGTTGAGCCGGACCAGCACGTCCCTGGGTGGCTGTTGCGACAATCTGCTCGTGAGGGCACGGACCTTGCCCTTCAACGACCGGATAGGCCGGTCGCCGATGAAGGTGTAGGCGTACCACTTGTTCGTGCCTCGCTTGCGTTTCCACTGGATGCGGAACCCAACGAAGTCGAACCCATCGCTCATGTGCATCACCCGTGTCTTGGTCTTCGACAACCGAAGCCCAACAGGCGCAAGCACTTCCGCGATCTCCTCGCGCAGGCGCTCGACATCGTCACCGGTGCCGTGCACGAGCACGACGAAATCGTCCGCGTAGCGGACGATCCGCCAGTTCGGCAGGCCCTTGCGACGACGGTGAGCGCGGCGCCCGGGAGTGCTCATACTCCCGCCTGGCTGCCACGGCCGCTGCGTGCGGGATCATCGAGGCTCACGAAAAGGTCATACTCGCTGCCTATTCTTCGAGTACGTGACTAGTCATGTGATGTGGGGTTGGACTGCGAGGGTGGTGCTGCCGGTACTTGCTGGTCGGGGCTGTTATTCGGCTGGCTCAAGGCAGCTGGGCCGGTGTAAGAACTCCTAACAAAGTGAGAGGTTGACCAGTCGACGCCAGCAGATGATGCCGCAGGCCAGGCTGAGGAATGCTTCGTGGATGTCGTCGCGGATTTCCCAGCGGATGCGCAGCCGGCGGAACCA
>NZ_JBIWMX010000053.1:0-26280 GCF_044766925.1 Nocardia sp. NPDC101769 | reverse complement strand
CGACGCAACCGGCCCACCATTTTCCTCCCCCACGGAGGAGCGCAGCGGCCCCTGGTCAGCTTCGTTGGATCTTCGGCGATTACTACCGGAACCCCCTGATCGCCGAACTGCCGGGCAATGTCATCGCGGCGCTCGTCAGGGTGCTGCCGGCCCCGGGCGGCGCCGGGGAAGCCGGCTCGGGTGCCATCACCCTCGACGGTGATGTGACCACACTCGGCGAACTCGCCGCGCTGCTGGACGACTTCGAGCCCACATTCCCGATCGTCACCCCCTGATCGGGCGGTACTCGGCTACCGGCGATCCTCGCGGACCGTCCCCGCGAGGATGGCGGTCAGGCCGTCGGTGAATCTGCGGTCGCGTTCGCCGGTCATGATGGAGATGGCGCCGGCCGGGTTCGGGCGGGGAGCGTCGGCAGTGAGGGCCGAGACCAGTGGCTGCCATTCGCCGGAGCGCTCGAGTTCCAGGTAGGCCTGCTCTTCGATGACGAAACCGGTTGTGTAGGAACGCAGGACGGACTGCAGGTCGCCCGGTTCGAAGGGCGGTACGACGATGCCGTGCAGCAGTGTCATGAGGGTGCCCGACAGTTTCACCGTGGCCGCGAAGGGGGAGTAGGAGCCCGCGACGATGCGGCCGCCGTCGCGGAATCGGAGCATCGCCGCGCGCATGCGCTCGCAGCAGGCGATGACCTGGGCGAGTGTCGGGGCGCCGAGGTCGATATCGGTGAGGTCGATGGTGGCGTAGACGGCATCGGACATGGCGCGCTGGAGATCTCGGCGATCCTTCAGATGCTTGTAGAGCGCGCCGGGAGTCACCTCGGCGGCCGCCGCCAGTCGCCGCATGGTGAGCGCGTCCAATCCGTTCGCCGACACGTACTCGTGGGCGATTTCCACCAGCCGATCCCGGCTCAATCCACGTTTGACCATCGGTCCAGAGCCTAGCGCCGGCCCTGGCGGCCGGGTTTGCGTGGTTGACGACGCGGATCAGCTCCTTTAGCCTTCGTCTGGTGAACAATGTTTACCAGACCGGCGTGGTCATCGCCGGAGCCGGACCGACCGGGCTGATGCTCGCCTGCGAATTGCGGCTCGCGGGAATCGAAGTGGTCCTTCTCGACGCCCTCACCGCGCGCACCGGACAGTCGCGAGCGGGCGGTATCAATGCCCGGACCATGGAGATCCTCGATCAGCGCGGGCTGATGGAGCGAGTGCTGCCGCACGGGTATGTGTTCCGGGGCCGTGGTCCGGGGCATTTCGCCGGGCTGCCCATCGAGTTCGGAGATCTGGCCACCCGGTATCCGACCGGACTGGTCATCACCCAGGCCGACATCGAGACCCAACTCGACCGGTACGCAACCGAATTGGGTGCACCCGTACAGTGGGACTCACCGGTTGCAGACCTCGAGCAGGACTCCGATGGTGTCGAGATCCGGGTCGGTGGTGCGCACGGCCGCCGCATCCGGGCCGCATACCTCGTCGGCTGCGACGGAGGCCGCAGTACGGTCCGCAAACTGGCCGGGATCGAGTTCGCCGGGACCGACGCGACCATGGTCGGCACGATCGCCGATGCCGAACTGGCGGACCCGCCGCCCGGCTGGATCCTGACCGAGCGTCGCGGACCGGGTGATTTCTCGGTACTTCCGTTGCAGCCCGGCTGGTTCCGGCTCATGGTCAACCGGCACGACCGCGTCATCGACCACGCGACCCAACCCTCCTTCGAGGACTTCCGGGCATCCTTCCGCGAGGTGGCCGGCACCGACTACGGGATGCACAGCCCCCGCTGGGTCTCACAGTTCGGCGACGCGGCCCGCCTGGCCGAACGCTACCGTTCCGATCGCGTACTGCTGGCGGGCGACGCCGCCCACATCCACTTCCCCGCCGGCGGCCAGGGATTGAACACCGGCGTGCAGGATGCCGCCAATCTGGGCTGGAAGCTCGCCGCCGTTCTGCACGGCCGCGCGCCCGAAACCTTGCTCGACACCTACGAATCCGAACGCCGCCCGGTCGCCGCGCGCGTCCTGCAGAACACCCGCGCCCAGACCGCGCTCATGCGCCCCGGCCCCCACACCGAGGCCCTGCGCGACACGCTCGCCGGACTCTTCGACATAGACGAGGTCCGAAACCGCCTCGGCGGCATGCTCTTCGCCCTGGACGTCCGCTACGACGTCGGCGACGGCCACCCGCTGTCCGGCTATCGCGTCCCCGACGTCGACCTCACGCTGCCCGCCGGCGGCACGCGCGTCCACGAACTGCTCCGCGGCGGCCGCCCGGTCCTGCTGTCCCTGAACGGAACCTGCCCGCGGATCGGCGACTGGCTGGGCCGCATCGACGTCGTCGAGGCGCGGTGCGACGCGAGCCGATGGTCCGTACCCGGCCTCGGCGACATTCCCGCGCCGTCAGCAGTCCTGGTCCGGCCGGACGGCCATGTGGCATGGGCCGCGGACGAACCCTGCGACACAGGTCTTCTCGAAGCGCTCGGCGCCTGGGTCGGTCCGAGTGCTGCTGCGCACCGGGCCTGACAGTAGCGGCGCGAGTTCACGGGATTGTCCATAGCCGGCCCGGAAAAGACCTCGGCGGCGTCCCCGGATCGACGGGACTCGGTGGGCCGAGCCGGAATCCGGGGACGCCGCCGTAAGGGTCAGTGCGGCTGCACCGTCAGGTCGTAGACCGCCATGTAACCGAAATGCTGGGTGGCCGTGTAGTGGGCGGTTACCCAGTCGAGGATCTCCTTGTTGCCCGTCGGACGCCAGATACCTTGCTTCGCACCCGATTGCGCGGGCACGGCGGTGTCACCGGGCTTCGGATCCACCCGCCAGGAGTCGGGCAGCGGGACCTCGGGAGACAGGTAGTAGGTGATCTCATGGTTACGGACCATGTCCTCGAACTGCGGCAGCGTCGGCACCGGGTCGGCGGAGGTGAAGCCGCCGATGGCGAGGACCGATGTGCGGCTGGCCAATTCGAGCCCGGACGCGGGCGACGAACGGTCGATGGCGGCCGACCACCTGGTATTGGTCTGCTGCAGCAGCGCGACCAGCTGCGGATCGGCCTGACCGCCGAACAGCGTCTCGAGCTGCTTGCGGAACTGATCGGCCGGTCCGGTCTTCTTGGGCTGGGCCGGACCCACGGTCGGGCCGCCGCCGGTGTGCGACTGCGGCAGGGTCGCGGCCGCATACGCCGTGGAGCCGGTCAGGCCCGCGATCACACCGGCCACGAGCAGCAGCGTGGTCACGCGGCCGCGCAGCCGGTCCCAGCGAGCAGCGGGCGGCAGCGCCAGCACGAGCAATCCCAGCGCCGTGATCACCGTGACCGCCAGCACCGTCCAGCGCAGCCACGGCTGCCAGTCGGAATTGCGTTGCAGCAGCACGAAACCCCAGATCCCCGCCGAGAGGATCAGCGCGGCGCCACCCACGCGGCCGAACACCTCGGCCCGTCGCCGCCACACCTCGTACGCGCCGATGGCGAAGCAGCCCGCGATCGCCGGAGCGACGGCGAGGGTGTAGTAGGCGTGCATGCCCGATTTCATCGCCGAGAACAGCACCCCGTCGATGACCAGCCACAGACCGAACACCAGCGCCGCGCCGCGGATCAGATCGGTGCGCGGCCGGCGTCCCCGGGACACCAGCACCAGCACGAAGGCGAGCAGCGCCGCCGGCAGCAGCCACGAGATCTCGAAACCGATCTCGCCGGTGAACATCCGGTCGGGACCGTTGCCGAACCCGCCGCCGAATCCGCCGCCCTCGAGCGCCTTCGGAATCTGGTAGCCCTCGGGCAGTTCGAAGGGGTTCTTGGCGTTGCCGCCCATGTGGTTCTTGCCCAGGTAGCGGGCGAAACCGTTGTAGCCCAGCACCAGATCCATGAACGTGTTGTCCTTGGATCCCGCCAGGTACGGGCGCGAATCGGCGGGCCAGAGGATGGTGAGCAGCACGTACCAGCCGGAGGAGACGATCAGCGCGCCCAGCGCGGCCAGCGAGTGCAGCAGCCGGTTGCGCAGTGTGGTCGGGGCGACGATCACATAGGCCAGCCCGAGCGCGGGCAGCACCATGAGGCCCTCGAGCATCTTGGCCAGGAACGCGAATCCCAGTGCGACACCGGCCAGCACGATCCACTTCAGGCTCGCCCGCGGCAGTGCGCGCACAGTGCAGTAGGCCGCGGCGGTCATGAGCAGCACCATGGCGGCGTCCGGATTGTTGAACCGGAACATCAACGCCACCACGGGCGTCACCGCGAGCACCAGACCCGCCAGCAGCCCTGCGCCGCGACTGAGGGTGACCCGGGTGACCGCGCCATACATGAGCGCGACCGCGCCCACCGCCATGATCGCCTGCGGTGCCAGCATGCTCGCGCTGCTGAACCCGAACAGCTGCCCGGACAGGCCCATGACCCACTGCGAGACCGGCGGCTTGTCGACCGTGATGAAGTTGCCCGGATCCAGCGACCCGAACAGCAGCGCCTTCCAGTTCTGCGATCCGGACCAGGCGGCCGCCGCGTAGAAGCCGTTGCCCATCTGGTTGACCGTGATGTTCCACAGGTATGCGACGGCGGTGCCGATGAGTAGCAGCGCCAGCGCCGGCCGCTCCCAGCGGCGGGCGGGGGAGAGGCCTTCCGATGATGTCTCGGTTGGCGGGGCGGTCGGTTCGGACGGGGCCAGCTCGGCAGTGGTCACGCTCACCGCGGGAGTGTGTCGCACCAGCCGGTGAAGACCCTGACTCCTTGCTGGGAGCTTCCTGTGAACCGGCATCTCCCTATGCTGGTCGGATGAGCCCAGGTATGACAGCGCTGGTGCGGATCGACCCGGACCTCGACGCGGTGACCACCCTCGGACCCGAAGCCGACCCCGCCGACGCTGGACTCGCGCCCGGCGATATCGAGGCGATCTGGCGGTCCGTGCAGGACTGGTACCGCATGGGGACCACACCCGCCATCCAGGTGTGCCTGCGCCGCCACGGCCGCATCGTGCTGAACCGGGCCATCGGCCACGGCTGGGGCAATGCGCCCAAGGATTCCCCCGATGCCGACAAGCGCCCGGTGACCCCCCACTCGCCGTTCTGCGGATTCTCCACGGCCAAGGGCGTATCCGCCGCGCTGATGTTCATGCTCATCGAACAGGGCGCCTTCGCGCTGACCGACCCTGTGTGCGACTACATCCCCGAATTCGCCGGCCATGGCAAGGACCGCATCACCATCGGCGACGTCCTCTCCCATTCCGCGGGCGTCCCGTTCATCACCCCGCCCCACCGCGGCTCCGACCTGGTCCTCAACGAGGAGCTCGCCGTCCAGGGCCTGGCCGACCTGGTTCCGAGCTGGCCGCCCAACCGGTTCCGCGTGTATCACGCACTGACGGGCGGACTGATCCAGCGCCTCCTGGTTCAGCGCGCCACCGGCAAGGCCATGCGCGACCATCTGCGAGAACAGGTCCTCGAACCACTCGGCTTCCGCTGGACCAATTTCGGCGTCCGCCCCGAGGACGTCGACCAGGTGGTACCCAGCGTCAAGGTCGGCCCCGGACCCTCCAAACTCTGGCGCCACCTGGCAGGCCGAGCCCTCGGCGGGGGCCTTTCCGGCCCGACCGATCCGGCCGCCGCCCGCGCCTTCCTCACCGCCGAACTCCCGTCCGGCAACCTGGTGACCACCGCGGCCGAACTCTCCCGCTTCTATGAAATCCTCACTCGCGGAGGGGAACTCGACGGCGTTCGCATCATGCGCCCCGAAACCCTCGCCGCCGCAATCCGTCCCGCCCCCTGGCTGCCCGGTATGGCGGGTCGCGTCTCCGTGGCGGGCTACGAACTGGGCGCCCGCCGCTCGAAGTTCGGCCGCGACACCCGATCCCACTTCGGCCGCAGCGGTCTCACCACCCAATACGGCTGGTCCGATCGGGCCCGCGACCTGTCCGGCGCAATCCTCACCAGCGGCAAGGCCCGGGCCGACGTCGACCGCCCCTGGCGGCTGGTCGCCCAGATATCCGCGACCATCAATCCCCTCACCGCTCGCGGATGACGGTTCAGCCACCGTGACAAGACCGGACTTCGCAAGACGATCGCCGGTGTTGCGTGCTATCGCCCGCAGGGCTCCAGCATGGGGACCAGGAATTGGCGGGCGATCGCGGCGAGTTGTTCGTCGTCGTCGAGGTCGACGACCTGGCTCGGAATGGCCAGGAACGAGGCACAGATTCGGACCATCAACTCGGCGACCAGCTCGACCTGTAGGTCCGGGGGTATGGTGCCGGCCCGTTGTTCCTGGCGGAGTTGACGGGCGACGAATTCTCGGACCATGGCGACGGCCCGTCCGCCGTCGCCCACGAGAGAGCTGACGAAG
The DNA here is from genome assembly GCF_044766925.1 of Nocardia sp. NPDC101769. Lineage (NCBI taxonomy): Bacteria > Bacillati > Actinomycetota > Actinomycetes > Mycobacteriales > Nocardiaceae > Nocardia > Nocardia sp. NPDC101769. The sequence continues at coordinate 19,975 of NZ_JBIWMX010000053.1, read as the reverse complement.
TGGTCGGGTTCCGCGGTGATCAGCGCACCGATGAGCGGGTTGCCGCGCAGTGCGCGCAGGGAGCTCACGAATCCGAGGACGACACGGTCGCCGACATTCGTCGCCGCCGCGATATCGACGAGGAACGTGTCGAAGTACCGGCGGAATTCACGCAGGATGACGCGTTCGACCAATTCTTCTTTGGTGGCGAAGCGGCGGTAGACGGTGATCCGTGATATCCCCGCGGTGCGTGCGACGTCCTCCATGGTGGAGCGCTGGATACCCCACCGCCGGAATTGTTCCTCGGCCGCATCGAGGATGCGGGTGCGCATCGGGTCGGTATCGTCGACCTGTTCGACGGCCTGCAGGTAGGCGCGTTCGAGCAAGGACTTCCCGGCGGGGAGCTCATTCGCGGGCGGCGCAGATTCCACGGTGTCCTCCTGAAACATCTTGTCCTGCGTCAGTTCTCGGGCTGCGCCGCGATCGCGCTGCGCTTGATGTTCGCTGCACACACTCCACATCGTTGTTGATACGCGGGAACGTTAGCTGTTTCATTGGATCCAGTGGGGTATCACGCGCCGGGCCGAGCGTCGTCCGTACCTGTGCGTCCCTGGACGGGAACGGCGAATCAGCGGTTGGTCAGCGGGATTTCGATGCTCAGGGGCATCCGCAGTTCGGCCACGTACCACAGGGCGAACTGGCGCAGGAACTCGTCGAACATCCAGTAGGGGTCGTCCACCACCGGCGCCACCGACAACACGCCTTCCCGAACGGCGACGAACGGGCCCCACGCCACCTCGAGCAGCGGGCTCCAGACCGGTTCTCGAGGAATGGTGAGCCAGTCGGCGACCTTGTCGCCCATGATGAATCGGGTGAACGCGCCCAGAATGCCGCGGCTGAGCAGCGTCAGGTCGAGATCGGCGCCGAGGTTGAGCAGCTGGTTGGCCAGGTCGTTGCCCTCCGCGGTCGGTGCCAGGATCGGGTCGAGCTGCTGGCTCGCCTGCGCGTCGGCCTGCTCCCAGGTCGCAGGGATGTACTCGTCGCGAATGCCGAGCAGATGGGCGGCCAGCTGCCAACTGTGCAGGTAGCCATCGGATTCGGCGGTCGGGATGGGTACTTTCCACGCGGTGAGGGTCCGCATGATGGTGGTGGCCAGGCTGTGCCAGGTGACCATCATGTCGTCCTGGCTGATCGGCGTGACGCCTGCGGGCCAGTGCGGCGACTGCGGCAGCAGATGCCGCACGGACGCGTGGATGATCCTGGTTTTCACACAGGTCACGATCATCTCGCCGCCGTCCCCGTAGGCATTGACCGTGCCGATGTCGTATCCGAATTTCGCGGTCTTGGCGATGCGTTCCTTCAGATGCGACCCGCCGCGTGAGTAGTACACCGCGAGGGCCTCGTGCGGGATGACCGTGGACATCATGCCGCTGGCGAAGGCATACAGCACGCCGAGATACAGACCGCGCTTCTTGTTGAACTCGAAGGAACTGGCCAGCTTGCCCTGGTCGGTCCACGAGGGCAGCTGACGAGCGGATTCGATGAAGTCGGCCAAGCCTTTCGGCAGGCCGGCGGGCAAGGGCTGGTCGTTGTAGACCCAGGTCGCCAGCAGCCTGTTGACCTCGGGCACATCGGCATGGTCGATCACATCGGCCAGTACGGCGTCGGCGTCGGGGTCGTACATCGTCAACGGGTCGGCGCCGCCACCGGCGCCGACCACCGAATCGGCGGGCGACCACCTCCATGGCTCCGCTCTCGCGGTGCGCGCGGTCAGTGCCAGCGCACCGACGACGCCCAACAAACCGCCACCTGTCCTCAATGCGTCGCGCCTGCTGAGACGGTGTGCATCCATGCCGATTTCCTGTTCATGAGTCTGATACACAGACACATAACGTGTATCTGTGTATCTTGATGAGAGCACACCGTGACGGCTGTCACAACCAGTTGGCACGAATTTCCAGATGAAGGACCGGTCGATGAATCCGTACGTCGTAATCCAGAACCTCCTCAACCACCTGGACCTGGGGTCGGCCGGAAGCAGCAGCCCCGTCGCGCTGGCACAGCTCTCGGCAATCGCCAATCACGTTCGGACACAACCGCTCTGAGTCGGCCTGTTCCGGTGGGATTCAGCGGTCGGCGGGGTTTCGGTCGAAGATCCGGCGGAAGACGTCGTCGGCGTGGCTGGTGGGTTCTGGGGGTGCTGGCGTGAAGGAGAACGTGCGAGTGCCGTCCGGGCGGTGGCCGGCGCGGAGGAAGAGGTCGGTCGGGAGGGCGGATTGGCAACGGCGGTGGGCGAATTCGTAGAGGTGGGTAACGAGGACGATCGAGACGCCGGATGCGAGGAGTGCGTCCACGAGTGGGGCGGCGATGTGGGTGGCGTCGTATTCGCCGGTGGAGGAGAACGACTCGTTGCACAGCAGGAGGGAGTTCGTGGTGATGCGGTCGACGATGCGGCTCATGCGGGCCAGCTCGTCGACCAGCTTGCCGCAGGACAGGGTGCGGTCCTCGTCGGTGACGAAGTGGGTGAAGACGCCGTCGCGCACGTCGGCTTCGAATGTATCGGCGACAACGTACATTCCGGCCTGCATCATCAGCTGGGCGGTACCGATGCTGCGCAGCAGGGTGGATTTACCGCCGCTGTTGGCGCCGGTGATGACGATCAGGGAACGGCCCGTGGCGTCGATGTCGTTACCGACCACCGCGTGGCCGGAGGTCAGGCACAGTGTGACGTCCCGCAATCCGGTGCAACGCAGTCGCGGCGGACCGGCGGGGTGCGGGGTCGGCAGGCACACCGGTAGCCCGGCATTGCGGAAGCCATCGTGTAGCGCGAGACAGCCGATATAGAAGGCGAGTTCGGCGCGCAGTCGCCGGAAGAAGTCCTGCACGTGGACGACCGCGTCGTTGACGACATCGGCGATCACGGACACCGCCCGGTCGCGCAACTGCATGACCGGATCGAATTCGGGGTCGGGTTCGTCGATGACGCGGAATGCGTGGCGGCTCGGGCGATCGAATCCGAAGCGGCGACGGCGGATCGGCTCGTGGAGCATGATGCCCGCGATTCGGCTGCCCGCGCCGAGCCCCGCGCTGATGTGCAGACCGCGGTCGAAATCCAGTGCGCCCAGCTGTGCTTCGACGCTGTCGAGATACCGGTCGTCGAGCTCGGCGGCGATGACGGCCATCAGATCGGTGAATCCGGGCGCTCGGAACTGATGGCCCTCCCGATCGCAGAGGGCGCGCAATCGCCGGAGGAACGTGATCAGCTCGGTCAGGGGTTCCAGCGCGAGCAGCAGTTTCCCACTGGCTCGATGCAATGGGCCGGCCTTGCGGCGCCTGACTTCGGTTGCCTGGGCCGCGATCCGGTAGAGCTCGCGCACCAGGATCGGATGCGCCTGGCAGTCGGCGAGCACGGCGTGCCGGTGGCGGATCACCTCCGGATCGGTCACCGGTGCCGTCAATCCCGCTCGTACGGCATCACGGATGACAGGATCGTCGGAGGCTGCAGCACAACACAGCGATTCGAGACCGAGATCATCGAAGGTGTTGTCCCCGTTGCCCGCTGGGCGAGGCTCATAGTGGGCAGGATGGAGAAGGTTCACCCGCATGCGGCGATCCTGGCGGTCACGAGGTCGTAGGTCAGCCCGAAGCGCTCGGCGAGCACCACGGCGTGGGCATGGCCGTCGGCCGGTCTACGCTCGATGCGGAACGTGCGCCGGGACGGATCGCCGGGGTCGGTGGCGGCAACCATGCTGACCGTGGCCGGCCCGGACCGGGCCAGTTCGTCGAAGAAGGTGACCCACACGGCGATCGCGCCGCGCTCGACGATCCGTTCGAGCACATCGCCGCCGATCCGGACGGCATCGGCGGTGCTGGTCGCGCTGAAACTCTCGTTGAGGATGATCACGCTGTCCGCGGTCGCCTCTTCGAGCGTGTCACGGATGCGCAGCAGCTCCTCGGCGAGGCGCCCATCGGGATCGGTTGCCCGCTCGGCACGTTCGAAATGCGTGAACAGCCGGTCCGTCAACGGCAGGCACGCACTGCGGGCCGGGACCGGGCAGCCGAGCGCGGCGAAATAGATCAGCTGGCCGACCGTGCGCGCGAAGGTCGTCTTGCCGCCCTGGTTGGGACCGGTCACCACCAGCACTCGTTCGGGACCCGACAGCCGCAGATCGTTGCACACCACCTCGGTGTCGACGCGCCCCCGACGGGTGACCAGTGCGAGGTCGAACGCGCCCTCGGCATGCATCGGTGCACCCCGGGTTGCCAACTGTGGCAGGCACATCGCCCGGGCCGTTCCACTGACCCGGCGAACGAACGCGAGATACGTCAGGTAGAACTGGATTTCCCGATCGAACGCCATCACCGCGGCATCGGCGAACTGTCCGTGGTCGCGGGCGAATTCGGCGAGCTGCTCGAAGACGCGAGGGTGCAGGGCGGCGACACGATCGAGGATCTGCTCTTCCATGTGGTTGATGTCGTCCCATTCCGAGCGCGGCCGCCCCGGCCGCGGCGCACCGACACCGAAGCGCGAGAACAGCTTCGCGATCGCCGCACTGAAATCCGCCTCGGCACCGACGGGCCCCACCTCGAGGGTGCGGTCGACGATGCGCAGGCTGTAGCGCACCGAGCTCACCGCGCGCTGCACCTGGTGTACGGCCGTGGCCAGACGACCGAAATCGGGCCCGGCGACGTAGTCGGTGAGGAACCCCCGCCATCGCGTCAGCGCACGAGAGGCCAGGGGCAGCCCGGCCAGCGCCTCAGCGAACCGGGCTGTTGCCTCGATGTATTCGGCAGCAGCACCGAGCTGCCACGACTGTCTCTGCTGCGGATGATGCAGGCGTTCCTGCCAATCGAGACGTTCCAGGGTGCCGCGCATCCCGGCCGCGAACGCGTCGAACACTTCCCGCACCGAGTCATCGGCGAGATCGGCGAAGATCTCCTGTCGGTACCGCACCGTCTCCGGGCCCCGGACCGGCTCGGAAAACCAGGCCCGCAGCCGGTATTCATCGGCCCCGACGATGGCGGCGATGATCCGATCGAGGTGGAGATCGGTCACCGCGCCCGAATCCACCATCAAGCGGTCACTCGACGCCGCTGAGTCCGGCCACAGCATGCTGACGCCCGGCATACTCCCCACCTCTTTCCGATACGCCAGCCCTCGGCACAGCAGCAGAAGAGCCTCGGACGGACCTATTGCACGGTAGAGAAATACCTTACCGGCCGTCAAGCTATCTGCAGGGTCCGGTTACCCTGCCGCATGTCGATGACGGTGACATTCCAGGTCCTGGTGGGTGTCATGGACTTTCGGGCTGAATGGCCCCGCGACACACGTCCGTGGCGGTGACAACGCCCTATCGCGGCCCGGTGGGCCTGCCCTGAGTGCGCCAGGCTCTCGGGCTGCAGCCGTGGCGTTTCGTGAACCAGCGGGAGAAGTTGCTGGGGGAGGAGAACGCCAGCATCTCGGCTATCTCGGTCAGGGAGTGGCGGCGATTCGCGACCAGGTGCTGGGCCAGTTCGGCGCGGGTGGAATCCAGTAGGGCAGTGAAGGTTTCGCCCTCCGCGGCGAGATGCCGGTGGATGGTGCGGCGGTCGACGCCGAGGCTGCGAGCGATCTGTTCGACCGAACAGCGGCCGGTGGGCAGCAGAAGTTCGATCAGTTCCCGGACACGGTCGACGGTGGTGGCGGTGCGGGTGATGTCGGCGGAGTCGAGGAACTGCTTGGCGTAGGTGCGCAGCAGCGGGTCCGACATGGCGTTGCGCGCATCGAGATCGGTTGTGTAGATGATGATTCCGTTGAAGTCCTGCGCGAAGGTGATATTCGGCCCGAGCACGCGGTGATGGGCGCTGCGGTCGGTGGGCGCGGCGTGGGTGAATCGGGTCTCCACCGGCTGCCAGCCGCTGCCGAGGAATCCGCGCAGCAGGCCGTGCAGCACTCCGACAGCGAGTTCTATGGACTGGCGGGTTTCGCAGGGCTGCCCGAGATCGAGCCCGAGCCGGATAGTGGCGAGCCCGTTGCGTTCTGTGAGGCGAGTGTGCAGCGCCTCGTTGTACATGTGCGCGTGCCGTGACATGACCCGCAGCGCGCTGCGCACATCCGGTTCCTCGCGGATGACCAGGCTCAATGGGCCGAGGTTCGCGAAGCGCCGCCGCTCGGCCAGGCGCAGCCCGAAGTCCTCGCAGTGCGCGGCGGCGGCGGAGCGTTCGAGCAGATCGGCGATGACGGCGGCCGGTACCCAGCGGTCCTGCAGGGTCAGACTCGCCGGGTCGAGTCCGGATTCGCGCACCAGGCGGACCGGATCGAGGCCGACGGATCGGCCCAGCTCCACGTAGTTGCTCAATGCGGCATAGCGGGCGAGCGGTTTCACCGGGCATCCTCCCGTGTCCCGAAGTGAATGGATTCCTGCCCCGAGAGGATAAGCAAACGAATGTGATCCGGCTTACTCTGGGTTCATCACAACGAGTTGACCAGCGGAAAAGCAGGCTATCGCGGTCGGTGAGCGCACCCGGCCCGGATTCTGCGGCAGGTCCCTCGTTCTCGATAGCCCGGGCCTCCGAGCGCCCCCGCAGCCGCGGACACGCGTCGGTTGGCCGCCGGGTACCCCTGTCGGACCCATAACGCCGACCGTCGCCCCGGCACGGTCGCGTCGAAAAGGAGATGCACTGTGGCACAGGCTGTTCGCTTCTATGAAACCGGCGGACCCGAGGTATTGCGGTGGGAGACTGCCGAAGTCGGCGAGCCCGGACCGGGCGAGGTTCGGATTCGGCACGAAGCGGTCGGCTTGAACTTCGCCGACACCTACTTCCGCACCGGCCTCTACCCGTCGGCGCTGCCGGCCGGCATGGGCGTGGAGGCGGCGGGCGTGATCGAGGCGGTCGGCGCGGGCCTGACCGACTTCCGGCCGGGCGACCGCGTGACCTACACCGGCAGTCCGCTGGGCGCCTACAGCACCGAACGCGTGATGCCCGCCGAGCACCTGATCCGGTTGCCGGAGGAGATCCCGTTCGAGACCGCCGCCTCCATGACCATGCGCGGCCTGACCACCGCATACCTACTGCGGCGTATCCACCCGCTGCGAGCCGGGGACACCGTGCTGCTGCACGCGGCCGCCGGCGGCGTCGGCTCGCTGTTCACCCAGTGGGCGAAACTGTTGGGCGTCACCGTGATCGGGACGGTATCCAGCGAGGCGAAGGCCGAGATCGCCCGCGCGAACGGTTGCGATCACGTCGTGATCTACACCCGCGAGGACGTCGCCGAACGGGTCCGGGAGATCACCGACGGCAAGGGTGTACCCGTGGTCTACGACAGCATCGGAAAGACCACCTATCAGTCGTCGCTGGATTCCTTGGCGCGGCGCGGACTGCTCGTCTGCTTCGGCACCGCGTCCGGCCCGGTGCCCCCGATCGACGCCATGCAGTTGGTGGTGAAGGGTTCGCTGTTCGTGACCCGCCCCGCGCTCGCCGACTACATCGCCGACCCCGCCGAACGAGCCGAACTCGCGGGCGAGCTCTTCTCCCACGTCGCCGCGGGCCGCATCCGCGTCGACATCAATCAGCGCTATGTACTGCCCGACGCGGAGCAGGCGCACCGTGACCTGGAGTCCGGTCGCAGCGTCGGCACCTCGGTCTTCGTGCTCTGAAATGTCCGGCCGCCCGACGCGGCGGCTCACACCCCTTGGAGGACTGTCATGACAACCGTTAGCCCACTGGAGGATTCGACACTGCGCTGGTCCATCGGCGTGACACCGCTGGCCTGCACCATCGGCGCCGAGCTGTCCGGCGTCGACCTGGCCGCGGCGGCGCACGACGACGACCTCTTCGCCGAATTGCGCGCTCTCCTGCTCGAATACAAGGTGCTGTTCGTCCGCGATCAGGACATCAGCCGCGCCGACCACGTCGCGCTCGCCCGTCGCTTCGGCGAGCTGGAGGACCATCCGGTCGCCGGCAGCGACCCGGACCACCCGGGCCTGGTGCGCATCTACAAGGATCTGGACAGCGCGCCGGAGCACTACGAGAACGCCTACCACTGCGACGCCACCTGGCGACAGCATCCGCCGATGGGCTCGGTGCTGCGCTGTGTCGAAACACCGCCCGTCGGCGGCGACACCATCTGGGTGAACATGGCCGAGGCATACCGGAGACTGCCCGAGCACGTGAAGGACCGGATCCAGGGCCTGCGCGCCCGGCACAGCATCGAGGCCAGCTTCGGCGCCGCCATGCCGGCGGAGCGGCGTCACGAACTGGCGCAACGCTTTCCGGACGCCGAGCACCCCGTGGTGCGCACGCACCCGGAGACCGGCGAGCAGATCCTGTTCGTCAACTCCTTCACCACGCATCTGGTCAATTACCACACCCCCGAGAACGTGCGCTTCGGCTTCGACTACGCGCCCGGCGCGGCGGAGCTGCTGCACTACCTGATGCGGCAGGCCTCGGTCCCCGAGTTCCAGGTGCGCTGGCGGTGGACACCCAACAGCTTCGCCATCTGGGACAACCGCTGCACCCAGCATTACGCGGTCCAGGACTACTGGCCCGCGGTCCGAAAGATGGAGCGCGCCGGGATCATCGGCGACCTCCCGTACTGACATCCCTTCCAGCCCACTCACATTGGAGTAAACCCATGCATTTTCACGACGATGCGCTGTTCCCGGAGGTCCAGGAGAAGCTGGTCATCACCGTCGCTCCCTACGGCCCCGAGTGGGAACCCGACGATTTCAGCGAGGACCTGCCGCTGACCATGGACCAGCACGTCCAGCAGGCGGTCGACTGCTACGAAGCGGGCGCCACGGTCCTGCACATCCACGTGCGGGAACTCGACGGCAAGGGCTCCAAGCGGCTCTCGAAATTCAACGAGCTGCTGGGCCGGCTGCGGGAGGCGGTGCCGGACATGATCCTGCAGGTCGGCGGATCCATCTCCTTCGCGCCGGAAGGTGATGGCGCGGACGCGAAATGGCTCTCCGATGACGCGCGCCACATGCTCGCGGCGCTGGATCCCAAGCCGGATCAGGTCACCATCGCCATCAACACCAACCAGATGAACATCGTCGAGCTGATGACCGACGACGACATCGCCGGCACCTCGTTCACCCGACCGGAGGTGTACGAGGCCTACCGCGAGATGCACGTCCCGGCGGGACCGGGCTGGGTGGAGGAACACCTGAAGCGATTGCAGGCGGCCGGAATCCAACCGCACTTCCAGCTCGCGAACATCGCACAGCTCGAGACGGTGGAACGGCTGATCCGCCGTGGCGTCTACACCGGCCCGCTCATGGTGACCTGGGTCGGCATCGGCGGCGGCTTCGACGGACCCAACCCCTACAACATGATGGAGTTCATCCGCCGGGTCCCCGACGGCGCGGTACTGACCCTCGAGACGCTCATGCGCAGCGTGCTGCCGGTCAACACCATGGCCATCGCGATGGGTCTGCACGCGCGCTGCGGCAACGAGGACACCCTCTGGGGTCGCAAAGGCCAGAAGATGACCTCGGTGCAGCAGGTCGAGCAGCTGGTGCGTATCGCCGGTGAGCTGGGCCGCGAGGTCGCCACCGGCAAGGAGGCACGCGAGATCTACCGGCTCGGCGAGCGCTACTCCAATGCGGACGAGACCCTCGCCAAGCTCGGGTTCGCACCCAACCGCAAGCCGGGCCAGGTCGGCTTCACCCATCACGCCTGAGCCGCCCCCGCCGGGCAGCATCTCGGGTCGCTGCTCAGGCAGAGCCCTACTTCCGGGGCACGCGGCCGACGGTCGTGTGCCCCGGTTTCCTCTCTAGCTCCGGTGTGCGCCACCGTCTCGCACCGGATATGTAGGAGCACCAATGGAGTTGCACACTACCGCCGCCGGGACGGACGGCCGGCCGGCCGCCGCCCCGGCCACGGCGGTCGCACGGACCCGCCGGGCGTATCCGTGGCTCATCTTCGCGCTGGCCTTCGGTCTGCTGCTGGCCGACTACATGTCACGCCAAGTCCTCAGCGCGGTCTTTCCGTTCCTGAAAACCGCATGGGGACTGTCGGATTCGCGGTTGGCCTCGCTCAGCAGCGTCGTCGCCCTGATGGTCGGTTTGCTGACCTTGCCGCTCTCGCTGCTGGCCGACCGCTGGGGGCGGGTGCGCAGCCTGGTCTTGATGGCGGTGCTGTGGAGCGCGGCCACCCTGCTGTGCGCGGTGGCCGCCGACTACCCGCAGATGCTCGGCGCACGTTTCCTCGTCGGCGTCGGTGAAGCGGCCTACGGCAGCGTCGGAATCGCCGTGGTACTCAGCGTGTTCGCGCCCCGCAGACATTCCGCGCTGAGCGGGGCGTTCATGGCGGGCGGATCGTTCGGCTCGGTGCTGGGCGTGGCGTTCGGCGGGGTGATCGCCGTGCACTTCGGATGGCGCTGGTCCTTCGCCCTCATGGCGGTATTCGGGCTGGTCCTGGCGGCGCTGTTCCGGACGGCCGTCAGCGAGGAGACGCTCGCCCGGTACGCCGCCGACACGGCGCCGCGACCGGAAAGTGGAGCAGGCCTGCGGGTTCCGGTCTTGACACTGTTCACCAACCCTGCTGTCCTGTGCGCGTACGCGGGCAGTGCTCTGCAGATCTTCACCGCCGCGGTGCTGCTGTCGTGGATGCCGAGCTTCTTCGGCCGCTACTACGACCTGGCTCCGGACCGGGCCGGCGTGGTCGCCTCGGTGTTCGTGCTGCTCGTCGGCGCCGGAATGGTGGGCTGCGGGATGATCACCGACCGAATCGGCCGCAGCGACATGTCCCGGAAATGGACCACGGCCATCGTGTTCTGCGCGATCGCCCTGGCCTGCCTCGCAATCGGTTTCGCCGCCGGCCACGGCCCGCTGCAGCTGCTGCTGATCGGAGTCGGAGCGTTCTTCTCGGGCGGATCGTCGGGACCGGCCGCGGCCATGGTCGCCAACCTCACCCACCCCTCCGTCCGGGCTTCGGCCTTCGGCACCCTCACCCTCGCCAACAGTCTGCTCGGCCTGGCGTTGGGCCCGTTCGTCGTCGGCGTCCTCGCCGATCACCTTGGATTGGCGAACGCACTGCGGCTCGCGCCGCTGACCTATCTGCTCGCCATCGCCGCACTCGCGCTGGGCAAGCGGGCCTATCCCGCCGGGCTGCGCAGGCTTGCCGCGATCGACTCCGGCTCATTGCATTGACCTTCGAAAGGACTTGCCGCACCTCATGAATGAGAACATCACACCGACCGTTGTGATCGTGCCCGGGCTGCGCGACCACGTCCCCGACCACTGGCAGACCCGGCTCGCCGGCCAGCTGGACCGGGTTCGCACCGTGCCGCCGCTGGAGCGGGACAAGCTTTCCTGCACGGCCCGCGTCGCCGCCCTCGACTCGGTACTCGCCGAGATCGACGGACCCGTCGTGCTCGTCGCCCACAGCGCCGGCGTCATGATCACCGTGCGCTGGGCGCAGCAGTCCACGCGGTCCGTGCGCGGTGCGCTGTTGGCCACCCCTCCGGATTTCGAGGCTCCGCTGCCGGACGGGTACCCCTCGCGCGAGGATTTGGAAGGCAACGGATGGACGCCGATTCCGTGGCGGCGCTTGCCGTTTCCCAGCATCGTCGCCGCTTCCACCACCGATCCGCTGGCCACCTACCGGCGTGTCGCCGGTATGGCGGAGGCGTGGGGGAGTCGCCTGATCGATCTCGGCGATGTCGGCCACCTCAATCCCGCCTCGGGATACGGGGAATGGCCGCGTGCCGCCGAACTGCTGCGAGAACTCGTCGAGGAGACGACGCCGTCCATCGTCGGATCGGAGGCGACCCGATGACGAAGGTCGCCGCGTCGGCCCCGGCCGCCGTCGCCGACATCACCTCGGGCTCCTCGCTCGCGGTGGGCGGATTCGGGCTGTGCGGTATCCCCGACGTGCTCATCGATGCGCTCGCCGCGCGGGCGGTCACCGATCTCGAGGTGATCTCCAACAACTGCGGCACCGATGCCCACGGCCTCGGAATTCTGCTGGCAGACAAGCGTATCCGCCGCATCACCGCCTCCTATGTGGGCGAGAACAGCGAGTTCGCTCGCCAGTATCTGGCCGGCGAACTGGAGGTCGAGCTGACTCCGCAAGGCACCCTCGCGGAGAAGCTGCGGGCCGGCGGCGCGGGCATTCCGGCGTTCTACACACCGGCGGGGGTCGGCAGCCCGGTCGCCGATGGCGGGCTGCCGTGGCGGTATGCCGCGGACGGATCGGTCGCGGTGGCCTCGCCCGCGAAGGAAGTACGCACCTTCGGCGACGCCTGGGGTGAGCGGCGCTACGTGCTCGAAGAATCTCTCACGGCCGACTTCGCGCTGGTGCACGCCCGCATCGGCGACACCGAGGGAAACCTCGTGTTCGAGAAGTCGGCCCGCAACTTCAACCCGCTGGCCGCCATGGCCGGACGCTTCTGCATCGCGCAGGTCGAGTATCTGGTTCCCGCGGGCGATCTCGATCCGGCGCGCATCCACCTGCCCGGCGTCTTCGTCGACCGCGTGGTCCACACCGGACCGCAGCGCAAACACATCGAGAAACGAACCGTCACCCAGGAGCAGTCGACATGACCACGGCCACCACGAATCTCGGCTGGTCCCGCACCGACATGGCCGCCCGCGCCGCGCGCGAACTCCGCCCGGGCGAGTACGTCAATCTCGGCATCGGACTGCCGACCCTGATCCCGAACCACCTGCCCCCCGATGTCCGCGTCACTCTGCACTCCGAGAACGGAATCCTCGGCACCGGACCCTATCCGGTCGAAGCGGATGTCGATGCCGATCTGATCAACGCGGGCAAGGAGACCGTCACGACGCTGGCGGGAGCGTCGTTCTTCGACTCGGCCACCAGCTTCGGCATGATCCGCGGCGGGCACATCGACACCGCCGTGCTCGGCGGGATGCAGGTCTCGGCCACAGGCGATCTGGCGAACTGGATGGTCCCCGGCCACATGGTCAAAGGTATGGGCGGGGCCATGGATCTGGTGCACGGCGCCCGGCGTGTTCTGGTGCTCATGGAACACACCGACAAGACCGGAGCATCGAAGATCGTGTCCCGCTGCACGCTTCCGCTGACCGGCGAACGCGTCGTGCACCGCATCATCACCAACCTCGCCGTCATCGACGTCACCCGGGCCGGGCTGATGCTGCGCGAATGCGCCCCGGGCGTCACTGCGGCGCAGGTGCGGGCCGCCACCGCCGCACCGCTGGCGGTCGCGTCCTGACCGGCCGACTCCCGGTCGCATCGAAACACGGGGGCGCTATGCCCCCGCTCACCACGGGCGACGACCACAGGGCCGCGCCCGATTCCATCAACGATGATGAGGTACCCATGAACATGAGGAAATCCGCGGTGGTCGCAGCGCTCGCCGCGACGGCAGTGGTCATTCCCGCCGCAACGGCCTACGCGGAACCGACCGCAGGCGACGAATCCGCGCCCGTAGCATACGAAGTCACCCGGCAGGGCGACTCCGCCGTTATTACCGTCAGTGACGGCACGCTGCGCCGGCTCGACGAGCAACTGGTGCTCTTCGACCGCCACGACCGACCCGTCGCCGCACTCCCGTTGACCTACCGCATCGACGACACCGCCTACCCTGTCACCGCCCGACTCGACGGCTCGACCGCGACCCTCACACCGTCGAAGGCCAACCCGCAGCCGATCACCCGCGTCGACGCCCGCGAACTCGTGACCGTCGACCAGGCGGCAACCCAAGTGGCCGAATCCTTTACGCCACGTGACGCACAAGCCCTCGGGGCATTCGCGCAACGCGTCGCTGTCGGTGCGGCCGTCAGCGCGGTGCTCGGTGCCGTCCTCGGCGCCGGTGTCGGCTGTCTGGTCGGCGGTGCCGCCGGCGCAGTCATCTCCAGCCCGGTCATCGCCCTACTGGTGCCATTCGTCGGCGCCACCATCGCCGGATGTGTGCTCGGCATGGCAACCCTCGGCGCGGTCGGTTCCATGGCCGGCGTCGTGCTCGCCGGTGGGCCCATCACCCTCTTCTCCGCCATCCAGTACTTCTCCACCATCCTCACCCCCTGCGCACCCGAACTCCCGTACTGCAAGGATCCGGCGCAGCCTGCGTCACCGGCGAAGTAGTCGATTGCTCATCCGTTCGCGCCGGAACTGCGGGCATCCAGTTCGGCGCGGGCGGTCGCAAACCACGCCTGAGTGCCGACCAGACCGGCTTCGATGTCCTTCCGGGCTCCCTTGAAGCCGTACAGATCTCCGGCGAAGCGGGTCAGCACCGACCCCTCGTGCTCGTCGAGTTCCTCCAGCAGGTCGCCTTCCTGTAGCAGGTAGGCGACACCGGCGACCTCGCCGCTGGTCCACACGGACCGGTAGTCGTCCCACCCGTTCTGCCTGACCGCAAGTGCTCGTTCGACGAGGTCTGCTCGCAGTGCATCTCGCTCGGCGTCGGTCGGCTGCCGAGTCTTCAGGTGGTCCCAGTTGATCCGTTCTGCGTCGGACACGTCGGATCCCGTCCTTCCGGGTCGATTACGGGGCGGTCGGTACTGCGCAAATGTATTCCGCAGCAGTGATCTTGTCGCTGCTCGGGTCACGAGTCGCCGCATCTCGGGAAAATGGTACGGGCGTACATGCGGGCCTAGTTTCCAAGTGGTTCCGTTGTAATTACGTAGCGTGTGCTCCAACCAAACGTAAACGAAACAGAATCAAGCATTTTCAAGGGAGTGGCGATTCTGACCGCCGATAACGTTCACTTATCGGTGGTCAGAACACCTTGGTTCGATTTGGGGCACTTCAGATTTCGTTTCGTGTTGTTCCGTTGGATTTGACGAAACCAACGCTACGATTTGCGTTGTGTCGAGCATCTGCAACTATCCCGGCTGCACCAAACCGATTACGCGTGGCGGAGGGCCGGGGCGTCCGTCGGAATACTGTGATCACCCGGAGCACACCCGCTGGCGGGCCTGGCGAGAGCGGCAGCGGCAGCAACAGGCCGAGGGGGAGGCCTTCGAGGCGAATGTCACTGTGACGCAACGTGGGCCGGTGACTGTGGCCCGGCTGCGGGCCGATGAGCTGCTCGGACAGTTCCGTGCGATCGCCGAACAGCTTGGGGCGACGCTCAATACAGCCGTGGCGGAGTTGTCCACGCTGGCCGATCCCGCCGTCGCGGAAGCCCAGGTCCAGGCCGTGCAGGCCGATGCGGCACGGCGGATCGCGGAGGCGGAGATGGCGACCGTGGCGGCCGAGCAGGCGCGGCGGGAGGCCGAAGAGGCCCGGGCGGCAGCCGAATCGGCGGCCGAGGACGCTGCGCTGGCCGCGGAGGAGGCCGAGGGCCGGATCGCGGAGGCGCTCACGGCGCGAGACGACGCGCTGAAGGAAGTCGAGCGGGTCACGAAGCAGGCGGCCGACGATGTGTTCGCCGCGCGGGCGGAGGCCGAGGCCGAGATCCGCACCATCCGACGAGAATCCGCCGAGGACACCGAGCGGGCGCGGCAGCAGGCCGACGAGGACATCAAGCTCGCCCGCTCGAAGGCGGCCGCGGAGGTCGAGCAGGTGCGCCGGGACGCCGGTCAGCGGATCACTGCCGCGAGTGCGGAACGCGATCTCGCCGTGCAGCGTGCCGCCGATGCCGAGCGCACCATCGAACGGGCCGAAGCCGCTGTGGCCGAACGCAATCAGGTGGTCGCCGACACCCGCGACGAACTGAAGGGGGCCCGTGCCGAGCTCGATCGGTTGCGGACGGAACTCACCGAGGTGCGCCGGCAGGCGGCCGCCGACCTGGCCGCGGTGCGCACGGAATCGGCGGCCACCGTGGACAAGACGCGGCAGGAGGCCGCCGAACGGCTTGCCGCCCTGGATGATGCCCGCGCCCAGACCCTGGCCCGCGCCGAACGCGCCGAAAGACAGCTGGATGCCCTGCTCGCGCAACGTGATCCGGCCTCGGCGGCGAAGTCCTGAGCGCAGCGTCGGCACTCAATCGAAAAATCGGGGTGCCGGTAAGGATCGGGTCACCAGCCGCGGTGCGACCACAGGATGCTCGCCACAGCCGTCAGGAAGCGCCTGCGCGTGCGGCGGTCGTGGCCAGGGTGGTGTAGTCCATCGTGAAGGATCCACCCAGGGAGTCGATGGCGCTGCCGACCGCGTCCAGTATCTGGGCCAGCTGATCAGGACGGAGTGCGGTAAGGCCACCTGTGGTGGGGAGAAACTCCAGCCATTGGTCGCGCGTATAGGACTGCTGCCAGTCGAATCGCCACTGTTCGGGCTCGCCGAATTGTTCGGTCTCGCGGATCTGGTCGGCGATTTTCGCGTATCCCGCTTGGTAGAGCTCGAGGGGACGCCGAGCCGGTTGGCCACTGAGCGGGGAGTCCGGCGCCACCCGCCGGTAGGCGGCGGCGAACGGTTCTGCCACCTCGGCGGGTGGCTCGTACACGTGACCGAAGATCGCCAGCCGTCCCCCTGGACGCAGCACGCCGGCCGCCTTCGTGGCGCCGGCAACCGGGTCCACCCAATGCCACGACTGACCGGCGATGACCGCATCGAACATCCGGTTACCCGGCTGCCATGCCTCGAAGGTTGCCACCTCGACTCGCAGGCCGCGGGCTCGCGCGAAGTCGGCCATCCGCACATCGGGTTCGACGCCGAGCACCGTGCACCCTGCGGCCTGGAACTGGCGGGCCGCGATGCCGGTACCGCAGCCCACGTCGAGGACGTCCGCCACGGGGGTCTCGGCGAGGATCCGCGTCAGCAAGGCGTCGGGGTAGCCGGGTCGGGCCTGGTCGTAGCGCTGTGCGTCCACGCCGAACGACACGGCCATCCGCTGGAACCGCCCCGGCTGCACTGGGGAGGGTTCTGGTTGCTCTCGCGATATTATGGGCATGCGCCCACTTTAGTGGGCACGTGCCCACTGCGCAATAATGCCGTTGGATCGACGCACGAAAGGATCTGGGAGTGCCGACTGGGGTGCATCTTCGCGACGCGCGGCAGCAACTGTTCGATGCTGCCGACCGTGTGCTGCTACGTGACGGGCCGAACGGGCTGACCAGCCGGGCTGTCACCGACGAGGCGGGCTGCGCCAAAGGCGTTCTGCACCGGCACTTCACCGACTTCGACACCTTCCTCACCGACCTTGTGCTCGACCGGGCCGCGCAGCTCGAAGCGCAGGCGAGTGCGCTGCGCGCCTCCGCCGGCGCCGGAACGGTGGCCGCCAATCTGACCAACGCTCTGATCATTCTGTTCGGACCGGTGCCGGTGGCGATCATCCCGCTCATCACCTTCCGTGACGAGCTGCGCGCACGACTTCGGCAAGCCAGGCCCGGCGGCGGGATGGCGATCCTCGCCGAGGCGACGACCGCGATCTCGGCTTATCTGACCGACGAGCGTGCACTGGGCCGCATCGCAGCCGACGCAGACATCGATTCACTCACCCTCTCCCTGGTCGGTGGCGGGCACCTGTTGTTCGCAGACCGCGACCCCGGTCCACCGACTACATCAGCGGTCGAAAAGTTCGTGGCAGCGGTCATCTCCGACGCCGTGCAACGACGACCCGCCTGAGCCCTACCAGCGTCGAGAAGAGCTGCCAATGAGCTCTCCGACCGCACCACCGGTTGAACCGGCCACCTATCCCGCGATGCGTCGGCACCTCCTCATCGGCGGGGCGGTAGCGCAGGTTCGCGCCTACATACTCCGAGATCTGCTCGACGCGTCGAGCACCGGGCGGTGCATGGTGTCCTTGCTGTGAACCCCAGCCGAGTCGCACCGCGCTTGCCGCCGGTCTACTCGGGCCCATCCTCGACAAGCGTCCAATGGTCGATCAGCTCGTCCTGGTCCGGCTCACGCGCCACGGACGCGCAAGCTACACCGAGACATCCACTGCCACAGGCGGTTTGGGGTTCGGTAGTTATCGCGCGAAATACAACGACAATGGCTTGACCAGCAGTGTTGACGGGTTGCCGGTTCCGGATGCGGGCAGGCGCGGCTGGCGGATCAGCTGAAAGTTGATGTGTCGCTGCTCCGTCCGTATGGCTAGCGGGCGCAGACCCGCACCGAGCATCTGCGACTGGTGGCGCAGTACTTGGGCCGGCGGTCGGCGGCGTCGATGGAGTTGAAGGAGCTGGATGCGTTTTTGTTGGCGCGACCGCGATCAGCCACCGTCGACGTCCGGCGCCTCGTCAACGGGATCGGACACCGGCGCTGCGGATCCCGCCGTTCGAGGGCGG
This sequence comes from Nocardia sp. NPDC101769, assembly GCF_044766925.1. Taxonomy (NCBI): domain Bacteria; kingdom Bacillati; phylum Actinomycetota; class Actinomycetes; order Mycobacteriales; family Nocardiaceae; genus Nocardia; species Nocardia sp. NPDC101769. Next base: position 1,853 of record NZ_JBIWMX010000053.1, on the reverse strand, counting down.
TCTCCGACGTGATGACCACACCTGCGGTGTCGCGACGACGGATACCGCCTGTTCCGGTGAGGTGTTCCGAAACCTGTTCCAGAGAACCCCGTCATGCGGAACCGTGCCGATCTCGCATCTGATGCGAATGATGGGGGCGGCGAGGTCGGCCATTGCCCCTATCTGGCGCATTCGGGTCGAGCCCGTAAGGTTTTGCTAGACAATGGATTACCGCACATCTGTCCGATTTCGGCGAAAATTTACACCATCGCCGCTGATCAAGCCATTGTCGTTGTCTTTCGCGCCATTTCTACCGGACCCCTACTGCGACCTCGCGGACCGGCTGGGTGTGGGGGTGGGTTGTCCCGACCCCGTCGCCGCGAATCACCGGGTCGAAACCGGGCAAAACCGGAAGAGAACGAACTGTGGATCCGTTGCCGAAGTACCGTCGCCGGAGGCTTACTGGATATGTAGCGGTTGCCGCAGCAAAATCGGCATCCGTTGCAAGGTAACCCTTTTCATTCTATTCGGCTTGGAGTCCTACCATGGCACCTGTTCTCACCTCCCTGACACCCTCTTCCGGCCCTGCGACGACTTTCGCCTCTGTGGTGATCGCCGGCTCCGGGTTCAGTAATGTCGGTCCTTTGACCGTGCGGTTCGGCACCACGGCAACCACATTCACCATCGACTCAGACACCCAGATCACGGCCATCTCCCCGACGGGGACAGGCACGGTGAACGTCACCGTCAGGGCGGAGCTGGACGGCACCAGCAACGCACTGCCCTACACCTATGTCTGACGACGGGTGTGGCTGGGCCGTCGGTGGGCATTGCCTGCCGACGGCCCACTCGTGTTTCGGTCGCAGGTATGGCGGCCGCCTGTCGATGTTCGAAGTCGACTGCACGGCGTCCTCTCTGCACATGAGCGCAGGTGCAAGGCCATATCCGTTGGTTCTTCGGCGATTACTACAACTGCCGCCAATTGCAGCGGATGCGAACTCGCGACTGTCTCTCCGCCAGCCGTGCTTCGGGGGGCTAAGGTGCTCGAGGCCAACGGAACCCGGCGACACAGCGGGCGTTCAGAGAGTACGCCGACCAGATACTTCGATGGACGGATTCAGCCCAGCTACCTGCGGTTTCACCGACAGTCGCATCTGGCGCGAGATTCTCGCATCGGATGCGACTCACCAGGATCTGGCCGAGGGACGGTGCTGACCTGGGACGAAAGGTCAGCTGACCTCAATCGAACCCCCTGAAACCCTGGCCATGGCGCCACAACCGGAGACAGTCGAATACGCGACTTCACCAGTCTGGGACCCTTCTCTGCCAAGGCCTCAGAATCCTGAAACTGTCCTCAGTCGCAAAGAGACCGTCGCCTGAACATAGTGGACCGCAACACTTTTCGCGGGTCGCCGACACCAATGTCCTGCACACGCGAAGGTATCCACCACAACCGGCGACTTGCCGGCGAGACGGGCACCGGTCACGGTGTGGGCGTGTAGGTGGGCGCGTCAGGCCGCCGTCAGGTCGCTGTCAGCCGGACCGGCGACAGTAGTCACATCAACACGGGCAACACAGCCCGGCGGGCCACGAAAAGTCCACGCGGACAATTTAACCCGCTCGTCCACCGAGCCGCTTCGCGACCACATCACGAGGAGTCCACGACCATGAGCACCATCACCCTCACCGACCAGGACAAGATCACCCTGCGCACCGCCGCCTACGGCGCCGTCGCTCTGGTCGCCGCGGCAGGAGCCACCGGCGGCTCGCCGCATAAGAACTCCTAACAAAGTGAGAGGTTGACAAGTCGACGCCAGCAGATGATGCCGCAGGCCAGGCTGAGGAATGCTTCGTGGATGTCGTCGCGGATTTCC
>NZ_JBIWMX010000052.1:0-26855 GCF_044766925.1 Nocardia sp. NPDC101769 | reverse complement strand
TCCGCTTGGGCTCGAGCATAAAGAGAGGCGTCGCCGTTGGCGGCGGCCGCGAACTCAGCGCTGGGCGGATAGGCATCCAGGTGGTCGGCGGTGGTATCGGTCATCTCGTCTCTTCTTCTCTCGCGTGCAGGCCGCACAGAGGTGACGGCGGCCACGTTCGACCCTAACCGACTGTGACCTGCGTCGTGTTTCGCCGTCTCGATCGGTGGGCGGTCGTGACGAGGCTCCCATCGGCGGCATGACCGAACCGTGAACGCGAGGTCCCCGCTGCTGTGCACTGTGTCACGTAGGGTCTCCCATTCGGATGCCCCATGTTGCCGGATTGCTAACAAGCCGAACATTCCCGCTTCGATCCGCTGACAACATCGCCCGCGATCGTTAATGTCCGATTCACCCGAGGCCGACCGTTTCCTGGGATGGGAGAAACGCGTTGCGAATCAAGACGATCACCGCGCTCGCCGTGGCGGCACTGGCCACAAGCCTCAGCCTGACCGCATGTTCCTCCGGTGGGGACAACAATTCCGACTACGTCACCGTGAACGGCGCCGAACCGCAGAATCCGTTGGTGCCCACCAATACCAACGAGAACATGGGCGGCCGCGTGGTCGACCGGCTCTGGGCGGGGCTGAAGTACTACGACGCCAACGGCACTCCGCACGACGAGATGGCGCAGTCCATCGTCACGCCGGACCGCCAGCACTACACCATCACCATCAAGCCGGACTGGACGTTCACCGACGGCACCGCGGTGACCTCGAAATCCTTTGTGGACGCGTGGAATTACGGCGCCCTGGGCACCAATGCGCAGCTGCAGAACTGGGTCTTCACCCCGATCGTCGGCTACGACGACGTCGCGGCGAATCCGCCGAAGGCACAGTCGATGTCGGGCCTGAAGGTGGTCGACGACCACACCTTCACCGTCGACCTCAAACAGCCTTCGATCGACTTCGAGCTGGAACTCGGCTTCGCGCCGTTCTATCCGCTGCCCGCCGTGGCCTACAGGGACATGAAGGCCTTCGGCGAGAATCCGATCGGCAACGGCCCCTACAAGTTCGCCGAAGCCGGTGCCTGGCAACACAATGTGCAGATCGACGTGGTGCCCAACCCGGACTACAAGGGCGGGCGGCCCGCCAAGAACAAGGGCCTGCGATTCAAGATGTACGCGAACATGGACACCGCGTACGCCGACCTGCTGCAGGGCAATCTGGACGCCCTGGACGTGATCCCGGATACCGCGCTGGCCACCTACGAGAAGGACCTGGGGGACCGGGCCATCCACAAGCCCATCGCCTACAGCCAGCACATCGGCATCCAGCCCAATGTCGCTCACTTCTCCGGACCCGAAGGGGTGTTGCGGCGCAAGGCGATTTCGATGGCCATCAACCGGGAACAGATCGCCGCCAACATCTTCCACAACACCCGCGTCCCCTGCCAGGACTTCACCGCCTTCACCCTGCCCGGCTTCCGCGCCGGCCTGCCGGGATCGGAAGTGCTGAAGTTCAATCCGGACGAGGCCAAGAAGCTGTGGGCGCAGGCCGACGCCATGTCCCCGTGGTCGGGCACCTTCCAGATCGCCTACAACTCCGACGGCGGTCATCAGGCCTGGATCGAGGCCACCGCGAACAGCATCAAGAACACCCTCGGCATCGACGCGGTCGGCGCACCCTACGCCACGTTCAAGAACATTCGCGACGAGATCGTGCACGAGAACGTGGGCAAGGCGTTCCGCTACGGCTGGCAGGGCGACTACCCGTCCATGTTCGAATACCTGACCGCGCTGTTCCTGAGCTCGTCGGAAACAAATGACGCGCACTACAGGAACCCGGAATTCGACCGGCTGCTCAACAGTGCCCTCGCCGCCGCCACACCCGAACAGGCGTATGACGGCATCGCGCAGGCGCAGACCGTGCTGTTCCGGGACATGGCCGATATTCCGATCTTCGACTACAACGTCGCGGCCGGGCGCTCGGACAAGGTGAAGCAGGCGCCGGTCTCCTGGTCGGGGCTGTTCGACTTCGAGAACATCGAGAAGTAGTCCGGCATGGTGTGGTACGTCGCCCGGCGGCTGCTCCAGATGATCCCGGTCTTCCTCGGGGCGACACTGCTCATCTACGCGATGGTCTTCCTGATCCCCGGCGACCCCATCCAGGCGCTCGCCGGGGACCGGCAGATGACCCCGGCGGTGGAGGCGTCCCTGCGCGCCCGCTACCACCTGGATCAGCCGTTCTTCATCCAATATCTGGAGTACCTGAAAGGCATTGTCACGCTGGACTTCGGGACCTCCTTCTCGGGGCGGCCGGTGCGCGAGGAGCTCGCCCGCGCGTTCCCGATCACCTTCCGGCTGTCCGTCATGGCGGTCTGCATCGAAGCGATCTTCGGCGTGACGTTCGGGCTGATCGCGGGGCTGCGCAAGGGCAAGCTCTTCGACTCCACCATGCTGGTGCTCAGCCTGGTGATCATCGCGGTGCCGATCTTCGTGGTGGGCTTCCTCGCGCAGTTCCTGCTCGGCGTGAAATGGGGCATCGCACCGGTCACCGTCGGGGCGAAGGCGAGCTTCGGAGATCTGCTGGTACCGGCGTTCGTGCTCGCATCGCTGTCGTTCGCCTACGTACTGCGGCTGACCCGGAACGCGGTGGCGGAGAACATGACCGCCGATTTCGTCCGCACCGCCACCGCCAAGGGACTGAGCCGCAGGCGGGTGATCGTGGTGCACATCCTGCGCAATTCGATGATCCCGGTGGTCACCTTCCTCGGCACCGATCTGGGCTTCCTGCTCGGCGGCGCGGTGGTCACCGAGGGCATCTTCAATATCCCCGGCGTCGGTGGCACGCTCTACCAGGCCATTACGCGTGGGGAACCGCCCACGGTGGTGGCCTTCGTGACGGTGCTGATCGTGATCCTGTTGCTGTCCAACCTGATCGTCGACCTGCTCTACGCCGCCCTCGACCCGAGGATCCGCTATGCCTGAACCCGAGGCCCGCGACAGCCGGCAACCTGCGGTCCGCGAAATGCACCGTGGCCAGGAGCATTTCGTGGCGCCGCCCGACGAGGTCCAGGTCCTGGCCACCGACACACTGGACGAGACCACCGCCCCCACCAGCGTGTGGCAGGACGCCTGGCGGCAGCTGCGGCGCAATCCCATCTTCCTCGCGGCGGCCGTGCTCATCGTGCTGGTGGTGCTGGTCGCCGTGTGGCCGCAGCTGTTCACCAGCCAGGATCCGCGCTACTGCAACGGCGATTTCAGCATGCAGAAGCCATCCGGGGCGCACTGGTTCGGCTTCGACAAGCAGGGCTGCGACATCTACGCCCGCACCATTTACGGCGCGCGCGCCTCGGTGGTGACCGGAGTCGGCGCGACCCTGATCTACGTGCTCATCGGCGGCACCCTGGGCGCGATCGCCGGATACTATGGCGGGCTGCTGGATTCGGTGGTGTCGCGGATCGCGGAGGTGTTCTACGCGCTGCCGCTCATGCTGGCCTCCATTGTGCTCATGCAGCTGCTCGCCTCGCGCACGGTGTGGACGGTCATGCTCACGCTGGCCTCGTTCAGTTGGCCGCAGGCCGCGCGCATCGTGCGCGGTGCGGTGATCGAGTCGAAGAACAGCGAGTACGTCACGGCGGCAAAGGCCCTGGGCGTCTCCAGATTCCGGACGCTGGTGCGGCACGTGCTGCCCAACTCGGCCGGGCCGCTCATCGTGGTGAGCACCATCGCGCTGGGCGTCTTCATCGTCACCGAGGCGACGCTGTCGTATCTGGGCGTCGGGCTCACTCGGCAGACCGTGTCATGGGGATCGGATATCGCCGCGGACCAGAAGGAGATTCGTACCTCGGCCATCCTGTTCTACCCGGCCGCCGCGCTCGCGCTGACCGTGCTCAGCTTCATCATGCTCGGCGACGCCGTGCGCGACGCCTTAGACCCCAAGGCCCGCAAGAGGTGAGCGCCATGACCGAACCACTGCTCGAGGTCCGCGATCTGAACGTGGCCTTCACCGCCGACCGGCGCGAGATCCCGGCGGTGCGCGGGGTGAGCCTGACCGTGTATCCGGGGCAGACCGTCGCCATCGTCGGTGAATCCGGATCCGGCAAATCGACCACCGCGCACGCCATCATCGACCTGTTGCCCGGCACCGGCCGGATCACCTCCGGCTCGGTCCTCTTCGACGGCAAGGACCTCTCGAAGGCCTCCGGCCGCGAGATCGTCGGGGTGCGCGGGCGCGGCATCGGCTTCGTGCCGCAGGACCCCATGTCCAACCTGAACCCGGTGTGGAAGGTCGGATTCCAGATCCGGGAAACCCTGGAGGCCAATGGCGTTGCCAAGGGCCGCGCCGCCCGGCAGCGGGCCGTCGAACTGCTCGCCGAGTCCGGCATGCCCGACGCCGAACGCCGCGTCAACCAGTACCCCCACGAATTCTCCGGCGGCATGCGCCAGCGCGCGCTCATCGCCATCGGGCTGTCCTGCCGGCCGAAACTGCTCATCGCCGACGAACCCACCTCGGCGCTCGACGTCACCGTGCAGCGCCAGATCCTCGACCACCTCGACGGCCTGACCACCGAACTCGGCACCGCGGTCCTGCTCATCACCCACGACCTGGGCCTGGCCGCCGAACGCGCCGAACACCTGGTCGTCATGTACCGCGGCCGCGTGGTGGAATCCGGTCCGGCACTGCAGATCCTGCGCGAACCCCAGCACCTGTACACCAAGAAACTGGTGAACTCCGCGCCCTCACTGGCCTCGCAACGGCTGTCCTCGGTACGCAAGCGGGCCGAGGTGCGGGAGCAGGCCGTCCAGGTCGCCGGGCAGCTGGCCGAGACCGACGCCGAATTCGCCAGTGCCCCAGACGATCTGCTCGTCGCCGACCGACTGACCCGGGTGTTCCGCATTCGCGGCAACGTGCCGTGGCGATCCTCCGAACTCGTTGCGGTGGACGACGTCTCGTTCACCCTGCGGCGCGGCACCACCACCGCGATCGTCGGCGAATCCGGTTCGGGCAAATCCACGGTGGCGCAGATGGTGCTGGGCCTGCTGCCGCCCACCTCCGGCCGCGTCACCTTCGACGGTCGCGAGGTGGCGACCCTGGATGCCAAGGCCGCCTTCGCTTTCCGACGCCGCGTACAGCCCGTGTTCCAGGACCCCTACGGGTCCCTCGACCCGATGTACTCCATCTACCGGACCATCGAGGAGCCGCTGCGCACCCATCGCCTCGGCACTCCGGCCGAGCGTGAGGCCACCGTGCGCGACCTGCTCGACAAGGTCTCGCTCCCGGCCTCGGTCATGCGCCGCTACCCGAACGAGCTCTCCGGCGGCCAGCGCCAGCGCGTGGCGATCGCTCGCGCCCTGGCGCTCTCCCCGGAGCTGGTGGTCTGCGACGAGGCCGTCTCCGCCCTCGACGTGCTGGTGCAGGCCCAGATCCTGCAGCTGCTCAACGAACTGCAGGCCGACCTCGGCCTCACCTACCTGTTCATCACCCACGACCTGGCCGTGGTCCGCCAGATCGCCGACGACGTCCTGGTGATGCAGGAGGGCAGGGTGGTCGAGGCCGCGTCCACCACCGAGGTGTTCGACAACCCGCAATCCGAATACACCCGCCGCCTCCTCGACGCCATCCCCGGTCGCGACCTCCTCGCGGGATGACCGCCCGGGTGTCGGCGGGCGATCCGATACCCGGCAGTAGCCTCGTACCTCGTGACCGACCCGCTGCAGCCCCTCGTCGATCTGCCCGGCGTGCGCGATGCCGCCGACAAGGCCCGTGACGCCCTCGCCGAGGTGCATCGCCACCGGGCGAACCGCCGCGGCTGGCCCACCACCGCCGCCGAGGCCGCCGTCCGGGCGGCCCGCTCCTCCGCCGCCATCGACGGCGGCACCATCGATCTCCCCGCCGACGGCCGCGTCGACGACCCGATCCTGGCCGGCTCCCTGCGCGTCGGCCAGGCCCTCGACGCCGAGGCCCTCACCAACCTGGTCGGTGTCTGGCAGCGCGCCCCGCTCCAGGCTCTCGCCCGCCTGCACCTGCTCGCCGCCGCCGACATGGTCGACGACGAACAGCAGCTGGGCCGCCCCCGCAATGTCCCCGGCGTCGCCGAGCGTCTGGACCTGCTGGTCCAGACCATCACCAGCACCAAGGCCCCCGCCCCGGTGATCGCGGCCGTGGTCCACGGCGAACTGCTCTCCCTGCGGCCCTTCGGCACCGCCGACGGCATCGTCGCCCGCGCCGCCTCCCGCCTGGTCGCCGTGTCCAGTGGCCTGGACCCGCACAGCCTCGGCGTCCCCGAAGTCTTCTGGCTCCGCCGCCGCCAGGCCTACCTCGATGCCGCGGCCGCCTTCGGCATGGGAACCCCAGAGGGCGTCGGCGGCTGGGTGATCTTCACCTGCGGCGCCCTCGAAGACGGCGCCCGCGAGGCCCGCTCGATCGCGGACGCCGCCTCGGGGTAACCCCCTGATTACGAAACTGTCTGTACGCCAAGGTTTCTCGGGGGTCCATACACGTCAAAGCGGGCGGCGTTGTCGCGAATTGCGACCTCACCGCCCGCTAGCACGGACCACCTGGTTACCAAGCGTGCTTCTCTGGTTGTGTTTTCTTCGGCCTCGGCGAGCTCTCTGGGATCCAGCGGTTCATCCCCGCATTTGATTGCGAGGCTCTTGCCGCCGATATCCCGGATAACGCAGGCCCACAACTACTGTTGCCCTTGTCGCGGCGTGCTCCGCGTGGGTGCCCGGTGTCCGTGCTGGGAAGGGTGGGATGGGAGGTCGAATCTTCTCTTCCGATCCGATCTTGGCCTTCCGTCCTTCCGTGCCTCCATTGTTACCCCGTGACCGCCGTCACATCAAGACCTGGGGAAACTTTCAAATGCTCGGCGTGTCCCGCCCTTTTTCATCCGGGCGTTTCCGGCGGGTCGGCGTCAGCGGCGCCGCCGCAGCAGCCGGTAGGTGAGGGCTCCGGCCGCCAGTGCGCCGAGCCCGACCGCGGCGGTCGCGGCCACCGTGGTGGTGGTCGGAGCCGGGATCCGCGCCCACAGCGACACCGGATTGGAGAAGGTGAGAATCGGCCAGCCGCGGGTGGTGGCCTCGCGCCGCAGGCCCCGATCCGGATTCACCGCCGTGGGGTGGCCGACCACCTCGAGCATGGGCAGATCGGTCACCGAGTCGGAGTAGGCGTAGCAGCGCGAGAGGTCGTAATCGTTTTGCACCGCAAGCTTTTCGATGGCCTCGACCTTGCCGGGGCCGTAGCAGTAGAACTCGACTTCGCCCGCGTACCTGCCGTTTTCGATGACCATACGGGTGGCGGCGAAGTGGTCCGCGCCCAGTGCCGCGGCGATCGGGGCCACCATCTCCTCGCCGGAGGCGGAGACGATCACCACGTCGTGGCCTCGAATCCGGTGGTCCGCAATGAGATCCGCGGCCTCGGCGTAGATGAGCGGGTCCACGATGTCGTGCAGGGCCTCGGCGACGATCGAGCGCACCTGGTCCACATCCCAGCCCGCGCACATCTTGGTGAGATGCTCGCGCATGCGCTCCATCTGATCGTGATCGGCGCCGGACAGCAGGAACAGGAAGTGGGCGTAGCTGCTCTCCAGCACGGCCCGCCGGCTGAGCAGGCCCTGGTCCAGGAACGGCTTGCTGAACACGAAGGCGCTCGACCTGGCGATCACCGTCTTGTCGAGATCGAAGAAGGCGGCGACTCGTCCGCGTTCGGCTGTCACGTCGTCCAGGATATGGTTCTGCGCCGCGCCACTTCATTCGGCTGGGCGGCAGGCGTGGCAGGGGTCACTGACAGACCCGGTTCATCCGGGTTAGCCAGGCGGAAGCCGAGCCGTCGGGGCGGGAAAAAGACTCGCCGGGCGGACTTGCAATCCGGCCGGGGCTTGGGTGTAGTATCGCAATTACCTGGACATGGTCCAGGCGCGTTCAGCCCGACCCCCCGGGGCTGAACCCGACGGCCCCAGCCTCCTCCCCCCCCGGCTGGGGCCGTCCTCTATATACGGATATATACGGACAGTTCCGGATCCGCTCCCGCTCCCCGAGTTCTGCACAGGCCGTGTGTTATCCACACTCGCCGTGGAGGCGCTTTCGCCGCTGCTCCGATCGGGCGACGCTGACCTGCATGAACTCCGATGCCGCTACCCCACCGGCCCTGTCGCTGGTCGCCGATCCCCGCCTGCGCGACGAGATCCGCCGCATCGCCGCCGCGGCCGACCGCCCGCTCGACGAGCGCGTACCGCCGCCGGGCCGCCACGCCTGGACCGCCGCGTCCGTGATCATCGTCGATACCGCTGCCGCACATAGCTGTGCGTCCGCCGCCCACCCCCGCCGTCCGGGGATTCTCCTGGTGACCGACGGCGAGCCCGGTTTGCTCGATTGGCAGGCCGCCACCGCGGCCGGCGCCGAACAGGTCCTGCCCCTGCCCGCCGCCGCGGACGCCTTGATCGCCGCCTTCGCCGCCCACGACGGCCGGCGCCCCGGCGACGGCGCGGTCCTCGCGGTGGCCGGCGCAGGCGCGGGATCCGGCGCCTCCGTCCTGGCCGCCGCCGTAGCCCTCACGGCCGCAGGCCGTTTCCGCGACCGCACCCTGCTGGTCGACTGCGCTCCCTACGGCGGCGGCCTCGATCTCCTTCTCGGTCTGGAGAGGGCACCGGGGCTGCGCTGGCCCGACCTCACCATCGAACACGGCCGCGTCTCCGCCCCCGCCCTGCACGAGGCGCTGCCCGCCACCGGGGGCCTGGCCGTGCTCTCCTGCGGAAGGGGTGCTCCCGCAACCGAACTCGGCGTTCTCTCGCCGAGCGCGGACCCGGTCACCCCTGGGTCCGGCTCCGTGGGCGGTGCCGCTTCCCACGCACAGCCCGCACCGACGCTTCATCCCACCACGCTCTGTTCGGACGGAACGTCCTCGCTCGCAATGGACCTCGACCGGTCCCCGTCTTGCGTGATCGCCCTCGGCGGCGGATCGGTGGCGGCGGCACTCGCGCCCGCCGCCGTACGAGCCGTCCTCGAGGGCGGCCGGGCGGCCGGTGATCTCGTGGTCGCTGACCTGTCGAGCGACCACGGGCCGCACACCGACCAAGTCCTCGATGTGGCCGATCTGGTGGTGCTGGTGACCCAGGCACGCCTGCGCTCGATTGTCGCGGCCGAATCCGCCGCTGCCTACCTGACTGCGCGAAATCCCAATGTGCGCTTGATCGTCCGGGGTCCCGCGCCCGGCGGACTCGCCCCATCCGATATCGCCGAGGCGCTCACGCTGCCGCTGCTCACCGCTGTCCCGTCGCAGCCGGGTCTGACCGAGCGCCTGGAACGCGGGGGCCTGACCGTCCGGCGTCGCGGTCCGCTTCGCACCGCCGCCGAAACCGCGTTGACCGCACTGTTTTCCGAGAGTCTCCGCTACGGCCGGCCTCCCGGCGGCCCGGGGCCCTCGTGGTGGCGCATCGCCCGCGCGCACGGTTCGACCTGTGGTTCTCCGCTGCCGGAACCCACGGGAGCCCGGAAATGACGGTGGCACAGGACAACCGGTCGTCTCGGATCTCCGCCGCCGCCACGGCGTGGCCGCGGCGGGGACCCTCGTTGGGGATGTGGTCCGACGTGCGGGGCTCGCGAGCGGTCCGATCGCCGAGCACGTCCGGCTCGGCCGGGCGGGTCGGGTACTGCCGAATCGGGTCCGGACGGGATTGCCGCTGGCTGGCCGTCGGTCTCGAGGTGCGCGATGAGTGAGCTGGTGACGACCGAGCTGCTGGAGCGGGTGCGGGAGCGGCTGGCGGACGGGGCGGCGGATCCGGATCCGGCGCGGGTGGCGGCGGCCATTCGGGCCGAGGCCGGCGGGGTGCTCGCGGACACGGATCTGTTGCGGGCCTTGCGATTGCTGCAGACCGAGATGACCGGCGCGGGCGTGCTGGAGCCGCTGCTGCACGACCCCGAGGTGGCCGATGTGCTGGTCACCGGGCCGGATTCGGTGTGGGTCGATAGGGGGCGGGGCCTGCGACGTGCCTCGGTGCGGTTTCCGGACGAGGCGGCGGTGCGGCGGCTGGCACAACGATTGGCCCTGGCGGCCGGGCGGCGGCTGGATGATGCGCAGCCATGGGTGGACGGACGGCTGGCGGGAACCGAAGCGGCATCGGGGGATTCCTTCGGAGTGCGGTTGCACGCGGTGCTGTCGCCGATCGCGCACGGCGGCACCTGCCTGTCGTTGCGCGTGCTGCGCCCGGCCACCCAGGGTTTGGACGCGCTGGCCGCGGCCGGTGCGGTGCCGCCGGATGCGAAGCTTCTGCTGGAGCACATCATTCGTGCCCGGCTCGCCTTCCTGGTGGTCGGTGGCACCGGCGCGGGTAAGACCACACTGTTGTCGGGCCTGCTGGCCAAGGTGGCCCCGGCCGAGCGGATCATCTGCGTCGAGGACGCGGCCGAGCTCGCGCCACCGCATCCACATGTGGTCCGCCTGGTCGCCCGCCCCGCCAATGTCGAGGGCGCGGGTCAAGTCACCGTCCGCGATCTGGTGCGCCAGGCGCTCCGCATGCGGCCGGATCGCATTGTGGTGGGGGAGGTTCGGGGCGCCGAGGTCGTCGACCTGCTGACCGCGCTCAATACCGGCCACGACGGTGGAGCTGGGACCGTGCACGCCAATTCACCCGGCGAGGTCCCGGCCCGGCTGGAGGCGCTCGCGGCCCTGGGCGGCATGCCGCCGCCCGCCCTCCACAGTCAGCTGGCCGCCGCCATCCAGGTGATCCTGCACGTCCACCGGCGGCCCGACGGCCGTCGCGCGCTCCGCGAAATCGGCGTGGTCACCCCGGTCGACGGCCGGGTGCGGATCGTACCCGCATGGACCGCCGACACCGGTCCCACCCCGGGCGCTGTGCCCCTCAGGAAACTCCTCGACGAAAGGATTCCAGATGATCCCCGCGAGTGAAGACTGCCCGGGCTCGTGCGGTCGCCCTCGGCCCCGGTCGAATTCGCCGCTCCACGGTTCGATTCCGCCCTCCGGTACCGACTTGGATCGGCTGTGCTGCAATCCTTTTGGCCTGCGCGGATCGCGACTCCCGGGATTGCGGTTGGCATGGTGTGATGGCTGTTGCCGGTCGGATGTCACCGATTCGATTGCCGCCGAAGATGATCCGGGCTCGGCGCAGTCCGGAGGTGACTGATGGGATCCGGCTTCGGACCACACGCGCTCGCACCGGCCTGCCTCGCGCTGGCGCTGCTCGTGGTGCCTCCCCCTATCGCTCGACGACGCATGTCGCGACTGTTCACGCTTCGCGATCGCGGGCGAAAGTCACGGCGCAGCTGGATGATTCGCGTTGCGCCATTGTCCGCCGTGTCCCTGGTGTTCCTCGTCGGCCCCGGTCCGGTGGTGGCCGCGGTGCTGGTGGCGGCCACTGTCCTGATTCGCTACCGCCGCACGAGGCGAGAGCGGCACCGGGGAATCGAGATCGCACAACTGCTCGAGGGTCTGGAGGCGGTAATCGGGGAGCTGCGGATCGGCGCACATCCGAGCGCCGCGGCCCAGGTGGCGGCGCATGAGATCGCGGGCGATGTGGCACGGGCCTTCGCGGTCAGCGCGGCGCGGAGCCGATTGGGCGGGTCCGGCGCGGAGGGCCTGCGGCGTCACGACTCGGTGGTGGCGCGGGAACTGTCCCGAGTGGCCGGGGCCTGGCGGGTGGCCGAGCGGCACGGGCTCGCCCTGGCTGAGCTGCTGGCCGCTGCGCGTTCGGATCTACTGGGCCGCAAGCGCTTCCGGGACCGCACGTCCGCGGCGCTGGCCGGGGCCCGGGCGACCGCCGTGGTGCTGGCGCTGCTGCCCGTGCTCGGCCTCGGCCTGGGCGAGCTGATGGGTGCGTCCCCGCTGCGTGTGCTGTTGCTGTCCTCGGCGGGCACGCTGCTGCTGCCCCTGGGGTCCGCCCTGACGTGCGCCGGTCTGCTGTGGGCCGATGCCATCACCGACAAGGTGCTGCGATGACTCCGTCCGTGGCCGCGGTGCTGGCGGCGATCGCGGTGCTCATGCTGCCGGGCCGGACCGGTGCGGTCCGCCGGCTGCACCGCTTGCGGGACCCGGCGCACGGTAATCCAAGGCCGCGGGGGCAGTTCCGGGCCGAGCCGGATCCGCTCGGGGTCGCCTCCGCCCTCGATCTGCTGGCGGCGTGCCTGCGTGCCGGACTGCCCACCGCCTCCGCCGCCGCCGCGGTCGCGTCCGAGGCTCCCGATCCACTGGCCTCGACCCTGCGCCGGGTTGCCGACCTGCTGGCGCTGGGCGCGGATCCGGCCATCGCGTGGGAGCAGGCCACGGCCGGCTCGGCCGATGAGACGGTGACGGCCCTGGCGCGGCTGGCCCGCCGGTCGGCGCGCTCGGGAACCGGATTGGCCACGGCCGTGGCCGAATTGGCGGAGCGCCGCCGGGGCGAGCTCGAGGATATGGCCGCGGCCCGGGCCGAGCGCGCCGGGGTGCTGATCGGCGGCCCGCTCGGCCTCTGCTTCCTGCCCGCCTTCCTGTGCCTGGGAATCGTTCCGGTAGTGATCGGCCTGGCGGGCCGGGTGCTGGAAGGCGGTCTGCTGTGACCGACGGGGGCCTCGAGGTTCACGACTGTGCCGGCGCGGATCCGCCGTGCCGGAGTGAGGGAAGGAACGAGCATGGGAACGACCGTCCGAAACCTGCTCTGGGAACTGCGGACCCGGCTGCTGCACGCCGCGACCGCCGACCACGGCATGAGCACCGCCGAATACGCGATCGGGACGATCGCGGCCGCCGCCTTCGGGGCGGTGCTGTACACCGTCGTGACCGGCGACAGCATTGTGAGCGCCCTGACCAAGATCATCGACAAGGCGCTGAAGACTCCCGTCAAGTGACGTATGCCTCACCGCCTCTCCATGTCGAGGCGGGCATGGCGACCGTGGAGGCGGCCATAGCGCTGGCCGCCCTCGTCGCGGCGCTGGTCTTGGGCGTCGGCGCCCTGCTGGCGGTATCGGCGCAGGTGCGTTGTGTCGATGCCGCCCGCGAGGCGGCCCGTCTCGCCGCCCGAGGTGATACCGACGTCGGCGTCTCCACCGCCCGCCGGGTCGCACCGCCCGGCGCCCGGGTCGTCGTCCGCACCGAGGGTGACCTGGTCGTGGCCGAGGTGAGTGCCCGCGCTGCCCTCGTTCCGGTCACCCTGCACGCGGCGGCGGTGGCGGCGCGGGAACCCGGAGCATCTCGATGAGATGCGCGACCGTGGATCGGGCTGGGAGCGAGGCGGGCGGAGTGACCGTGACCGCGTGCCTGGCCGTGATCGGCCTGCTGGCTGTTGCGGTCCTGATTGCCCAGGTCGGCGTGGCGGTGGCGGCCCGGCACCGGGTGCAGGCCGCCGCGGATATGAGTGCGCTGGCCGCCGCCGGTGCATTGGATGGCGGCGTATCCGCCGCGTGCGGCCGGGCTGCGGGCGTCGCGGGCCGAATGGGTGTGCGACTGGTCGGATGCGTGGTGCTGGGCTGGGACGTGACGGTGACGGTTGCCGGGCGGGTATCGCTGGGCCCGCTGGGGGAGCGGGACGTGCGCGCGGCCGCGCGGGCGGGCCCGTCGGACGAGCCGAGGTAGCGAGGCAATATCTAGTACCGAGCGGTTGGTTAGAAATGTGATGGCGCAGGCCACATCAGTGGTCGATCAATGTCGAAATTCGATGAATGCGAGAGAGGAATAGATTGGGTATCGATTGCTTTCCAATTCGTTCCCGGAGACTCATTCGAATGAATGCACAGGTAAATCCGGGAGCGGCATTATCGAACGGAGCAATCCCTCAGTTAACAGGATGGCATCCCTTTTTAATCGACTTGGGTCTCCACCGTGTCGTCGCCACCTCTCAGCATCCGGATTCCGCCCGATATCAGCCAGCTGACAAGGCCGACCGGTTGGTCGTGTGGCGCTTCGATTTCGCGGCGGAGACGGCCGTGTCACGGTTCGGGATATCCGTCGTCATCTTCCCCGAGTTCGGCCAGCACGGCCCGCAGTAGCCGGGCCGCGCCGGCCTTGTCCAGCGGGTTGTTTCCGTTGCCGCACTTGGGTGACTGCACGCAGGACGGGCACCCGCGCGCGCACGCGCAGGACTCGATGGCGCCCAGCGTGGCCGTCAGCCATTGGCGCAGCCGGACAAAACCGCGCTCGGCGAAGCCCGCCCCGCCCGGATGCCCGTCGTAGACGAACACCGTGGGCAGTCCGGTGTCGGCGTGTTCGGCGGTCGACACGCCGCCGATATCCCACCGATCGCAGGTCGCCACCAGTGGCAGCATGCCGATCGCGGCGTGTTCGGCCGCGTGCAGCGCGCCCGCGGTGTGTCGCGCGTCGATCCCGGCCCGGGCCAGCAGGTCCGGCGTGACCGTATAGAACACGGCCCGGGTGGGCAGCGTCTGCGCCGGCAGGTCCAGCGGCACCAGGTCCAGCACCTCGCCGCTGGGCAGCCGGCGCAGGTACGCGACCACCTGGCGGGTCACCAGCACCTGCGCCGAAGCCGTTGTGACCGAGCCGTATCGGCGCTCCTCGGTCACCGCCTCGATCTCCAGTGAGGTGACCACCCGCGCGCTGGTGCTCCAGCCCGGCGTGTCGGCGTGCACCAGCGCGACGCCCTCCTCGAGGTCCAGCTCGTCGACCACATAGCTCTCGCCCTGATGCAGGTGCACCGCGCCCGGATGCAACGTGGCAGGAGCACGCCCGGCGTCGGTGGTGCCCAGCATGCGGCCCGACTCGCCGTCCACCACCGCCACCGCGGTGCCGATGCCGCCGCGCACATCCACCGCGTCGTGCGGATGCGCGTCCGCGGTCACGAACCAGCGCGCCGACCCGTCCCGCGCCACGCCCGCACGCCGCCGGATCAAACCCAGTTCGGCCAGGTCGGACAGCAGTTCCCAGGCGTGGAAGGCATGTACCTCGGCATCGCTGAGCGGCTGTTCCATGGCCGCGCACAGCAGATGCGGCCCGAGCACGTACGGATTGTGCGGGTCGGTGATCGTGGCTTCCAGCGGCCGTCCGAGCAGCGCCTGCGGGTGATGCACGAGGTAGGTGTCCAGCGGGTCGTCCCGCGCGATGAGCAGTACCAGCGACCCCTGGGTGCGTCGCCCGGCGCGCCCGGCCTGCTGCCAGAACGAGGCGACCGTCCCCGGATATCCCGCCACCACAACGGCATCCAGCCCGGCGATGTCCACGCCCAGTTCCAGGGCATTCGTGGTGGCCGCGCCCAGCAGCGAGCCGTCCGAGAGCGCCGCCTCCAGCGCCCGCCGGTCCTCGGCCAGATACCCGGCCCGATAAGCCGCGACACGCCCGGGGAGCTCGGCATCCACCTCCGCCAGCAGTCGCCGCGTGTCCATGGCGACCAGTTCGGCACTGCGCCGCGACCGCACGAAGGTCAGCGTGCGCGCCCCCTCGACCACCAGATCCGCCATCACGGTGGCGGCCTCGGCCCCTGCCGAACGCCGCACGGCCGCACCGTTTTCCCCGGTCACGCCGCTGCCGAGCAGCGGCGGCTCCCACAGCGCCACGGTCCTCGCGCCCTGCGGCGACCCGTCGTCGGTGACCGCAACACACGGTGCGCCGATCAGCTTTTCGGCGGTGGCCGCCGGATCGGACGTGGTCGCCGAGCACAGCACGAAAACCGGATCCGCCCCGTAGCGCTCGGCGAGTCGCCGTAACCGGCGCAGCACCAGCGCCACGTGCGAGCCGAAAACCCCGCGATAGATATGACATTCGTCGACCACGATGTATTTGAGCTGACGCAACAATCGCGCCCATCGCTGATGGGACCGCAGCATTCCGACGTGCAGCATGTCCGGATTGGTGAACACCCATCGCGCATGCGCCCGCACCCACTGCCGGACTTCCGCCGGCGTATCGCCGTCATACGGCGCGGGATGAATGGTGCGCAGTGGATCTTCGCTGGTCAGCTCGTTGACCATGCGTAGCTGATCGGCGCCCAGCGCCTTGGTCGGCGACAGATAGAGCGCCGTGGCCCGCGGATCCTGTTGCAGCGCGGTCAATACCGGCAGCTGATATGCCAGCGATTTCCCGGACGCCGTCCCGGTCGACACCACCACGTGCCGCCCCGCCGCGGCCAGTTCCGCGGCCCGGCTCTGGTGGCTCCACGGCTCCGCGACCCCGGCCGCCTGAACTGCGGCGATGACATCCGGAGATATCCATTCGGGCCACTTCGTGATCTGCGCCGCGCGCGGCGGTAGCTCGCTGACATGGGTGAGTCGGGAGTCACCAGAAACAGGGCTATTTAGGACACGATTCAGCAACGATCTTCCGTAGCTGATGTCGCTGTTGTCTCCGGATCGATGCATCGGATCTCCGCCATTCATCGAAGCGTCACCGCGCCACGCCCAACGGGTGCGAAACGTGTGTGCGCCCGCAGCCCCACCTGCCATTTCACTGCAGAGTAGCGACCTGCCTCACACCCCGTTTGCCAGATGCTCGCTCTGTTATCCGGAAGCAAACCAACTTCAAGTACGGATTTGGGCATTATGCCCCTCACCTGCACATTCGCAAGATCAACTTTTTTGCAAATTGTGGGTAACTCTGCTGTTGAATTCCCGGAAGACATGGTTCACTGGTTCCTGGTCGCAAGCTTCTGTGTTCGAGGGAACGGATCGAAAGTCCAAACCATCAGCAGGATCGATGTTGCGAACGGTGTACTAGATGCTTTCCTGCAGGGGGAACAGAGTACAGCGGTCTCAACGGACCCGGTGGATGAACCCAGTTGTCCGCCGTTCCGGTATGGAAAGAGAAGGAACAGAATGGCACAGGGAACTGTGAAGTGGTTCAACGCGGAGAAGGGGTTCGGCTTCATCGCGCCCGAGGACGGCTCAGCTGACGTCTTCGTCCACTACTCCGAGATCCAGGGGTCGGGCTTCCGCACCCTCGAGGAGAACCAGAAGGTCGAGTTCGAGGTTGGTCAGGGCACCAAGGGCCCGCAGGCCACCGGTGTTCGCGCGCTCTCCTGAGCGAGCCAACCCCTCAGGTTCCGTCCCCCATCGCCCCCGGCGGTGGGGGACGACCCATATCTGGACCCATTACACTCGATCACGATCAGGGGCTACATCGTCGCCGTGCACCAGCCACGGCCTTCGAACACGGTATAAACGTTGCTGGCAGCGATATCGGACATCGCAGCCGTTTGCCCCAGCCGCGTAGAGCGCGTACACCAGCGCCCACGCGGATCGAGACGAAAGGTGTGTTCGCCGGTGGCAACACGAGACCGCGGTGCAGCGCCGAACCCCCAGGCAGCGCCCGACCAGGGCCGTTCCCTGCGTCGTCTCGTGATTGTCGAGTCGCCGACGAAGGCCAAGAAAATCGCCCCCTACCTGGGCCGCGGCTATGTCGTGGAGGCCTCGGTCGGCCATATTCGGGACCTGCCGCGGGGTGCGGCGGATGTGCCCGCCAAATACAAGGGACAGCAGTGGGCGCGGCTCGGCGTGGATGTCGATCACGATTTCGAGCCCATCTATGTGGTCAGCCCCGATAAGAAGGGGAAGGTCAGTGAGCTGAAGAGCCTGCTGGCCGACGCCGACGAGCTCTACCTCGCCACCGACCCCGACCGTGAGGGCGAGGCCATCGCTTGGCACCTGCTGGAGACGCTCAAGCCCAAGGTGCCGGTGCGGCGCATGGTGTTCCACGAGATCACCGAGCCCGCCATCCAGGCCGCCGCGGCAGATACCCGTGAGCTGGACAAAGATCTGGTCGACGCGCAGGAGACGCGGCGCATCCTGGACCGGCTCTACGGCTACGAGGTCTCGCCGGTGCTGTGGAAGAAGGTCATGCCGCGGCTGTCGGCGGGCCGGGTGCAGTCGGTGGCGACCCGCGTCATCGTGCAGCGCGAGCGGGAGCGCATGGCGTTCCGGTCCGCGGAGTACTGGGATATCGCGGCCAAGCTGGATGCCGGCGGGCGCGGGCAGGAGGACGGCGGGAATCCGCGGGTCTTCGGTGCGCGGCTGGTGAGTGTCGAGGGCGCTCGCGTGGCGACCGGTCGCGATTTCGGATCCGACGGGCAGCTGAAATCGCAGGGTGTCGTCGTGCTCGACGCCGGATATGCGCAGCGGCTGGCGGAATCGCTGCACGGGGTGGATCTCACGGTCGCCTCGGTGGAATCCAAGCCGTACACGCGAAAGCCGTACGCGCCGTTCATGACCTCGACGCTGCAGCAGGAGGCCGCGCGCAAACTGCGTTTCACCTCCGAGCGCACCATGCGGGTGGCGCAGCGGCTGTACGAGAACGGTTACATCACTTATATGCGTACCGACTCGACGACTTTGTCGGAGTCGGCGATTCAGGCGGCCCGGGCTCAGGCCACGCAGTTGTACGGCGCGGAATACGTGAGTCCCACGCCGCGGCAGTACACCCGCAAGGTCAAGAATGCGCAGGAGGCGCACGAGGCCATTCGTCCCGCGGGCGACACCTTCGCCACGCCGGGACAGTTGCACGCCAAGCTCGACGGCGACGAATTCCGTTTGTATGAGCTGATCTGGCAGCGCACGGTGGCCTCGCAGATGCAGGATGCGCGCGGCACCACGCTGACGGTGCGCATTACCGGTATCGCGAATACCGGTGAAGAGTGTGTGTTTTCGGCGTCCGGCCGGACGATCACCTTCGCGGGATTCCTCAAGGCGTATGTGGAGAGTGTCGACGAGGAGGCGGGCGGCCAGTCCGACGACGCCGAATCGCGGCTGCCGGCGCTGACCGAGGGCCAGGGCGTGACGGCCATCGAGCTCGAGCCGGATGGACACACCACCAATCCGCCGGCACGCTTCACCGAAGCTTCGTTGATCAAGGCGCTGGAAGATCTCGGCATCGGCCGTCCTTCCACCTACTCCTCGATCATCAAGACGATTCTCGACCGCGGCTATGTGTACAAGCGCGGCAGTGCGCTGGTGCCGTCGTGGGTGGCGTTCGCGGTGATCGGGCTACTGGAGGACCACTTCGGGCGGCTGGTGGACTTCGACTTCACCGCGGCCATGGAGGACGATCTCGACGCCATCGCCGGTGGCCGCGAGCAGCGCGGAAACTGGTTGTCCTCCTTCTATTTCGGTGGCGATCACGGTGTCGAGGGTTCGGTGGCGCGGTCGGGCGGCCTGAAAAAGATGGTGGGCGAACGACTCGACGGCATCGATGCGCGAGAAGTCAACTCCATCAAGCTCTTCAGTGATGACGAGGGCCGTGATGTGGTGGTCCGGGTCGGCAAGTTCGGGCCGTACCTGGAGCGCATGGTCGTCAATCCCGATGACCCGGACGGGAATCCGGTGTCGCAGCGGGCCAACCTGCCCGACGACCTGCCGCCGGACGAGCTGTCCCCCGAGGTTGCGGAGAAGCTGTTCGCGACGCCGCAGGAAGGTCGCTCGCTGGGCACCGATCCGGCAACGGGGCACGAAATCGTCGCCAAGGAAGGGCGTTTCGGCCCGTACGTCACCGAGATCCTGCCGGAACCGGCGGAGGATCTGGACACCACGGCGAAGAAGACCGCGAAGAAGGCCGCCGACAAGCCGAAACCGCGTACCGGGTCGCTGTTCAAGTCCATGAGCGTGGAGTCGGTGACCCTGGACGACGCGCTCAAGCTGCTGTCGCTGCCGCGTGTGGTGGGTGTGGACCCGGCCTCCGGGGACGAGATCACCGCGCAGAACGGGCGGTACGGGCCGTATCTGAAGAAGGGCACGGATTCGCGCTCGCTCACCGGTGAGGATCAGATCTTCACGGTGACGCTGGAGGACGCGCTCAAGATCTACGCCGAGCCCAAGCGACGCGGCGGGCAGTCGGCCAGTGCGCCGCCGCTGCGTGAACTGGGTGTCGACCCGGTGTCGGAGAAGCCGATGGTGATCAAGGACGGGCGGTTCGGCCCGTATGTCACCGACGGTGAGACCAATGCCAGCCTGCGCAAGGGCGACGAGGTCGAATCCATCACCGACGCACGGGCTTCGGAGCTGCTGGCGGACCGGCGGGCGCGCGGGCCGGTGAAGAAGGCCGCGAAGAAGACCGCCAAGAAGGCGGCCGCGAAGAAGACCGCGGTGGCCAAGACCGTGGTCAAGAAGGCGGCGGCCAAGAAGGCGGCGGCCAAGACGGCCGACGGCGTCACCACCAAGAAGGCAGCGGCGGCCAAGAAGACCCCGGCCAAGAAGGTGGCGGCGAAGAAGACCGCGGCCTCGCAGTCCTGACCTGATCGAAGCGCCCCTGTCACGACAGGGGCGCTGTGCTTTTCGGCCCGTGTTTCTGTCGGTGGCCTGCCGTAGCGTGTAATCCGGAACACGCACCAGCGGAAGGACATTCGATGACCGTCGACCATGAGCGTGAAGAACTGATCAAGATCCTGGACAGCCAGCGCGAGCTGTTCCGGATCACCGTCCGCGGCATCGACGACGAACAGGCGCGTCAGCGCACCACGGTCAGTGAACTCACCCTCGGCGGTCTGCTCAGCCATACGGTGAATATCGAGCGCCACTGGACCACCATCCTCGTCGAGCGCGACCCGAACTCCGAATTCGATGTGTCCCGAATGGATTCCGAGTATCGGCTGGACCCGGAGCAGACGGTCGCCGGCCTGCTGGCCGAGTGGGAGATGGTGGCCGAGCACACCGGCAAGCTGATCCGGGAGCTACCCAACCTCGAGGATGCGGTGCCGACGCCGACCGCACCCTGGGCGCCGGAGCGGAAGTGGCTGACCGTGCGCTACATCCTGCTGCACATCTTGCGGGAGATCACACACCACTCCGGGCACGCGGACATCATCCGCGAGGCCCTGGACGGCGCGAACACGACATATCAGCGCGCGAACTGACTCCCGGCCGGGCTGTCGGGGGTGACGGCTAAGGTGGTCGGCGTGGCGGGTGTCTTCGATCGGCTGGTCGGCCAGGGTGCGGTCGAGTCCGAGTTGACGGCTGCGGCGGTGGCGGCGCGGGGTGGGGCCGGATCGTCGTCGGCCATGACGCATTCATGGTTGTTCACCGGGCCGCCCGGGTCGGGGCGTTCGGTGGCGGCGCTGTGCTTCGCGGCGGCGCTGCAGTGCACGGACGAGGAGACGCCCGGGTGCGGTCGGTGCCATGCGTGCACGACCACCATGGCCGGGACGCACGGCGATGTGCGGCGGGTGGTGCCGGAGGGTTTGAGCATCGGCACCAAGGAGATGCGCGAGATCGTGCAGGTGGCGTCGCGGCGGCCGAGTACCGGTCGGTGGCAGGTGGTCGTGGTCGAGGACGCCGACCGGTTGACCGAGGCGGCGGGCAATGTGCTGCTGAAGGTGGTGGAGGAGCCGCCGGAGCGCACGGTGTTCCTGCTGTGCGCGCCGTCGGTGGATCCCGAGGACATCTCGGTGACGCTGCGATCCCGGTGCAGGCACGTGCATCTGGCGACGCCGTCGGCGGATTCGATCGCGCGGGTGCTGCACGAGCGGGACGGGCTGGACCAGAAGACCGCCGGCTGGGCGGCCTCGATCAGCGGCGGACATGTCGGGCGCGCTCGGCGGCTGGCCACCGACGACCAGGCGCGGGCCCGGCGCAAACGAGCCTTGGCGCTGGTCACGGCGACCGCCCGGCCCGCGGCGGCGTATGCGGCCGCCGATGAACTGGTGAAGTCGGCCGATGACGAAGCCAAGCAGGTCAGTGCCGAGCG
This sequence comes from Nocardia sp. NPDC101769, assembly GCF_044766925.1. Taxonomy (NCBI): domain Bacteria; kingdom Bacillati; phylum Actinomycetota; class Actinomycetes; order Mycobacteriales; family Nocardiaceae; genus Nocardia; species Nocardia sp. NPDC101769. The sequence continues at coordinate 5,274 of NZ_JBIWMX010000052.1, read as the reverse complement.
GGACGGGAAGGAACGCGAGGAACTGGCCACCGCGCTGGGTGCGGGCGGCACCGGTAAGGGCACGGCCTCGGCCACCCGCGGCTCCGCCGGTGCGCTGAAAGACCTGGAGAAACGCCAGAAGTCGCGGGCCACCCGCACCGGACGCGATGCCCTGGACCGGGCCCTGATCGATGTCGCGGGCCTGTACCGGGACGCGCTCGCGGTCCGATTCGGCGCGGCCACCGCGGATTCCTCCTCCGGCGTGACCCTCACCCACCCGGACATGGCCGACCAGATTCGCGAACTCGCGACCGATGTCCGCCCCGAGGGCCTGCTGCTCTCCATCCAGGCCGTCCTCGATTGCCGCGCGGCCCTCGAAACCAATGTGAAGCCCCGTTTTGCCCTCGCCGCCATGGTCGCGGCCCTGATGGCGGCCCGTTCCGCCTGACCACACCGTGTCTCCGGTCACCATGAGCTCCCGTTTTCGCGATTTGGGCGCGAGACGATAGACTCGCACCGCCGGAAGGCACGCCGCCTTAGCTCAGTCGGTAGAGCGCTTCACTCGTAATGAAAAGGTCGGGGGTTCGATTCCCCCAGGCGGCTCCAGGTCAGAGACCAAATCCACTCCCCGTCAGGGGAGTTGGGCACCCCCAATGTGCCAAGAGTGTGCCAACTCTCGGGAAATCCCCTTCATCGGGCTAGGACCCGAATGCGGCCGTGCCCGCCGCCACCAAGTCCTCACCCTGGACCACGGAATAGACCGACAGGGACATGGACGGGTCGTGCCCGTGCCAGGCCGCCACGATGTGAACCGGAATCCCCAGCGCCAGCATGAGACTCACCGAGGAGTTCCGAAGGCCCTTCAGTTGGATACGCCGCAGCCCCGCCGCCCGCGAGATTCGCTGGAACTCATCGCTGTAGCGCTCTGGGCGCAGCGGTGCGCCCGCTTCGTCCACCACGATCAGCCGGTCATCGGACCATGGGATACCCAGAGCCAGGCATTCGGCCCGCTGTACCTTCTTCAGGCCGCGTAGCGCGGCGGCCAGTTCGGCGGGCGGCGGGAGGTCGCGCCGGGAGCGCCGCGACTTGGGCAGGTTCTCCTCCGTGGTCGTGCCGACCGCAACCCGGCCCCGGCGGACCTTCAGCGCGGCATCGGAGAAACGGGTCCACCTCATGCCCAGCACCTCCGAGCGGCGCATGCCGTAGGTGGACATCAGCCAGGCCGCGTACAAGCGGTGCGCCTGCGCCTCCTGGCGGAAGCGTTGGACTTCCGCGACCGTCCAAGCCTTCGGGTCGTCGGTGTCTTCGTCGTCGTCCCGGTCGTCGATCTCGTCGGCCGGGCGCTCCGCCAGCGCCACCACATTGCGGGGGATTCGGCCCTCGTCCACGTAGCTCTGAACCATCATGGACAGCGCCGTCAGGGTGGACCGCACGGTCACGGGCTTCACGCCGCGCGGCTGCGCGCCGTCCGCCGTCTCCGCCACCGCGTACACACCGCGCGAGACCCGCCGGATACGGTCTGCCTTCAGCAGTGCCGACAGGCGGGTGTGAACATCCTGACCGGGGAACTGAGCCTGAATCGTCTGCACCGACACGCCATCGGTGTGCAGCGCGACGAAGGCGCATACTCGCGAGGACAAGGACTCGGGGTCCACCTTGGCCCGCTGGTTCACGCGCCCGGCCGTCAGCATCCAATCGACCAGCTTGTCTACGTCCGCCTTGGTCAGCTGCGCGAGCTTGCGCCCGCCGAAGTAGCGCCGCGCTGGCTTGAGGTGGTTGCGGGTGTTGGCGGCCGAGACACCCCGGCGGAAGCGCCGCCCGGTCAGCCATTCCTCGCACGCTTCGTCCACGGTCAGCGTCAGCTGGTGGACGTAGGTACCCGCCGCCACCTCCGAGGAGATCCGCCGGTACTCGCGCCGAGCGGTGGTCTGGGTGTCGTAGGTGAACCGCTGGCGGTCGCGGGAACCGTCAGGCTTGACACCGACGTCCAGCTGAAACGTCCACGTCACGGTCCCGTTCTTGGCAGTGCGCTTGTCGATCGGTTCGGCACGCCGGCCGCGCTTCTTGGCGGTTTCTGAGTCCGTCATTGCCTCGAATCTTCCTGTTGCCGTGATGATTTCGGGTTAGGCGATTTCTGCTCATGGTCGGTGGGTTCGTCATGGATCACTGCGCCGGGTAGTGCGCGGAGTTCCTTTAAGGTTTGTTCGAGATAGCTTTGATCGGCCCCGAGTTGGGCGACGATAGCTTGAACTCCGCTGGGCGCAACCTTTTCGAGTTCGGCGATCAAGTTGGCCTTCAACCGGATTGCCCGACGTAGTTCGTTGCGCCGCCGAGACAGGCTGACCGGCTTTTGCCCCTCATACAGGGCGATTGCCTTTTCTGCCGCGGCCTCCCATTCCTTGCTGGGCGGATCTGTCCGCGGTTCGAGTGCTGCCGGGGGAGCGAGTATTACTTCGCCGGAGAACCATGTAGCGGCCGTGAAGGAGTCCAGGTGGGTGCCGGGCAAGATCTCCGTCTGTCCGTCCGGGTAGGCGGGGAACATCAGCCGTATCGGCGGTACCGATAGCGCCCAGGCGATCACGGTCAGCTCGGCGATCGTCACGTACTTACGTCGCCGGTTCTCGATGTCGGAGATGGCGGACCGAGAAACCTTGTAGCCCAACGCTTCTGTCTGATCGGACAGCCATTGCGCGGATCGATCTCCACGCAGAGTCCGTATCGCGTCGCCGATCGCCGCAACCTGCTCGTTAGCCCAATCTTTTTGAGTCATACAACGCAAGTTATCAGATTATTGACTCCATGGCGTTGGAGCGGGTATCAGTTGGGGCTATGAGACATGACTACCTGGACGTTCTCCGGCGGCTGGACGCTGGTGAACCCACCATCTCGATCGAAGACCTCGGAGTGATCCTGAGCCTCGGTCGTTCCACCGCTTACAACGCTGTCAAGGACGGTCAGGTCCCGGCGATCAAAGTGCGTGGGCGGTACCGCATTCCGAGCGCGTGGGTTCGCCAGCTACTTCAGCTGGAGGGCCACACCGGACCCGATCGGTTGCTGGCCGGGGGAGTGGGGGCCGCATGATTTCGGCGGCGGTTGCCAATGACGACGTAGCCCCCGCTGTTGTTCCCGTAGTTGGCGCTATGGGCAGCGGGGGGAGTCACTCCGGAGGTTTCCAGGAACCAGAGTCCGCGCTGACTGTACCGGCCGTTTGCGTTCGGTGGCCGTCTGTTCGGCGAACGGGGCGCGTGCGGGCGGTTGGGGTGGTGGCTGTCGAGTGAGCGCGTACGAGCGGCTGGTGACCGCGTTCCAGTCCAAAGGGCTCGAGGTCGATGATCGTGGTGATCACGGGGCCGGACAGACGCCGGGACATGGCAGCGGCGATCGGGGCACTACGTTTCAGCGCACCGAGACCGGTGTGGTGATGTTCGTTCACAACGGGGAAAGGGATCAGGTTCTGGCTGATCTCGGCCTGAGTATGGGTGACCTGTTCGATTCACCGCGTACGCCCTACCGGTATGACGACGGCCGTATGGTGACTCGGTTCTACTCCAACGGGAAGAAGACGTTCACTCAGACCGGCAACAAGTCCGGGCGCGCGTTGTTCAATGTCGAGAACCTGCCTGCGGATTTGACGGTCCCGGTGTACGTGGTCGAAGGCGAACAGGATGTGATCGCGGCGCGGTCGATCGGTGTGGCGGCGGTGTCGCAGGCACAAGGGGCAGCGACACCGCCGGATCGGGCAGATTGGTCGCTTTTGCGGGGTCGGCCGGTGGTCGTGGTCGCCGACGCTGACGAGCCGGGCCGGGCGAGAGCGGACGCAGTATCCAAGCACCTTGTTTCGGTCGCGGGGTCGGTCAGGATTGCCGCTGCCAGGGACGGGAAGGATCTGGCCGATCATGTGGCCGCCGGCCACCGTGTAGAGGATCTGGTGACCGTTGCCGAGGTCCGTGCGCCGCGCCGGTTGGCGATCACCCGAGGATCTCAGGTGGCTGTGAAGCGGGTGCGGTGGGTGCTGGCGGACTGGATACCGGCCGGGGCGCTGACGCTGCTCGCAGGACGTGAGGGTCTGGGGAAGTCCACCATCGCAGTATCGCTGTGTGCACAGGTCACACGGGGCAGTCTCGAAGGCGGGGAATGGGCGGGCGTTCCGCGCAACGTGCTTTACGTCCATACCGAGGACGCGCGCGAGTTCACTGTCGTGCCCCGGCTCAAAGCCGCAGGGGCGGACATGGATCGAGTGTTGTTCGTGGACGTGGAGACCGAGCTGACCGGTACCGGGATGCTCGTGTTGCCCTTGGATACCGGGTTGCTTGAGCAGTTGATTACCGACCATGACGTGTCGTTCGTAGTTCTGGACGCGGCGACCTCGGCCATGGCCTCGGAGCTGTCGGGCAAGGACGACCGGGCGGTACGCCAGTATCTCGAGCCACTGGCACAGTTAGCGGCGCGGCGTGAGTGCGTGGTGCTGGGGCTGTGCCATTTCGGCAAGCGCGACGGTAACGACACCGGGAAACTCATCCTCGGGTCCATCGCATGGTCGCAAGTGGCCCGCTCGGTGCTGTCGGTGGCTCACGATGACGACACCGGCAATCTGGTTGTGACGAACACCAAGGGCAATCTCGCGCCGCGTACCCGGTCGATGGAGGCGGTGATCGAATCGACGACCGTGGCCGCCGAGGACGGCGACGCCGAGGTGGGTGTGATGCGCTGGCTCGGTGAGACTGACCGCGACGCACGTGAGTTGCTGTCCGGGTCGGCCGAGGACGGCGAGGCGATCGAACGTTCTGAGGCCGAGAGGGTGATACTCGCGTATCTGGAGGATCACGGTGGGTCGGCTCCGGCAGGTGATGTGCTCAAGCATGCACGGTCGGTCGGGCTGAATGACAACGTCGCCAAGAAAGCTCGGATCAAGGCCAAGGTTCGAACCGAACGTCAGGGCTTCGGCAAGGGCGCATCGTGGGTGTGGACCATCGATGCGCCCATAGATTCCATAGGTTCGCACTCACGTGAACGAGAACCTATGGAATCAATGGTGGAATCTTCGCCGCCTTCGGCGGTGCCGGGACCTATGAGTGTGCCTGGGCTACCGGGGTTGCGTCCAATAGCGTGGTGTAGCAGCAGCATTGGATGCTGAGCTTGTCGCAATCCCCGGACAGCAGGGTGGCCACCGCGTGATCCTTCAGAACACCTACCAAGTCGCTCCGAAGGAAGAAGACCACGCGATGACCAATATTGAGCCTATCGACCCGGGCAAGCTCCTGTCCGAGCAACTGGGCGCGGCGAGCCCGGATCTAC
>NZ_JBIWMX010000051.1:0-28223 GCF_044766925.1 Nocardia sp. NPDC101769 | reverse complement strand
GCTGTCTACCAGGGGCTTCCTCATATCCGGCGGAGGCACGCCGAGATCAGATCCATTGCCCCTCAACATCATTCGCACAGGATGAAAAAGGCTCACTGCCCTGCCAGGTTGTGCCACCCCAAAGGCTCGTAGTTGCTTCAGCGACTACCTCTGTCGTGGCTGGGTCGATGAGTTCAGTTGGTGTACCTACGAGATCGGTGATGATGGCGTAGAAAGCTCGGTCGACTGTTGCCTCGTCGGTTGTTTGAGAGATCGGCGTGTACGAAGCTGGTTGGTAATGCCAACGGGTGGTCGTTTTGGCGAGGGTCTGTTCGACGAGATAGGTGTCGTCCCAGGCGAAGTCGGCGTGTTGCAGGACGATACCATCGGAGTCCAAGTGTTGCTTGGTGGTCCGGCGGCCGATGGCGTCGTAGGTGTAACGCCAACGTTGTCCGTCAGGCTTACGGACATCGGTGAGTTGATCGAAAGCGTTGTAGCGGTATTGCCAGATCTCTGGCTTGCGTGAGATCCGCGTTGTGACCTTGCGGACGAGTCGACCCGAGGCATCGTAGTGGTACCGAGTACGCCCATTCCTGATCAACAGGTTCCGGTGATATTCCCGGCGGTTGCTTGTCGAGTTTCCCTGCTCGACGGGGGATTCCGTGCTGCGTGAATCGATTGCGCCCGCATCGGCGACGACGGTGGTTGGTGAGCCGTTGGACATTTCATCGCGGATGATGTTGCTGAGTGGGTCGTAGGAGTATGCCGCGGTCAGCGATCCATCGCGTGACAGCCCTGTGACCCGCCCAATTGCGTCGAGCGCGTAGTCGCACCGCTGCGGTGGGCTTTCGGGGCGGCTGATTGTATGCGTGGTGAGGTAGCCATCGGGCCGGTAAGCGAAGGCATCCTGACGCAAGTTTCGCGGGTCCGGCCGTGGTACCGGAGTCGGATCGAGGTTCAAGATGGAGCATGGGAATGCGACCGTTTGTTGTTCGGTGACGCGGCCGATGTCGGACAGGGTTCGGTTGACAGCGATTTCGCCGACACGCCATCCGATCGGTCGGCCGACCGGGTCATGGGCGAATGTGATGTGATGTCCGTCGGTCGACATGGCCCGGATGCGCCCTGTGTAGTCCCATTGCCATGCGGTGGACGCACCACTCGGCATTGTGCGGCCGATGCGCCGATCGTGAGCGTCGTAGGCGAATTCCATTGCGGACTGGTCATCGAGCCGCTGCGAGGCCAGCTTGCCGGTCACGGTGTAACTGAACTCCAATGTATGGATTGGGTTTTCACCAACACCAGAAGTTGCAGTGAGGGTTCGCCCGGCGGCATCGAGGCGATAGCGCAACCATTCGCCGCTGTCAGCGACGATCTCGGTCACCCGACCGAGCACATCATGCGTGTGCCGACGGGTGCTTCCGTTCGCGTCGGTGACGCTGGCGATGCGTCCGGCGTGGTCGTGGGTGTAGCGGGTGGTGGCATCGTTGTAGTCAGTTTCGGCGGTGAGCCGACCGGCCTGGTCGTATAGATAGCTCCAGGTATGGCCGAGCGGGTTGATGATGGCGATCAACCGTCGTTCTGTGTCCCAGTGGTAAAGGGTGACCGATCCGTCAGGATCAGTGCGGGAGGCGAGCAGGTCGAACGCGCCGTAAGCGAAGAAAGTGACGTGATCCGCACGGTCGGTGTGGGTGAGCAAATTGCCCTCGCCATCCCAGCTCCATGACTCGGAATAGCCGTCAGGATCGGTGCGGCGCAACAGTTTTCCCGCCGGAGACCATTCGTAGCGGGTCACCGCGCCCAACGGGTTTGTGACCTGGACGGGACGGCCGAAACAGTCGCGCTCGACGTGGGTAGTGGCACCGCTAGGATCGGTTACGGTGATCGGCAGTCCAGTCGCGTCAACCTCGATGCGGGTACACGCACCGGTCGATTCGCGGATCTCAGCGACCGCGCCGTCAGGGCGGTAGCGGTAATCGGTACGCACGCCACCTGCGCTGATGACTGCGGCGAGGTTTCCTGACGCGTCCCATTCCTGGCGACGTACACCACCGTCTACATCGGTGATCGTCTCGGGCCGACGCCGTTGCGCATACTCGATATTGATCGTTGATCCGTCCGGCCGAACGACCCGGGCCAGATCACCGGTCCCAGCGTAGACATAATGCGTGGTTGTGCCGTCCGCAGCTACGACTCTCAGCGGTTCACGTTCGGCGTTGTAATCGAAATGGGTGTGCCCGCCTGCCGGGTCGACCACATCGCGCAGCCGCAGGTCGCGATCGAAACCGTGTGTGATCATCGCGCCAAGAGAGTTGGTGATGCAGGTGAATCGCCCTGTACCGTCGAGAAAGTCGCCGTATTCCAGATCGCAGTTCAGCATTCCGTCGGTGCCGCGCTGGCAGATAACCCGCCCGACCTCGTCGTAGGTGTTGACCATGCTGTTGCTGTTGGAATCGGTCCACGACACCATGCGCGCATGCTCGTCATAGATGTAGCGCGTCGTTGCGCCCAAAGCGTTGGCCACCCCGACCAGATTCCCGGCGTCATAGGTGAATTCCCGCACCCGTGTGCGGGTCTCGGCTCCGGTGCTCTCACTGCCAATGACGGTCAAGCCCGTGATACGTCCCGCGGCACTGTCGATCACGATTCGATAGCCCCCGGAATGCGATACCTCGACCGGGACACCGTCTCCGTCGTAATGGAATCGGACGCGGTTGTGGTGACGGTCGGTGATCGCGGACACCGCGAGATTGCCCAACCGTGCATCGAGACCGGCAAGACCGGGTTCAGGTGCGAAGTGCCACACCAGTTCCTGGTTCAGGTCGCGCACCTGGTAGGTGCCGGCCTCGGTACGAGTCAGGGTCCAACTCCGGCCGCCGGCCAGTGGTTCGACGCTCACCCCGATATCGGCGTGGGGGAATGCGAGTAGGACGCCGTCCTCGCCCACGAAAGTGACGCCCTTGCCGTCGACGATGACACGGGCGTCCAGTGTTGCCGACCAGGACTGACCGAACCAGCGGCCGAATCCGTAGCTGGAGCGGTGAGTTCGCCGCAGCACCAGACCCAGTACGCCGGGTAGGTCGATGTCGGTTTCCGGGAGTAGGAACGCTCCGGTGGCGATGTCGACCGGATCCTCGGTGCAGGTCTTGTCCTTCAGATGGCTGGTGTCTTCGGGATTTCCGGTCCGTGCGTGATCCGGGGCCTGGTGGTCGGCACCGGCATGGTCTTCGAAACTCGGGTTGTGCCCGTCGGACGCCGGCGCAGGCTGGTGTTCGTGCGAGGGCGCTACGTGCTCCGGCTGCGGGTGGTCCTGCCCGCCGGAATGCGTGCCGTTCGGGTCGCCACGATGGGCAGGGTCGTGCTGCGCGGCGGGCTGGCGATCATCACCAGCGGGCGAGTGTGGCGTTTCGCTGTGCGGCGCTGGAGAATTCGGCTCGTTCCGAGGAACGGTGGGGGTTTCCGAGTCGGGGTGGGTCCGGCCCGGTTCCGGGTCTGTCCTCAGGTTCTCGGGTTGCGAGTGAGGCGCGGGTGATCCGTCACCGGGCGCACGCTCGGTCGCCACGCCCGGTTGCCCTGGTTGGTCGGTCGCGAGACCGGGTTGCCCCGGTTGGTCTGTGTGCGGACCCGCTGGCGATGGCTCATGGGTGCCGTCCATGGGCCGCGGCTCTGCGGAGGGATTGTGTTGTGGGGAACCAGAATCGGAATGCGCCGGCGCATCGGCCTGGACCGATGAGGCTCCCTTCGGCTCTGTGGTTCCGGGGTGGGTGTCGGCCGGATGCGGCTGCGGGGCAGCACCGTCCGGATGTGGACCCGCTACCGGCCCGCCTTCCGGTGCCCCGGCAGTGCCGGGAGCAGCCGCGTCGGGCTTCGGCACAGCGGCACCCGGCGACTGCGGTGCGGAAGCCCCCGGCTGCACGGCATTCGGTCGTGTCGCCGACGGGTTTCCCGATCCGCCCGAGGGTTCCACAGGCCGATCGACTGTCGAGGCCGCGCGGCCGGGCATCGAGGGTGCCTCGATGCGCGGCACACCCTTGGGTACAGCGCCCGGGGCGTCCTCGAGCACGTCGGTGGCGACCTTGGTCACCCTGACGGTATTGGTGACCTCTTCCATCGTTTCCGCGGCGATTTTGGGTGCGGTGCCCGCGCCGCCGGTGGCCACGGTAAGGATGATGTTGCCGGTGATCGCGCCGCCGGTCTCGAACGGATTCTTCCGAGCGTCCGACAACATCGCATCGACCACCGTGCCCGGATCGGCAGCCGCGGTGACCATCCCGGTGCCCAGATCGGCCATGTGCGAGAAGTAGGCGGCCGGATGCGAGATGTTGTACGGGTCGAGGATGTCGGTCGAGCGGGCGAACTGCACGATCGAGGAAAAGCTGGTCAGCAGGCCGGTTTCGAAGCTGAGCTTGCCGTGGTCGTAGACGCCTTTCAGATCGTCGAAGTCAGCGGACAACCGCTGCGACAACGGCGGCTCGGTCGGCGCCTCCTGGGTTTCGGTTTGCAAGCCGGAGACGACCTGGGAGGCGATGGTGTCGCGTTGAGAGCGGGCGTTCTTCAGGATCGCGCGTGCCTCGTTGCGCATCGCTGTCCACGTGTCGACCAGGGGTGTGTGCTTCTTGTCCTTGTCAGACAACGCATTCCACGCCGACTTCTTCGACTTCTCCTCCTTGTCGGCCGCTTCCCACTTGTTGATCGCGTTCTGGGCCTTGGCCTGCGCGGTCTCCAACGCCCAATACCAGTTTTCTAGGTGCGCGGCCGCTTTGGTGAACGCATCCCCGGCGGTCCACCACGCCTTGGGCTGCTTGTCGAACTCGGCGTGAAACGCGCTCGCGCCCTTACCGGTCCAGTCCGCCACGTCAATGGTGCGCAGTGCGTCCCCGGTCGACTCGATCGATGCCGACATCGATTTCAGCTTGCCCACGACATCGTGGATGGCCGAGGGCTCGCCGTGGATGAGCTCGGTCTTGTCCTTGGTCTGGCCGAGCTCCTTCTCGACGATCTCCCCGCCCAGCACGTTCGCGACCTGGTCGCCGATCTCGTCGATCGCATCGGCAACCCCGCCCGCACCGTGGTCGCGGGCGAAATCCGCGACCGTGTGTGCGCCCTTGTCCAGGATCGAGCCCGCCTTGGTCTCGGCCTCATCGATCGCGTCCCCGACATTGTTGAACCAGTCGCCGATCCCCATCTACCGGCCGCCCTTACCGCCCTGCTGCCCGGCCTGCTCGGGAGTCAGGATCTGTGCCGCCTGCTGTAGTGCGCCCGTGTTCCAACCCGGCGATGCCATGCCGGGCGAAGGGGTCGCGATGGTCGCGGGATTGGAGAGAGCGCCGATATTCGCTGCCGCCTGTGGCCCGACCGTCTTGATGACCTGCGTGTCCAGGCGCATCTTGTCCGACATGTCCTGAAACGATTGGGCGCTGTAATCCGGGTGCATGAGCGCGTTGAAACCGTTGTCGGACAAGGTTTCCGACAGCGACCGCTTGTCGATCTGATCCTTGGTCAGGTTCGGATCGGAGAACAGGTGTGAATACGCCTCCTTGAGCGCGTTCTTGGCCTGCTCATCCATCATCTGGTATCGCCCAGCCGCTAGTCCGACCGCCTCGGCCATGGTGTTGGCCGACTGCACCAACGACCGCACACCCCACGACCACCGGTTACAGAACGTCTCGAACGTCGACTGCACCGACGCCTTACCCGCTTGCAGCGACGTCAGCGCCAGCAGCGCAAACCCGCGCCCCATTGCGCCCGTCTCCTTGATCCCCAGATCAGACAACTGCCCGATGATCGAATTGATCCCATTCGCCGCCTGCGTCAGCACCGCCGGCTCGACCTTCAACCCATCAGTCATGCGATTGCCCCTCGGCGACATTGGTTTCCACGATCTCCGGCGCGAACGCTATCGGCGCGACACCCACACAATCGATTGATATCCCGGTGGGCTCGGGTCGTGCCGCCGCGTACTCGCGCAGTCGACTCCCCAACAGCGACTGGAAGCGATACTCCCCGTCAGGTGTGACATCACCGCGGGCCGCCATAAACCGAGCGAACTCCTCGCGGGCGGTGAACGCGCAGATCCAGTCGATCTCCCCGACCCGGAACGTCGGCACGCGATCACCCTCTGCCACGGGGACCAACACCACGGCCTGCTCGAATGCTCGCCGCATCAGCTCCGGCTGACCGAACCCGGCATAGAACGCCGCGACCTCCGAACGCAATACGGCCAAACCATCACCGACCAATGAAAGTCCCCCCCTGCAGGCAGTTCCCCCGTCGAAACAGCAGTAAGCCGAAGCCTACAGCCGTCCCCAGCTACAACAGCGATCAACCTACTGGACCGATAGGAATGGCAATCATCTGGCTACACAACGCCGCTCTACACGATGACACCGCGCAGCCGATCAACTGCACCGCGTGCACTGCGATCGGTCCATCCGAGATCAAGATCGGAATCCAAGCACATTCCGGCAATTTGTGAACAACCCAGGGCCGAGGCAGAAGTCGCCGCCAGTGTCACAACCAGTGCCGGGATCACCGTGGAGCCCTACACGGACTGCCCAGCAGTCCTCCGGCGGGCGGACCATGGATACGGCCGAGGCGCTCATCACCGATCGGTGGCTCATGCACAATTCGCCGCCGGACATTCTGCTCACCAACTACAAGATGCTGGATCTACTACTGCGGCCGGATCGGGCGGCGCTTCTCACCCCACGCCGAGGCTTTACCATCGTCGGATGAATGCGGACTTGTCGTCCTTGGTGTGTGGTTCAACGGTTTTCGCGGACGCGCTGGCCGTCGCCGATTGGGTGGGAGCCGGACGCCCGACCACGGCAGGCGGTGCGTTGAAGCCCGCGTCCGTGCCGGAGTTGGCGGGATGCCTGAGGCTGCGGTGTCCCGCGCAAGTCCGCCGGGCGAGCGATGCTCCCATGGTCCATCGCCGATGGCTCGTCGCGATGGCGGCGGGGTTGATCACCCGCTCCGGCGCGAGGGCGGTCCGTGTCGAGCCGGCACCCGAGCCCGGTGCACGCGAATGGCTGGCCGCGTTGGAAGATGTTGTGCGCGAACAGGTTCACGATCCATGTCAGGCCGACGCCCGAATCGTCTGTCAGGTGACGCTGGCCACGGTGACAGCGCACCGCGTCCCGATCGAGGATCTGCCCGATCTCGTCGGCGACACGATGCGGGCACGTGGGGACTGGGACTACCACTCCCATGGGCTGGAACGCTCGCCGAGGCATCCCGTGAACACGGTTGTCGAGATCCTGCGCGAATTCGGCGCGCTCGACCATCGGCTGTCGGCGACACCGCTGGCCGAGTACGCGCGCGACGAGCTCGGCAGGCGAGTACCGCCGCCCATGGACGCCGATCTGCCGGCCGCTGCGCTGCTGGCCGTCCTGGCCCGGCTGCCCGAGGCGGAATCGTGGAAGTACGCCCAGCGATGGCTGGCGGCGCAGAGGTTTTCGGGCACGGGCCCGCTGCGGGAATTGCTGAACGCCGCCGAAACCGCGTCGCCGGCGGGCCGTCTCCTCGGCGTGGAGATCGTCTCGGCTTATGACGTGCCGGGACTGTGGAAGGAGGTGCTCGAGTACGGGATGCTCGGCCCGCACGCACGATTCGCGCTCGCCGAAGGATCCCCCGCCCTGGACGAACGGATTCTGCACTGGATCGTAGTCGACTCCGCGCTGGCCGACCTCGAACGATTCGGCGTCGTCGACGCCAGGTATACGCTGCTCGGCGCTGGCGCGGACGACATCGTCGCATCGGTGCGTGCGTCCGGCCATCCCGACAGCGATGAACTGTTGGCGGCCATCGGCGCCGATTGGCCTCCGATTCCGGCCTATCAATTGAAAATCGCACTGTCCGGGCGGGTTTGGCGGCGAGTGCGGGTTCCCGCGAACATGTCCCTCGGCGAACTGCACCATGCGATCCAGGTTCTGTTCAACTGGAGTGGCGATCATCTGCATGTGTTCGACGCCGCCGGTCGCCGATACGCCGACCCGTTCTTCGATCTGGACGACTGCGGCGACGAATACGCCTATCGGGTCAACCGCGCTCTGCCCGCGCCCACATCGACGATCACCTACACTTACGATCTCGGCGACTGTCACCGCCACGAAATCACGCTCGAGAGAATCGATTCCGCCGAGATCGCTCACCCCGTGTGCGTCGACGGACGCGGCGACCACCCACTCGAGGACTACAATCCCGATTACCCCGAGGACCCCGTGCCGTTCGTCCAGGACACCGTGAACCACCAGCTCCGTACGCTTGCCGGGGCGGAAGCGCGGTGACACCGAAGGAATCTCGACGCGCGACGCCGCCGCGCGTGCGCATCGCCGAAGCGCTGGCGCAGACCCACGGCTCCGGTTCGTTCTGCACCCGGCACACCGCCACCGCAGACGATCTGCTGATCGACGTCAAAGATGTCGGGCCACTGCGGATGCCGATATGCGCCGAGCAGGCACGGGAACTGTTGCGGGTCGCCCGGCCCGCGCGCTACGGGTTGCGGGAACAGACCCTGCTCGACCGGGCGGTCCGTGATACGTGGGAGATCCCCCGCAGCCGGGTGAAGATCGACAAACGCCGCTGGAATCGGACGTTGCGCCCCATTCTGACCGAGGTCGCCGCCGACCTCGGGCTGCCGGCGGGAGTTCGGCTGACGGCCGAACTGCATTCCATGCTGGTGTACACGCCGGGCCAGTTCTTCCGACCCCACCAGGACTCGGAGAAGTCCGACGCCATGGTGGCTTCGCTGGTGGTCACCCTGCCCAGCACGTTCACCGGCGGCTCCCTGGCCGTCGAACACGGCACCGAGCACGTGGAATACCGCTGGGCGAAAGACAGATTGACCTTCGTCGCGTTCTACGCCGATTGTATGCACGAGGTTCGGCCGATCCGCTCCGGCCACCGAATCGTGCTGACCTACAACCTGCTGGTCGCTACCGAGCATGCTGTGTCACCGCGCCCCGCGATCGCGGCCGATTCCGAAATGACCGAACGGTTGCGCGAACACTTTCAGAAGCCGAGCGCGGCGCGCTGGGGCCAACGGGTCGGTCGGCCACCGAACCGGTTGGTGTATCTCCTGGATCACCAATACACGGCCCGCGGGCTCGATTGGTCCAGGCTCAAGGGCACCGATGCGGCACGGGCCACGATGCTGCGAGCAGCGGCTGATCGGTCGAACTGCGACACAGCGTTGGCGCTGGCAGCCATCCGAGAGACCTGGGATTGCGTTGACGACCAGTGGGACAGCTGGAGCTATCGCCACGCCAACACCCGGTCCCCGCAAGCGAACGAACTGATCGAATCGGTGATCACTCTCGAATCGTCCATCGATGTATCCGGCAATCCAGCCGCCCCGCTTGTCGTCGCAGTCGACGACGACGAAGTCTGCGCGACGACGCCCACCGCGCAGCTCGAGCCGTACGATTCGGAATACGAAGGCTACATGGGCAATTACGGCAATACGATGGACCGCTGGTACCGGCGTGCTGCCGTCGTCATCTGGCCCCGATCGCGCGCCTTCACGGTACACGCCGAAGCCTCCGCGCAATGGGCACTGGCGACACTCACGGAACAGATCGCCGACCACGACCTCGAAGGTGCCCGCAGCTCGGCGCGAACACTGGAGCCGTTCTGGGACACCACCGTCGGCGGCGACACCCAGACGCCGGGGATCGTGGTGACCGCAGTGCGAGTGGCGACCGGTCTCGACGACGCGGACTCGGCGGCAAGGCTGCTGCGGCCCCTGCATCTCGAGTCATTGACCGCCGTGCACGCACCTGATCTCGTGACGCTCACCACGCGCTACGGCGACGAATGGGCCGATCGCCTGCTCGATAACTGGTGTATGTCGAAGTCCCGCTACGACTATCGGGGCGATGAGCGCCGCCTTCGCTGGACCGTCGATGCGCTCGTTGCGCTGAGTGAGGGCTTGCGGACGGCGGAGGACTCCGACGGCATGCGGCTCGCAGACCGTATCTTAAGTCGGGTCGGAGCTTGGTACGCCACCGAAATCACCCATACACTTCACGATCCCCGGCCCAGCGCCCGCGAGTCGCGACAGGCCGTACTGGTCGACCCGGTGGCGGCGTTCCTCGCGGCCACCGAGATCGTCGCGGCCGACGATCCGCGTCACGCCGTCGTTTCGGCGCTCCGCGCCGATGACAAGCTGCTCAGCTGCGCAGTTCAGATCCTCCGCCGGACATCGGGCGATATGCCGCTCCCGGCGGCGCTGGACCAGCTCGGGCAGCACTGCGCCGATCGACTCTCCGCCCGAGTCGCGTTGCCGCCGCGCGCCCACGACGACTGGTCGATCCCCACACGCCCTCTCCGATGCTGCGACCTGTGCGCGACGCTGTCGGCCTTCCTCACCGATCCCGCTGAGCGCGAGCTCGCCTGGCCGCTGAAAAAGGACAGCCGCCGCCATATCCACAGCCGGATCGACACCGAAGAGCTTCCGGTCACTCACCGCACCGTCCGCACCGGAAGGCCGTTCACTCTCGTACTCACCAAAACCGAGGCGCTCTTCGAGGCCGAGAAGCAGTCCCGCCAACGCGACGAAGCGGACCTCGCCTGGCTGCAATGAACATCCGAAGCCCTGAAAACTGGTGTGGTACAGACATTCTCGAATCAGGTACCGGAGTATTGTGCCGATATCGCAATTCGAATGCCGTTACGTGCGGCCTGTCACAGAACCCTGCACGGCGAGAGCCGGCACAGAACGCCTGCCTCGCGGCTCGGTCTGCGACACCAGCGCGGCGAACTGCCGCTCATTCGTCGCACAGTGCCGATTCGATGGACGCGTAGCGGATCCGCTCCTGCTCCAACCGACCGACGGGCCGAAGGTGTGCTCCACCAGGTCCCGATACAGCTCCGATTCCGCGGGCCGCAGGTGGTCGAGGATCGCGATCGTGGGCATCCGGCCGAAGGCGGCTCATGAACAGGGCTGCCGAGGCACGTCATGGTGTCCCGGTCGCGCAACCAGACCTCGACGCGCACGCATGCACTCAGTCCGGCCGCCACCGGTCGACGGTGGAGTAGCGTTCCGGGCATGCCCCGCGACCCACAACAGACCATCGAGGAAGTGCTCGCAAACCTTCCTCCGGAAGGTCTGACCGCCCTGATCGCGCAATTGGGTGCGGCGGGGCCGCGCGGCGTAGATGAGGCGCCGGTGCCCTCGCGGCGCCGGCCGCGGCGCAGCGACTTGGTGACGTATCGCGTTCGGATCGAGCTCGCGGATACCGCACCGCCGCTCTGGCGGCGGCTCGAACTCTCGTCGGATCTGTTTCTCGACGAACTTCACGCCGTCATTCAAATCGCGTTCGGCTGGACGGACAGTCACCTGCACCAGTTCGGCAGCGGGCCACGGTATTACGACCGGCGCACCGAGTACTACCTGTGCCCATTTCAAGCAGAGCAAGGCGGACCCGGAATCCCGGAGGAGCATGTCCGACTGGATGAGGTCCTGGTAGACGTCGGCGATATCCTGCACTACTGCTATGACTTCGGTGACGACTGGCAGCACGTGGTCTCGTTGGAGGCTGTTCTGCCACACCAGCCCGGCGCGCCGCGGGCCCGGTGCACGGATGGTCGCCGGCCTGGCCCGCCCGAGGATTGCGGCGGGGTGGGCGGCTACGAATTGGTCGTCGCGGCAATAGATCCCGCGCATTCCGATCATGCGATGGCGGTCATCGAATACCGGGAAATGTACGGCGAGGACATCGATACGGACTACTACGCCCCGGTGCCATTCGATCCGGACGCGATCAACGAGAATCTCGCCGAGATCGACACCCCGACTCCGGCACTGCGACCGGCGGGACCGGGCGACTCGGCCGAGGCAGATCTTCCAGAACTCATGCGCGACGTCGTCACACTGATGCGAACAATGCCGCTCGCAGCGCAAAATCACGTGCGGCAGATGATCAATCGAATACCACTCGATGCACCGCCCCACATCGACGAGGCGGTCGCCGCCCCAGCCGTACGCCCCTACACCGTGCTCCTCGAGCACATCGGCACCGACGGCGCCACCCTGACCGCGGCGGGCTACCTTCCACCCGCCGTGGTGGCGGCCGTCTTCGATGAACTGCGCATGGACGAGCGCTGGATCGGGAAAGGCAATCGGGAGGATCTGACACCGCCGGTGGCGCTGCTGCGGGAGTCGGCGCAACGCATGGGCCTGGTCCGCAAATACCGCGGCAAGCTACTGCCTACCCCCAAAGGCCGTGCGCTCGTGAACAATCCGATCGGCCTGTGGTCCCACCTGGCCGCAAAGACCGCCACCCAGATCGGGAAGTACGGCGAAGAAACGCCCCTGCTCTACCTGATAACCATCGCGGCAGGCGTCACCGAGGGCGTCGAAAACACCGTCGCCGAAATCCTCACAGCCGCAGACTGGACGCGCGCCGACGGCAGCCCGCTCAACGGGCGCGACCTCACCTCCATGACCAGAAGCCTGAACGATGTCTTCGAGCGAATGAATCTAACATTGCGGGAGCGAGACACATTCGAACGCCGATTCAGCCCGGAAGCCATCGAGTTCGCCCGATCCATACTGTGGGAGACGCCGACAGCGACGCGATAGCGAAGCCCTCTTCATGACAACGACAGCGCGGGCCGCGCCATCGCTGCTGTGTGCCAAAGGATTATTGCGCCCGTTCCCGAGAACGAAAACACCCCCGGTGCCCTTAAACGCGACAAACTCTGGCCGAAGTCAGGTTGCCAAGACTGAGTCGGCCGTGGTCGAAGCTGTCGTTGTGGTCGAGGACTATCTGGGCCGGCTTGACGATGACTGATTGTCGCCGTCGGATTCCACACCGAGATCTTGGTTTTCCGGTCGATTTGCTGTCACATGCTGACTGAGCGCGCGTAGCTGACGCGGGACATGACCTCCGCGAACGTCTCGGGTCTGAGCACGGGAATCAGCGTCTGGTGGTACCGGCCTGCGTTGGCGACGCTGACCTCGATGTAGCCCGAGAACTTGGTTTCCTTGATCAGTAGGAAGAGCAAGCCAGCAAAGCACACGGGGAACAACAGGATCGCCAGCACGATCGCGTAGGCAGGCATCTTGGTCTCGGTTCGTGAGTTGTCGACGGCGGTCCATCCCGCGCCTTTCAAGGGCATCTGCCCAGAAGGCGTGATGATCACCCCCTGGAGCACGGTTATGTCGCCGATGCTCACGAGCGGGGCTGGCGCGAACGGCATAGGTGCGGGGGCGGGCGGCGCGGTCGAGGGGATCTGCGCGGGCAGCCATTGACTGGGGTTGGTCATCGGCTCTCGGTTTCGTGGGAAAGGTGTTGGAGCCCTTGATCTTCGTGGACGATGCCGCGCACTATCGGCGAACGCAACGCACTTTTGCGCAGATGGCACACGATGTCACGCACACGGCACAACCAGGACACCTCAGTCGCGTTGTTGTATCCCACCGGCGGCCGGCTCATCCTTCACCAAGCGATAGACCGCCCAAGGGTTGACGTCGTCGTCTTCGCGGATCATCCCTAATTCGCGGTGAGCTTCGGCGCGGCTATCCGCGAGGGAATTCGGTTCCCACTCCGGGCCGTGGAACTTGCCCTCGGAGATGAACCCGACGATGTAGGTGGGCTCCTCGCTCATGCTGCGGATTCCTCGTCGGCCCGCTCATCCTCGTCGTCTGCGGGTTCCTCGTTGTGGAGGAATTCGTCAGCGGGTTCGAGGAGCACCTGGAGGACGCTGGGCTTCTTCGGCTCTGGTTCGCCGAACGGCCAGCTCGCTGACCCATACTGCGTGTAGATCCAGTCGCGTCCGATCACGCGGAACGTGCCCGCCAGATCCGGGATTTCGCTGTCATACAGGAAGAGGGTGTCGCCCATCGACGGAGGGTGGGGTGTTACCAGGGCGCCGTCACTGTTTGGGGAGTCCAGCCAGATTCGCCGGTACCGGTATGCGCCAGGCTGTTTCACGGACGGGGACCGGACATAGAACCAGCAGTAGACCACGTGGGCATCGCTCATTCTCCTGATCCTCCCTGAACGATGGCGGTCGGTCAGCCGCCCAACATTCGGAGACGGCTGGCCGTTCGATGGTTCAGCACGGTCACTCCTGGTTTCGTCGCCGCTGGACGATTACCAGGAACATTGTCACGGCCGCCCAGCCGAGTGCGAAGAACACAGCCCGGGTGGGGCTCCAATCGTTGATCAGCAGCGCGATACCAAGTACGGCGAGGCCGAGGGACAGCCCGACCTGCTCCCCATATACCCATACCTGGTCGAACTGCCTGTCCGCCCGGCAGGTCCAGTTGTGCGTCGCGAGGAATTGAGCGATGTTGGACGGTGTCAAGACCGCCGCATGCTCGATCACTGAATCGGAGCAATCGATTCCGGCTGCCATCTGCTCACCTCCTCCATCAATCCCAGTAACGCCTGTGGCGTATGAAGATTCGTCTTCGACGCTTGGACGGTCTGAGAATCCTGATGCTTCTCCCGCGGAGGCAGCTCGTGCCCCCATGTCCAGTACAGCAAACACGAGCAACGATCCGATCGAGGATCGCGGCGGGTCGCTCAGCACGGCCAAGAGATAGAGGCAGGGCAGCAACGCGATGTCGGCTGGGATCCGGCCAACGGCGAGCGCATTTCCCGGTGCCCGAAACAGCATCCGGCGAATCCGGGGCTCGCCGCACCGTCAACCGATCTTCGGCCCCGGCCGTGAAAACCGTTCAGGCCCGCCAGATTCCGCTGGAGAGGAAGCGATCCCACTGTTCTCCGGAGAACACAAGTGCGGGTCCGGTGGGATCCTTCGAATCACGGACGCCCACCGCTCCGGCCGACAGGTGGGCGATCTCGACGCAGTCCGCGTTGGGCTGGCTGTACGTGCTCTTGAACCAGTCGGCGCTGGACAGATCTACAGTCACGCCTTGCACTCCTCTGCAATCTGCTGCACCAACTGCTCGGTGCCTTCCTTGGTCAACGCTACCCGCTGAATGTCGGCGATCGCCTGACGATGCCGGTCGATCATGTCGGCGCGCTCCAGGTACAGCCCACCCTCGAAACCCTCCACATATACAACCGGAGGCTCGACGAGATGGTCCGCGAAGGGCGGAAACTCCAGCAGGGTGAATGACTGGACGACCAGGCCGAGGTGACTACCGGAATCCAGGGGCACCACTCGAATAGTCACGTTGGGGCGAGTGTCGGCCACCTCGAGGAGGTGGCGCAACTGTTCGCGCATGACCGACGGGCCGCCGGGAGTATGCCGGAGGACACCCTCCGAGAGAAAGACATCGACACGAAAGTTCGTGTCCGCCAACCGAACCTGCCGATGAGAAGCCAGCTCCAATCGCCGTGCAATGTCTGCCTCGGAGTGATCCGGGTAGGCGATTCGACTGACCGCCCTGCGGTATCCGGTGGTCTGCAGGAGTCCTGGCAACAGCACGACCTGATGTGTGGTCAAGCGAGTGGCGACGGCTTCCAACCCCAGATAGTGGTCGAAATGCGGTGCGTACTGGTCGGTATATGCCTGCCACCACCCCTTGGTCGTACCAGCGAGCTTGGCCGCCTGCGCCTGTTCCTTGGCTTCCTGCCACAGTCCGAGGATCTCCTCACGCTCACCGCCCTCGGTGGGCACTCCGTAAAGATCGAGCAGATCCCGAATCTGGCCGGTCGCGAGCTTCACCTTCCGCCCATCCTCGATCCGACCAATGCTCTGCGGCGATAGATCGATGTGCAGCCCGGCCGCTAATTGACTCTTCCTTGCTTGTTCTCGGTAACTACGCAGCCGACGGCCGAGAGCCCTTCTGGGAAGCGATGATCCGACCATTTCGTTTGCCTCGCTATCTGGGTGCATCCATCGTGGAATGCCCTGGCTGGAACGCTAGCGATTTTTTAGTCAAACCTGACTGGACATTCCCAATTCTATTGCCGCAGGTGTCTACTGAGCTCACGAACGCGAAAAGCCGAGGGGAGCAACGAATGACCACACCTCTGCCGTCCAAAGATCTGCTCCTGGACGCCTGCGCCGGCACCATCGCCCTATCCCACCCGCTATTGCAGGCCGCTTACGAACTGGCCAGCCTCCACGAAGCGCGGCTCGCCGCAGACCCGGCCGAGCTACCCGAAATCGATTGCGCCCGTAGCCGATTGATCCGCGATATCGACCGCTGGGCAGCCACCCGGCTGCCCCGGCCGTTCGCCGCCGCGGCCCTGCACACCGAGACCCTCGGCATGGTCGTCGACCGGATCGCCGGGCTCTCGGTCGCCGCCCGCACCGCGGACGGAGCGACACCCGAATGCCGACGGCACCACGTTTGGACCCGGCTGGCCGAGCTGTCCCTCGCCTACGCCGATCTCTCGCACGAGCTTGCCGCCCGCACCCGCCGCGTCCCCTACTCCCTCGCTCCCCACCCGGAAGACCTTCCACACCAGCACATGTGACCGCTCCCACGGAAGGAAGTGCACGATGACCGTCATCGCACTCGCGTTCATCCTCGGCCTGACCGCGGGCAGCGCCACTATGTGGTTCCTGCCCCCTGACCCGCGCCCCTACCACCCTGCCACCGACGGCTGGACCGTCGCCGCCATCACCTCCCGCATCGAACACGAACGCCCCCGGCACAGCCACAGATCACCGCACACCCGGCCGGCAGTCCCCACCCGGCACAACAGACCCCAGCGTCCCTTCCCACCGAGCGGCCGCATGTCGCCGCGACCGTAGGCGCACCTCGACAGACCCTCGGTGCACCGCGCCGACACTCCCGAGACCATCCGAATCCGGCTCACGAGCGCGTACGAATCCGTCTTCCTCGATATGCCCCAGGCCGCGTGATGTCCATGAGCAGGCGCCCCATGTGTACTGCCGTGCTGCCCTTCGTCATCAACTGATCGCGCGACGCTGCGGGTGCGGTGTCACGACCTGCGGGTCCGCTTCCGCAGTTGTGTCGGCGCCGGTGCAGTATGGGCCGGGATCGCCACGATCGTGATGTACCTGTATGTGGGACAGTTTCTTTCGAAGAAACGCACAGCGCAGGCCGTCGCAGCAATCACCAAGGCCAGAGCCGATAGTTCGGGTCGCCTGAACCCCCGTTGGCGTCCCATAGAATACGACCGCCGAGCTGGCTGTGATGGGGGCCAACTGCCGCCTGGTACTCGGCCGGACTTCGCGATCGATGACGCCGCTGGCGAGGGCGCTGGATGCGGAGCGGCCGTGGCGTGATCATGTTGTGTTTGTGCGGGGCACAACTGAATTGGTGGTGGCCACGCTCGACAGAGGATGGACTGCGGTTTGGTCGATACCCCCTCGGCCACCGGCCGCCCCGTGCCCGCACCACGCGATGTCCACAACTTACTTGATCAACGAATTTGGGCGTGGCCGAATTCGCGTACGACGGCAGCCGATGCGGTGGCGACGACGCCGTCCACCCAGTCCGGTATGGGCGAAGCCCGTGCGATGAAGTCGCGAACCAGGCCGTACGGAATGGCTTTGACCGCTGCGATCGCGATGGCCATACCGCGATCGTCCGCGGTGTCGAACTCGGCGACGACAGCGTCGCGCAGGGCGGCGTCCAGGTCGTCGTTGACGGTGGTGATCGCGGCCCGCAGGTCGTCCGGGCCTACTCCGAGCAGCTCGTCACGGTGGAACATCTTCATCGCTCGCGCCTCGGTCGGGTGGTCGCGGCAATAGCGCGGCAGGTATACGGCGGCGGCGAGCAGCGGGTCGGGCCCGGCCAGCGCCTCGACGAGGCCGGCCTGGAAGCGGCGGATGGAGCGCAGCCATAGCCGCGCGAGCAGCTCGTCGCGGGAGGCGAAGCGCACGTAGATCGATCCGGTGGGCACGCCGGAGGCAGTGCTGATCGCGGCGATACCCGGCCGGGTGATCGCCGGGTCGGCCAGCAGGTCGCGCGCCGCGTCGAGGACCTGATCGTCGGTGAATCGCCGGGGTCTTGCCACGGGGACAGTCTAGGGCCTAGTTTACGAATGTGTATTCCAAAACAGGGTTCCCGGTAGTCGGCAGCATGCTCGTCTTCATCGGCGCAGCACACACCGCACTCGGCATCGTCGTGTGGGCCACGAAGGACCAGGACACCGACCTGTCGTTCTGGTTCACCGGGTTCGGGGTCGCCGGGGTCGCCCTCGGGATCACCGTCATCGAGGTTGAACGGGCGCGCGGCTACGTGACCTCGCCGATCCTCGCCGCAACCGCTGTCCTGACGGGCTTCGGGCTCGCCTTCGAGCCCGTATCGGGCTTTCTCACACTCCTCGCGCCCCTCGCGGTCGGCGTCCGCGGATGGATCAGAAAGCGGAACGCCGGGGCCAAGAGGTCTGGTACTCCCGCCGAACTTCGATGATGCCGCTGGTCAGCGGGCCGGACGTGGAGCGCCACCGCGCGATCATGTCGTGTTTGGTTGTGACACAACCGAGGCAGCGGCTGCCACATTTCATGCAGAAGAAGCATCTTGATTCGAAATAGCGTGGGACGCCTGTCCAACAGGACTTCCCGCGACCGAAAGGGTGATCCACGATGGCCGTCATCAACCTCCATACCCGTCGCCTGCCCGTCTCGGAGGCGGAGGCCGCCGCGCTGCTCGACACGCTGAGCAGCGACGACGATCGGCTCTGGCCGAGACAGGACTGGCCCCCGATGCGGTTCGACCGCCCGCTGTCCATCGGCGCGGTCGGCGGCCACGGCCTGATCCGCGAGACGGTCGAGCAGTATCAGCCGGGCCGCTGGATCCGCTTCCGCTGCACTGCTCCCGCCGGATTCGATGGATTTCACGAGTTGGCTATCCACACCGACTCCGATGGCACGGTCGTTTTGACCCATCTCATCGCGATGCGGCTGCGTGGCAGCGCCCGGCTGCTGTGGCCGCTGGTCGTCCGCTGGCTGCACGACGCCTGCCTGGAGGACATCCTCGACCAAGCCGAGCGCGAGCTCACCGGGACCGTGCGCCGCCCCGCCCGCTGGAGTCCCTATGTGCGCTTGCTGCGCGCTGTGCTGCAGCGGAATTCCGATCCGACACCGCGGCAGCCGGAACCGCGACCCGTCTGACGCACCTCGGACGTCTTCGTGATCCTGCTGCTCAACCGCGAGAGCAGCGGCGAATGCGCCGCTGTGACGCCGACGACCTCATTCGTCACGCAGGGCGGATTCGATCGACGCGTAGCGGATCCGCTCCTGCTCCAGCCGAACCGACGGGCCGAAGGTGTTCTCCACCAGATCCTGGTACAGCTCCGATTCCGCGGGCCGCAGGTGGTCGAGGATTGCGATTGTGGGCGAGTTCTCCTGTACCCATTGGGTTTCGTGGGCCAGGAGTGTGGGGCGATCCATGAGCATCGATTCGGTGTGCGGGAAGGTGCGGCGCAATCGGTCGAGGATGGCGAAGCCATGGGTATCGATATCGCCCCAGTAGCGGACGCGGCGGTCGGTCAGCCAGGATAGGGCGTCGAGGCGGGTCAGGGCGTAGCCGCCGCCGAAGATGGCGACGGTGTTCTCGGTCGGGGGCAGGGCGAGGTAGGTGGTCTCGTTCTCGACGATGACGATCGATTCCGCTACCGGTGGGGTGGAGGCGAATTCGTCCGCACGCACGGTGATTTCGGTGAAACCGCCGGTGCGGCACCGGGGATCGAGCCAGCGGAAGCGCACGTATTGCGGTTTGCGCCGGAAGCGGTAGCGACCGATGAAATCCGATGGCGGACAATCGGTGTCGATGCGGTGGGCGGGTAGCTGGCAATCCAGCAGCCGCGACAGCACGGCTCGATGGCGTTCGATGAACTTGGTGTCCACACCGGGAACATCGACCTGGCGCAAGAACGTACCGGGCGGAGCGGACGTGTCGATCCACCGCACCGTCGCCACAACGCGATCCCATTCGCCGGCCAGCGCCAGCACCTCATGGGGCTTGTCCAGCATCCATGCGGTCAGCGCAGGAGCGGCTGTGCGGGTGCGGTCGAGCAGGCAGGAGTAGCTGTCGACGGCCGCGGTGACACCGAGCAGTGACCACAGCTGCGGCCACTCGTCGATCCACACCCGGCGCGGCAGTTCGTTGGCGCCGATGAGCCGACCGCCCACTCGCTGATATTCCAGGCGGATGCCATTCGCCTTGCGCCACTGTGCCGCCCACTCCTGCGCGGCGGCCAGGTCCCCCGCGAGCTCGCGCGGGCCGGGACCACGCAGCGGCACCTCGAGCGGGAGCAGCGGCGCATCCGCAGCGTACGCCGCGAGGAAGTCGCCGGAATCCCAGCGCCGCCGCAGTTTCGCGACCACGTCGGCGCGCGTCGTCCAGCCGGTCACACCGATCCCCCGGTCTCGAGTGCGTGGCTCAGTTGCCGCTGCCGGTACTCCTCGATCGTGAGCGTCTGCATCCGCGAGTACGCGCCGGACTTGTTGTCCACGAATCCGACCGACGACACGAACGGTTCGATCACATGGATCTTCTGCAGCGGCGTGACGATCAGCAACTGCAGTCCGAGCCTGCCGAACAGGCCCAGCGCGAAGCGGGTCGATTCGTCGGAGCCGCGGCCGAACGCCTCGTCGATCACCACGAATCGGAAGGTCTTGGACCGCACCGCCTCCCAGTCGAGTTTGAACTGGTAGGCCAGCGACGCGGCGAGAATCGTGTAGGCCAGCTTCTCCTTCTGACCGCCGGACTTCCCGCCGGAATCGGTGTAGTTCTCGTGTTCGGTGTCGTCCTCGAGCCAGCGTTCGGAGGCGGCGAAGACGAACCAGTTGCGCACATCGGTGACACGGCGCGTCCATGACCGGTCGGCCTCGGTCTGGCCCTCTCGGCCGCGGAAGCGTTCAATGATCGCCTTCACCTGCAGGAACTTCTGCTCCGAGTACTGATCGTCGCCGTCGCCGACCGCACCGGAGGTGCATTCCCGCAGCTCGGCGCGGAAGTCACGGATTTCGACATTCGAGGTCGGCTGCAACTCCAGGCGGATATAGCGGCCCGGGTTGTAGGGAATCCCCGCCAGCGACTTGTTGATGATCTCGATCCGTTCCCTGATCAGCTCCACTTGATTGCCGAGCTGGGCGTAGAACCCGGCGATATCCCGAATCGTGTTGGTGTTCAGGTAGTTCTTGAAATCGGCTTCGAAACGGGGCAGGTCGTCTTCGGCCAGACGGCGGTGCAGCTGGCGGTAGCCGTCCGCGGATTCCACGCTGTCATCCAGTTCCTCGGTTTCCAGCGGATACCGGACCCGGAATCCAGTCATCTTGGTGACGGCGCGATTGCCCGCACCTCGTTGCTCGCGGGTGAAACCCTCCGCACGGCCGGTCAATTCGGCGGTGATCCGGGACTGTGCCTGATCACAGGCGGGTACGGTATCGGCACGGTGCCGCCGCGCCGCCTGCTCGATCGCGGGGAACAGCGCGACCGACGAGTCGTATTCCGACTGCGTCAGCAGCTCCGCCAGATCCGACAGCGTGGCCTCCGCGGTACCGATCTCACGCTCGATCGCGCCGAGCTCGCCGCTGAGCCGCTCGACAGCGGCATCCGCGTCAGCCAACCCGATGTTGACCTGTTCCAACTGTGTCGCGATCTCCCGCAAGGCATTCGAGGATCGCTCGATCTGCTGCCGTTCCGCCTCCAGGTCGGCGATGCGTCCCACCATGGCCGGCCAGTCGATGTCGGAGAAGGCACGAAACTCGACCAGCTTGTCCGCCGCGGACGAGAAGGAGTTCAGTTCGGCCAGTTTCGCCTTCGCGTCTCGCTGCGTGACCTGCAGTGTGTCGAGCAGCCGCGCGATCCGGCCGGCCTCACCCAGCAGCGCCTCGATCTTGCTCTCATTGCTCCAGCCGAGCACATAGTGGCGGCGGTCGTCGATGCGGAACCGGTCGTCCTTCTCGTGCCGTCCGCGACCGCCTTTGATCTGGCCGGCCTTGGTGATGGCGGTGCGGGCGCGACGGAACTCGGGCATGGATTCGACGCACTCGTAGTCGGCGCGGTGGCGCAGCTCGCGATCCAGCCAGTCCGCGAACGGCGAATCCTTGATCTCCAGCTTCGAATACAGCGAGCGGACCCCCACCTCGGCGGGGCGTTCGACGACGGCGGCGGGAACCTTGAAGTAGACCAGGCGGCCGTCGAGATGGTGGCCCTCGATCCAATCCGACACCGCCGCATAATGATCGCCCGACACCAGCAGCGCCAGACCGAAGCCGTGCAGCAGGCGCTCGGCGGCGCCTTCCCAGGCGGACTGTTCGGCACGAACCTGGATGAGCTCACCAGCATAGGGCAGGTCGGCCTCGTCGATGCCCAGTTCTGCGCACAGGCGGCGACGCAGATCCAGTTGGCGGGCCGGAATATTGCTCGGGCGCTCCCGCAGACTGCGCAGTTCGGCGTTGATGTCGCGGGCCTCGTCCTCGGCGCCCCTGAGCTGCACCGCCACCTCGGTCAGGGTGTTCTGGCGTTCGGTTCGCTCATCCTCTACCCCGGCCGCGCGGTCACTCACCTCGCGCAGGCGCGCGGTGAACTGCTCGGAGTTCTCCACCGACCGCAGCCCGACCTCGCCCAGCAGTTCAGCGAAACGCTTTGCGCGATACTGCCGTTCATCGCGGGTGCGGGCGCAGTCTTCGATCTCGCGATCGATCTCGCTGATCCGGTTGCCGCCGTGGCCGGCCCGCTCCAACTCGAGCCGGCTGCTCTCGGCGCGCAGGCGTTTGACCTCTTCCTTGTTCCGTCGCAGCAGCTCGCCGACCTCATCCGCGTCGGCGCGACGGCGTTCGACCTCCGCGGTCAGCAGTGTGCGCTTGCGGTCGGCGAAATAGTAGGGTAGTGCGTCTCGGCGGGAGCGCACGGCGTCGATCTCGTCGGCGAGCCTGCGGTACTCGTCGCAATCGGCGAGCAATGGATCCAGCAGCGACAGTTGGTCACGTGCGCGCACCACGGCGTCATGAGCTTTGGTCAGGTCCTCGAAATGGTCGATCAGACCCTTGATTGCGGTGTCGGCATCGAATGGTTCGAGCATGTGATTGCGCACGAAATCGTTCAGATTGCCCACCGATTTCATGGACACGGTCTGGTGGAACAACTCCATCGCCTGCTCGGACTCGATGCCCAGCAGACGCCGAAAGTCCTTGCCGTAGTCCGGGAATGCGTCGCGGACGGTCGCACCGGACTTGCGCAGCCGGCGTTTCAACGCCGCGATATCCCCGCCGAAATCGGCGAAGTCGGCTGCGATGCTCAACGCGGTATCGGCTGTGACGAAGAAACGGTCCGGCTGCCCCGCGCCGCCCTGGTCCTTGAACCAGAACACCTGCGCCAGCGTGACCGTGGCGTCGAAGCCGCGGTTGGCGAACACGCCCAGGATCACAGAGAACGACGTGCGATCACGCAATCCGACCGGGCGGCTGGTGCCGAGGGACTCATTGCGCTCGGATTTGTAATGGCCCAGCACATACGAACGCAGATCGCGCTCACGGGTTTCCGCGCCCGCGGCCTTGTTGTAGGAGATCCGGTGGGCGGGCAGCAGCAGCGTGGTGATGGCGTCCACGACGGTCGATTTGCCGGAACCGATATCGCCGGTGAGCAATCCGTTGCGACCGCCCAATTCGTAACGCCATACCCGCTGATCGAAAGTGCCCCAGTTGTAGAGCTCGAGGCGGTCGAGCCGGTAGCCGGGTGCTGGGTCGCCGATCATCGGTCCTCCCCACCCGACAGTGTCGCCGCGTACTCGGCCAGCCGCTCATCGAACTCCGACAGCCACTGCGCGTCGACGAACGCCTTGAGCACCCGCCGCACCTCGAAGGTGTCCACTGACCCGGAAGCCTTGAGCCGGCGCAGGAATCCGAGCTCGACCACCTTGTTGATCTGGGTGTCGATCTGCTCGACCAGGCGAGCCTCATTGCTGGATTCGGGCTGGAACACCCTTACCGTCTCCACGATCTGCTCGCGGGTGAGCATCAGCCTGGCGTCGCCGTCCTTGGCATCGTGCTCGGCCAGCTTCTTGCGCAGCAATGCCAGCAGCAGACTCACCGGAAACGACAGGGCGCGACGGGGAATCAGGCGCGGGATGGCCGGGCCCTCCTCGTCCTCGAGGTCGGGGCGCGACCGCAGGAAGGCATAACCCTCCGATTCATCGATGAACACCGTCAGGCCGATGACCCGGACATAGTCGCGGACCTGAGCCTGCAGGGCCAGCAACTGCCGCCACTGGCGGTCGTGCGTGTCCTGGTACAGCACGCCTTTCAGCAGCTGGGTGACGACGACCGACAGGTCGGGCTCGACGGCGGGCGCGGTCAACGCAGATCCTCGGTGGGCGCAATCATCGTCGTCTCCTCAGTCGAATCGGATCGGGTGAAAGTCACCCGCGGTATCTCGGCCTGCCGCGAATTTCCGTCCGCATCGCGCCACTGCACCCGCTCACGGGTGTGCTCATCGAAGACCACGGCGAATCCCGGGTCCGCCAGCGACAGATAGGTGACGAGTTCGGCCAGGCCCTGTTCGAGCGGATTCCGCTCGAGCAGTTCGGTCA
Source organism: Nocardia sp. NPDC101769 (assembly GCF_044766925.1). Classification (NCBI taxonomy): domain Bacteria; kingdom Bacillati; phylum Actinomycetota; class Actinomycetes; order Mycobacteriales; family Nocardiaceae; genus Nocardia; species Nocardia sp. NPDC101769. The sequence continues at coordinate 3,804 of NZ_JBIWMX010000051.1, read as the reverse complement.
GCCCGATCTGCCCGCGCGCCCGCAACGCCGCACACACGCCGTCCACCAGCCGCGCGGGATCCACGAAGACCTGCTCGAAGAGTAAGTCCGCGTCCACCTCCTCGGCGGCCTCCACAATGCCTGTGCTCACCAGCGGCGCCTTGTCCACCGGCCGATACAGCGGCCGTTCCATCGGCAGTACCACTTCCGGGGCGGTGGCGTCGATTTCGACCTCCAGCTGTGGATCGCGGATGTCCTTGACCCGCAACGCATTCGACTCGATACTGCGCAGAATGTCCATGACGCGCCGGTTCTCCAGCCACACCTGATCGTCGAGGAACCGGCGCAGCTGCTCCGACAGCAGCCGAACGGTCGCCTGGGTGCGGCTGCCCGCTGCCAGCCAGTCGTGATGGATTCGCCGCATCCGCGGGTCCGCGTCGACAGCGTCGAGCACCTGCACCTTGGCCAGCAGTTCGGCGAATTCGACCTGCCGGTCATGCGATAACAAGAAGTCGTAGAACGCCTGGAAACTGCGGCCCTGATCGGAATCCGCGATCGAATTCCGGTTGCCCAGTAGCTCATCCAGCAACTGCCCCTTCGCACCCGACCAGGTGGCGATCTGCGCGCGCAGATCCCGATCGAGCTGCCGGAAATTCGCCTCCACCTCACGGAAGTCGGCGAGCAGCTCCCGTGCGGTCGAGACGAACTGCTGATAACGGTCACGCTGAGCCGCCGGCTCCAACACCTCGAAACGCCCCCGGCGCACCGCCTCGATCTCCGCATCGATCGCGTCCCGCCGCCGCTGCAACTCCGCCAAACGCACCTGCGGATCGTTCTCCGTACCGAACGCCATCTGCCGCAGCAGCTCGAAGACGGTGTTCAATCGCGACTCGGTGCCGACGAAGGATCGGTCCTGGATCGACTTCACCCAGGCCAGCGCCTTCTCCACCGCCGGAGTCGCGTCGTAGTGCACCTCGTCGGAGTCCGGCGGATAGTACTTGCGCAACCACCCGGATTCCGGTGCGGCCCAATCATTGAGATACGCCGCAGGCGACTTGGGGAACGTGCCCTCCCCCAGACGCTCATTGAGTGCGTACAGCTCGTCATCGAGCCGACTCTCCAGTTCGGCCGCCGAGATGGCCCGCACGTTATCGTCGACAAACACCTGCCCGAGGAACGACAGCACCAGCGGCGCATGGTCAGCACGCAGCAGCCGCCAGGCCGGCTGCCGGCGCAGGGCATCGAGTTGTTCGAACCGCACGATGACACATCCTCCGATGAACCCAGTGGGGCGCTGGAATACTAGGCGACCACACCGACAACGTCCCAGCGCCGATCGGTCCCGGAGACCAGACCGGCCAGCTCCACCGCACCGCCCACATGCCGAGCCCTTCCGAGTAGCGGCTCGACCGCGATCGGCACCTGCATCCGCTGGCTCAACCAGCACGCAGGACTGATCCGAGACTTCGACGTCGGCTCCAAGATCCGGCACCCGGATTACCTGCCGAACGTTGCCATACAACGCAGGCTCGGAACACAGGTCGCGTCCGGTCATGGCGCGGAATGTGTAGGTATCGGTATGCCGGAGACTCGGCGTGGCATCGGACAGGCAAGTCGTGATGGAATGATTGGCCGACGAGCAGCACGGAAAGGACCCCGATGTCGGGCGACCCGAACGAGGACGAGCAGCGGCGCCGGTTGCGAAGGGAGATCGAGCGGTTGGAGGCCGAGAATGCCCGGCTGCGTGACGAATTCGGGCTTCTCGCCGACGACTTCGTCGGTGACGAAGCACCGCCTGAGGAGATCGCGCGCGACTATGAGCAGGAAGCCGCGGAGGGAGAGCTCTCCGAGCGCGCGCAGAACCTCAGTGAGGCGGCCTCGTATTGGGCGCTTGCCGGGGAGTTCGATCGGGCGCGGCGGCGTTATCTGGATGCGATCGCAGATGGCGGTCAGGTCGCCGGGGATGCGCGGGTCTGGTATGCGTCGCTTCTGCTCGGGCATGGGGAAGAGCAGGAAGCGCGGAACCTGCTGGATGTGGTGTTCGCGGAAGGGCCGGACGATTACCTCGTGTATGAGGTCGTTGGTGAAGCGTTCGAGGAGCGCGAGGACTGGGACGACGCGCTGCGCTGGTTCGAGGCGGGGCTGAGCCGGTCACGGATATCGCCGTCCGACAACGATGCTCACGAAACACTGGGCCGATTTCGGCTGGGCTCCGGTCGCGCTCGAGTCCGTCACCGCCTCGGGTTGCCCGAGGACCACATCGACCTGGGTGTGGACCGGGATCGTCATCAGTGGATCGAGAAACTCGAACGCCTCGGCCGGCCGGAACGACAGCATCCGATTCCGGTGGCGATGCTGTACTTCCCGGAAGCCGAGTTCGCACAGGCCATTCGACGGTGGCCCGCGTTGCAGGATTCCTACGGCACATTCGATGAACACCGCCGGGCCGTGGAGCGCGCCCTGCGCAGCTCCGAATCGGGCCTGTCCCCCTCCATCGTTACGGCCACTGCGGACGGCCTCGACGAATATGCCACCAAAACCGATACCGACCCCGGAGAACCCACGACCCGAGCAGCATTCGCAACACAGCTGATCAGGACGAACCCGGCGACGCCCTGGCCACCGGGGCGCAACGAACCCTGCTGGTGCGGTTCCGGGCGCAAGTACAAGAAGTGCTGCGGCAAGCCGGACTGACAGCGGGTTCACGCCAGAGCGAGCTTCCGATCTGGAAGCCGTTATGCCCGTAGCAGAGTGATGCTTCGACCATTCAGCCGCGTACCGGGTGATGCTTCCGGCCACGGATCAGGCGGCATGAGTTCCGGTGCCCAGCCTTGCAATTCGGCGGCCTGCCGAATCTGACCCAGCAGTGCTTCCTCGACAGCGACGTAGTCATCGCCCATTGGCTCCCCCGTCTCGCAGGAGACGCACAAGGCGAGGAAATGCCCCTCAGCGGTGAGTTCCCGCGACAATCCCAGCAGAGCTGTCGTCTTGCCGCTCTGCCGAGGCGCGTGTACGACGAAGAAGAACCCGAACTCGATGTACATCCGAGCGTCCGGCAGTCGTTCTTCGGCAGGAAGTGTGTAGTGCAGGTCCGGGTAACACGGACCCGCCGTGTTGAAGTACCTCACCCGACCACCCTGTGGTGAGATGCCGCGATCAGTGGGCGAAACCGATCCGGTCCAACCAACGGATATGGGGTGCGGTGGCGGCGGAGGAGGAGGTCGAGGGCCTGGGGGAAGGTATTTCCGAGCAACCAGAGGGCCCGGATGCTATCCGATACAACTCGACCGTCATCGAGGATCAGCAGGAAGGCAGTGCCGCTGGAGTTGGCGGCGAGGGGAGTCATGCGATGGCCTAGTGCGGATTCGAAGTCGGCATAACGGTCGAACATGCCATTCGCCACGTCAATGGGGTCGAAGAACAGCGGGTCCGCAGGCCAGAGGGCGTTCGCGATTTCAGGGGGATGGATGGCGAGGCCGCCGAAGCTCTCGAGAATGGCCGCGGCGGGTGGAGAGACGTGGAAGCCTTCGCCTTCCAGACGGTCGATCCAGTCGGTGATGTCGACTCGCCGACTCGACGTCCAGCCCGCAGCGGTCAGAGCCTGTGCCGTAATTGGATTCGGCCAATAGAAGCGCATGGTGGCTATTCGGAGCTGAATAGCTTTGGGCACGTATCGATTTGGTTGAGTTGCCCAGAAAACGCCGAAGGCCCCCAGCTGATGCTGGGGGCCTTCGCGAAGGATGTTCCGGCGGTGTCCTACTCTCCCACACCCTGTCGAGTGCAGTACCATCGGCGCAGGTGGCCTTAGCTTCCGGGTTCGGAATG
>NZ_JBIWMX010000050.1:0-32583 GCF_044766925.1 Nocardia sp. NPDC101769 | reverse complement strand
GCGGTCCAAGATCAGAACACCGGCGACATGATCGATCATCAAGCGCCCGTTGGCAATCCAGGCCGGGTCAATCACGCAAACCGTGCCAGATCCCGGATTGGCGTGCTGTTGACAATCGGTCCGCTGACTTTCGGGACGCCACCCTGGTCGGCCGGAGATGATCTCAGGCCGTTAATCTTCCGCGAGAACCAATTGGGCTGCACCGAGCGATCAGCGGCCAAAAGAGTTCGTACGAGACTGCGGCAAGTTCCTCTTCCTCTGATCGAGGCCGGTGAAAATGCCGACAGGCTGTCATGCAACATCATCTGCAACTGGCCAACTTATGGCCAGCCGCACTGATAGCAGTCTGCCGATCTTGGCCACAGCGTGTCAACGGAGAATGGACCGAGACGAGGAATACCACGCCCAGATGCTCGAGATGTCGCTGTGGTGGACATCCAAGCTCGGCACGCTCTTGAAAGACCTTCGGGGCAGGCTGATCATCCAGCGTGCGCACGGGGCTGCTGCAGGACTGCCCTCGTTTGTAGCGGGGGCAGGATTTGAACCTGCGACCTCTGGGTTATGAGCCAACGGAACACCGTCCCACACCTGCCATCACCTGCCACCGCATCCCGTTCATGCAGGCCAACAGAATTTCAGCCGTCCCCGATGTCCGCCAAATCCCACTGAGTCCGACGGTTCCCCTGCTGTCGTGATGCCAAATTTGATGCCAAATCCCCGGCACTCACCAGCAATTTCATCGCCGGTTGCCGACCGTCGAACGAGTGATGTGTACGTGCCTCGAACACAGTCAGGCGGTGATGTGCTCCTCAACGGTGAACGACCGTGTGCGAGAACGATCGAGGAAGTTGCGTTCGTCCTCGGCGACCCCCGACCCCGGTGCGTACATGACTGCCACCCACGACTCATAGGCCGCCCGGTCTGGAAAGATCAGCTCGGTGATGATGTCGAAATCTCCGGCCGCGTTGTCGGAGACGACGTAGTTGCGCCGATAGCTCATCGGTGCCGGGGCCAGACTGATGACAAGGGGAACGTGCTGGCGTTCGTAATACTCGATCAACTGGTTCGTACTCAGCCCAGGCTTTTTCGCCAGCAGGGCGATGACCTTGAACATTGTGCTTGATCTCCTCGATCGGAGAGGGCCCGGAACCTTAGGGTTCCGGGCCGCTTTCTTCCTGTCGCACGGTTTCCGGGTGGTCGCCCACGACCGGCGCGGGCACGGCCGTTCCGCCCAGGTCTCCGACGGTCACGATATGGACCACTACGCCGACGACCTGGCCGCCGTCGTCGACCATCTCGAGCTGTCGGACGCCGTACACGTCGGTCACTCCACCGGAGGCGGTGAGGTCGTGCGCTACCTGTCGCGGCACGGGCAGGACCGGGCGGCCAAGGCGGTTCTGATCAGCGCGGTGCCGCCGATCATGGTCAAGACCGCCGACAACCCCGGCGGACTGGACAAGTCGGTCTTCGACGATATCCAGGTGCAGGTCGCCACCCGGCGGTCGGACTTCTTCCGCGCCTTCGCCGAAGGACCGTTCTACGGCTACAACCGGCCGGGCGCGCAACCCTCCGAAGGCGTGATCGCCAACTGGTGGCGGCAGGGCATGTCCGGCGGCGCCAAGGCGCACTACGACGGCGTGGTCGCCTTCTCCCAGACCGACTTCACCGAGGAACTCACGAAGATCACCATCCCCGTCCTCGTCATGCACGGCGAGGACGATCAGGTCGTCCCCTTCGAGGACGCCGCCATCCGCTCCGCCGACCTGCTGCCGAACGGCACCCTGAAGACCTATCCCGGCTTCCCGCACGGCATGCCGACCACCGAGGCCGCGACCATCAACGCCGACCTGCTCACCTTCATCCGACCCTGAACGACGAGCGAACGAAAACGGCCCCGGAACCAGGGAGGCCGTTTCCCATCGCGCGGCAGTGCCGAATGCACACCTGACTCAGCTCGCTGGTCTTTGTCCCACCGTCGATGTCGTGCACACTGTTCGCCGAAGCCCTTGCAGTGAGTTTCTTTCTTTCGCAAGAAGAATCATCACTCGAGGGCTTCGTTCAAGATCATTCAGGCCCGACAGATCAGCCCCGAGGTCAAAACTCGAGCCGGTCGGCTGCCGACCTGAAACTGATCAGCAACTGGAACGGCCGCGCACTGCGGATCAATGGCCAGGAGCCGAACAGCGGATTGAGGTATCGAAACACCATGCCCCGGCCGGCAGGCAGCCGGATGCCACGAACCGCGGTGATGTTCGGGTCGGCGAGCAGCCGTGCACGCAGTTCGTCATTGCTGATCCCCCACACCATCGGTGGAACCTCGTATCGCTGCTCTTCGGACTCGCGTCCACGCATCAGCAGGGTCGTCAACCAGGTGCCGCCCGGCGCGGACGCCGTCAGCCACTGGGGCATCGCGTCGAACATCATCGCGGCGCCGGGAAACCGCTCCGCACAACGGGATATCAGGCTGAGCACCTCGTCGCCGGGCAAATACATGAACAATCCCAGCGCGGTGATGAACAGCCCCTTACTCTGGTCGACCTTGTCCATCCAGCATTCGTCGAGCGCGGAACACGCGATACTGCGCCGGCGGTCATCGTCGGGCAGCAGTCGGCGACGCAAATCGATCGTCTCCGGGAGGTCGACGCTCAGCCACCGAACCCGGCCGTTGTCCACCCGCCAGAACTGTGTTTCGAGACCCTCGCCAAGAGACACGACGGTACCGTCCGGGTGCGTGGCGAGGAACCGGCGGATCTCATCGTCGAAGCACCGGGCGCGTAGGCTCAAGACGGGGTGCGGCCGACCGAACTTCGCCGCGAACGGGTAATCGATCGATTCGCACAGCGTGACCGCTTTCGGGTCGGACAGCAACGCGTCGGCACGCTTGGACTCCTCAGCGCGCCAGTAGAGGACCCACAGCAGGGTCTCCGGAACACCGGTCAGATCGACCTGTATCTTGTTTGCGCTCAATGTATCTCCAACAACGATCGGGTGATTCGAGCTCATAGCTTCCGCAGCCCGCGCAGAATCGCCACGATCGGCGCATTGGCGACCATACCCATGGCGACGCTAGGCTGGAAGGCGCTGAGATTCGACAGAATGGCGTAGCGCATGCCATTGTCACGCCAGCATGCAACCTGATCCACAACCTCGGAAGGTGTTCCTACCAAGCAGAATTCGCGCACCAATGATTCCGGGACCTTCTCCACATAGGAGAGCACAGTGGGCTCGTCCAGCAGCTGAGGGAGCAGATCCTGCAGACCGGCGAACGTTTCGCCGAGCGGGTGCTGGACACCGTGACGTGACCACATCGAACCCGGTGCGCCGAGTGTGAATGCCTTCACCGCGACCGACGCCAGCGCGTCGGCGACGCTGCCCCGCGTCGGCCCGGTGATTACCGGGAAAGTCCCTGCGGCGGTGAGTTTCTCCGGATCCCGTCCCGCGTCCGAGGCCGCGTTACGGACCATCGCCAGCTTCTCGCTGTACGCGGCCGGTCCGAGGCCGAACCCCGGCAACCAGGCGTCGGCGTACCGGCCGGTTGCCCGGAGCATCCGAGGACCGTTGGCGCCGAACCAGATCTCGGGCCGCGTGTCGCGATGTGGCGGGATCGCGAACACCGCGTCCCGGAGCGGAAAGTACTCGGAATCCCGGCTGATCGGCTTACCGTCGGACTCCCACAACGCCCGGATCGTGGCCACCGCCTCCTCGAACCGGGCCACCGGCCGCTGCCAATCGACCCCGTACGGCTCGTTGTTTTCCCGTTCACCCGGCCCGATGCCGAGGATCGCGCGGCCACCGCTCAGGTGGTGCAGTGTCGCGGCGGCCTGTGCGGTGACCGCCGGATGCCGACGTCCGGCGTCGGTCACGCCGACGCCCAGTCGGAACCGCGCCAAACCGTTCTGTGCCGCAACGTATCCGAGGGTGGTCCACGGTTCGTAGTGGCCGTCGATGCTCGGGGTGAAATGCGCCGCTCCGGTGTAGTCGGCCGACCAGACCGACCTGGGCAGGACACCCAGGATGTGGTCGGGCATCCAGATCGAGTCCGCGCCGCCGAGCAGCCCGACCGCCCGGGTGTTTCGAATCACGAGGTCGGGGGTGTAGCGCGAGTGCAGGCCCGGATCGAGCAGTCCGGTGCGGAATCTGGTCATCGCTGTCCTCCCGCGGCGTAGCCGAGCAGTCCGGGCGTCATCCGATCGCCGGTGCGGATCACACCGACCAGCGGCCGGGTCAGGGCCGCCGTCACCGCGCCGCGGGTCCGGGACCGCCGCCGGGCCAGCCGCCTGCCGATGACTGTCGCCGCCGCCGCCACTGCGTCGAATGGCCGGATGAACACGACGATTTCGCGCACGAGTCCGTCCTCGTTGAACCGGAAGAAATCGGTGCCCTCGGCGGGCCTGCCGAGGATCGTCGCCGTCCACCGAATCACGAGCGTGTGGGCGTCGCCGTATTCCTCGACCTTCCGCAGCCCGTGAAAGGACTGCTGGACGGCGCCGATCACCGGGCCGACGTCGTCTATTCCGGTGAATTCGTACCGGGCGACCGGCCCGCGCAGCACGACGTCGGGGGCCAGGAGCGCCAGCGCCCCCTGGAGGTCGCCGCGTTCCATCATCGTCGGAAATCCAAGACCTTTGCACTCTTCGGTCTGCATGATTGTTTTCCTCGTCGAAGCTTTCGTTATTGCCAGTCAGTGGGTCAATCCGTCGCCGTGCGGCGATACAGGTCGGATTCGGCGATTTCCGGGTTCGCCTGGGCCGCCTCGCGGAGCCCGGCCCGACCGCGGCTCGAATACGTCGCGCCGCGGGCAGGCACGAGCGGCGCGAAGTGCGCGAACCCGATGGGCTCGTCCATGTCGGTGTACAGCGCATCGACGCCTGTCTGCGACAGGAAGTACGCTTCATGCCAGGCCACGGTCGAACGCTTTTCGTCGTGAAGAAATGTCCGCCACCAATTCCGGTGATCGTCGTGGCGGCGTGCGAAATTATCCAGGCTGTCGGGATCCCGCCAGAATTGCCGGAACCCGATGTGCAGCGGGAAAACTCCCCAAATGAACTTCTCGTGCGCGAGCAGGCCATCCGGCGGGTTCTTCGCGATCTTCCGGAGCTTCGGCCCGATCTGCATCAGGAACCTGAGACCCGATAGCCGCCTGGCCTTGATGCCGAGATAAATCACAACGGGTTCAGGGTACTCCGACAGATCTACTGTCATTCGCTTACGCATGAAGCCTCCGACTTCGATTAAACCAGCCGTATCCGCGTCATAGAAATGACGCTTCACCAAGCAATCGACAATGTCAAGACCGGCCGCAATCAGCCAGGCAATCGTGTGGTAATTCTGCGCCTATTAGCGACGCTCGCAGCAGTGAAGTATCCATCCGTTATCGGCCTTGGGTTATCGACCTGGCGGCATTCGCGGCGCGGACCTCCTGCAGCCAGTCCTCGATGCGGTCGAGCACGCTACGGCCGTCGAGAATCCAGCCGTTGTGGCCGACCCGTCGCGGCTCCATCCAGACCTGCGCGGCCGCGGACTGGAATTTCTCGACGAAATGCTCCGCGGACGCGCGCGGCGCGAGTTCGTCACCGGCGATATGCACGGCGAGCACGGGCACCTCGAGCGCACCGATCCGGGCTTCATAGTCGACATCGGCTCCCTTCAGTTCGAAGCGGCCGGACCGGACGAGCTGGGACCAGTCCGAGTGCATCTGCTTCGGATGGCCGTCGAAGAGGCCGAGCGCGGTTCCGATCCGGCGGTCGGCCGCAACCAGAGAGCTCCGGGACGGCAGCAGCGCCGAACCGAGCAGCAGCCAGGCCGACATCGCCCGCCCGTAGCAGCGGTAGTAGTTGGTACCGCTGGCCACCAGGATCAGTCCGCTGACCTCGGCCCAGGCGGCCGCCGTCAACGCCGCCAGCTGCCCCCCGATGCTGTGACCGAGCAGATAGCGGTCACTGCCCGGAAAGCGCTGTGCCACGGCACCGATCATGGCGGGCAGGTCGACCGACGCGATCGTGTGGTAGCCGTAGGTCCCACCGACATCGGCGCAATCGCCCTGCCCGCGCAGCTCGCAGATCGCGACGTTGTATCCGCGGCCCGCGGTCGCCTGGGCGAACAGCTCGTAGTACGCGGCCGGGACACCCATGCCCGGGATCACGACCAGTACCGGCGCGGGGACTGGAGGCGGTGTGGCACCGCGCTGTCGCGCACCGACGACGCGTATCGGAGACCGGAGGCCGTCCGGCAGATCACTCCAGATCTTCTCCATCGCAACGCTCGCTACTTCGCGAGCCGCGCCAGCGCGGTCTCGCAGTCGGGGATCGGACGGAACGTGGTGGCCGACACCGGCAACCGCACTCCGAGCGTGCGCAGGTGCACCACTCTGGTCGTGAATGCCGCGCCGAGCATCAGATTCGCGGCAACCTCGCCTGCGGTCCTATTCCGCAGGGCCGCGAGGCAACTCCCTGCTGCCCAATGATTGAACGCACCGAGTGCGGGTCCGGCCCACAGCTGGTAGTCGACAGCGCGTTCGGCGACGCCTTCACGTGCCCAGCGCGACGACAACCCCAGATACCACCGAAACAGCAACGCCATCTTGCGGCGCGGATCCTCACAGCGCGTCAACTCACCGGGCTGGTTCTGCCCGAGATAGTCACGAACATCGGCCCAGGCAGCGTCGATCGATCGGCACAGGATCTTCTGTTCGAGCCATTCCCGATCAGCCGTCGACAGCGCATCGAGCGATCCGTATCGATCGTAGAGCTGCCGAAGTCGCTGCGCGCGAGCCGCGAACATCGTGCCCCTCTTCAAAACCTGTACCTGAGAGCCAATTTCGAACATATCGGCCGATGGCGCCAGATCGAAGTCCGTGACTTCAGCCGCTACGAGCATGGTCTTGGCACGATCGGAGAGGTCTGCCTCCACGCAGGTTTGGTTGACCGATCCGGTGACGACGTAGTCGGCGCCGAGAGCGAACGCGGCGGCGGCAGCCTCCGGCGTTCCGATGCCGCCTGCGGCACCGAACCGCACCGAGCCCGCCGGCCGGAACTTCCGTGCGAGGGCCTCGCGTTCGTGCGCGAACAGCGGCAGCAGTGCGACCAGTGGCCGCCCGTCCGTGTGCCCGCCGGAGTCCGCTTCGACCGTGATGTCGTCGGCCATCGGCACCGACCCGGCCAGCTCGGCTTGCTCGGCCGTGATCAGCCCCCGGTCGAGCAGCGACGACACCAGCTTCGGCGGAGCGGGTTGCAGGAACTTGCGACCGATCTCGATGCGCGACACCTTCGCCATGATCCGGTTGCCGATCGCCACCCGCCCACCGCGGCGTGCCAGCCCCGACAGCCTGAACCACACCAGGCTTGCGGTGATGTCGAGGAACGCCGACGCCTCCAGCCGATGTACCCCATGCCGGAGTAGCAGTTCGACCGTCTTGAACTCGAGCTCCTGGTCGTGCGGCGCGTATAACAGGTTCACCATGAACGGCCGTCCGCCGACCGATCGCACGAGCTCAGTGACCCGCGTTTCGACGGTGTTCAGGCTCAAGCCGCCCGCGCCGAAAGACGCCAGATATCCGGCCGCAGCCAGGCTCGTCACCAGCCGCGTCGAGGCGATGCCACCGGCCATGGCGCCGGCGACGTAGGCCGCCTCCAGCCGGTGCGCGGACCGGAACGCGGCCGAACCGAGCTGACCGGGCCGGCACGGCGGGGCGACGGCGACCAAACGCGCACCCGCCCCTGGACGCTCTGGCGAAAGACCGAACTGCCCTTGACTTTCCACGACATAGCACGGTTCGCCAAGGCGGGCGAGCACTGACCGGATACCCTCCGGGTCGGTGCGGATCGGCGTGCTCGACGGCGCCACGGCACCACGTGATGGTTCGATGGTCACCCCTGCGTTCCCTTCGAATCGACCCGCTCCACCGCCACCGCGACGTTCTGCAGGTGGTAGATCCGCATACCGGGTTTGAATATGCTGGCGTCCGCGAGGACCAGCAGACCTTGCGGAGTCTCGCGAACCTCGGTCACGTCGAGCTCGAGGTCCATTCGCTTCTCGTGTTGCAGAATCTGACCACGGTAGGTCCATGTGAAGGGCACTCCGGTCGCGAGGCCGAAACGGACCTTGCCCAGGCCGGCTGCGAGATCGGTTGCCATCACGTATGTCTGCAGACCTTGCATCACCGCTTCGACGCCGAGTGAACCCGGCATGACCGGATCCTCGTGGAAGTGACAGTCGAAGTACCAGTCGTCGGGCTCGACCTGGCGAGTGGCTTTCAAATGGCCTCGGCCGTTGCGACCGCCGCCCGGCACGACAACCGCGCTGTCGAGCATGCGGAAGTGCCCGCTACCGATATACAGCCCAGTCTCCGGATGCGGTTCGTACCAGGATTTGTCGACCGTGAAATCGATCTCGCGAACCTCTGCGAGCTGGTTGCGCTGCTGGGTGTCGAGCCAGAGTGGAACCTCCTTGCCACCGTCGAGACCGATCTGCGAGTTGAGGGCCTCCTCGGTGAAGTACCCGAACAGCGATTGCCCCTCGTAGTAGGGGACACCGTCGGCCTCCATCACGTACCTGAAACGCTGCAGAATCTGGCCGGCGATGTGAGTGGTCGACACCAGGTTCGTAGTCTGTCGCAACGTTTTCCCACGGACATCGATGTCGGCGAGCACGGTCGCGGTGCCGTCGAGGTTGCGCACCGACAGCTTGACGTCGAGCGGCACCTTCATCGTGGTACCCAGACAGGACCCGAGGACCGCCGCGGACTGCAACGACGACTCCATGATGATCGAGCCGGGCATCCCGGGGAACGAATTGTCCTCGTAATACCACGATTCCGTGGCGGCGTCGTATTCGGACACCATCCGGCCGGACCTCAGCTTGTCCATATCGCCCGCGACCGACATGATCCGGTCGACGAAGCGGAACTCGCTGTTCGGAATGTGTAGCACGGTCTTGCCGGTATAGCTGTCGACGACCGGTCCGAGCGCTATCCCGAGGTCGCCGTTCTCCATGTGCGAGAGATGGAACTCGTTGAGGATCGCGGCCTCGCCGCGCGAGTTGACCCGGCCCAGGAACACCGGTTTGCCGTCGCGCATGTCGGGACGGAAGTCCGATCCGGGCCGTTCACGCACCTCCACCGCGAGATCGCGGTAGGTCGCGACGAGCTCGGATCCCGCCCAGACGTGGATGTTCGCGATGACCGCCGGTCTAGGAATCATTGCCACATCGGTAATCTCAGCGGTGTAGCGCAGCTTCCCATCCGCGTCCGTGACCGGCCGCGACGTCGCGACCACCGTCTCGACCTCCGCGGCCGGGCCGAACTCCGCGTCGGCGAAGACCAGGTGCAGCCCGAGGTAGAGCGCGTAGATCCGCAGCAACTCGCGCGCCGACTCCTCGATGAAGGCCCAGGAGACCGCTGCGGGCCGCGGTGAGCCGCTGTTCGAGCGCCAGGCGGCGTTCTCCCGGATGTGCTGGCCGGCGACGAGCGCCCCGAGTCGGAACTCCCCTCCGCGGCGCACGATTTCGGTGACGTCACTGAGCATCGGTGTCCGGTTCGGACTGATCCGGATCGCTCGATTACACCCGTCGGCCCGTTGGTCCCAGCGCGGCCCGAAGACGTCGACGATCCTGCCCTCCGCCAACTGCCGCAGCTGGTGACCGGACAGATTCTCGATGCCGGTGTGCTCGAGCGGCTTGAAACCCCTGCGCCGCAACGTGCTCGGCTTACGCACGATCGGCGCGAGCTCCGACAGCGGACGCGCAGATACTTGTTCGCGCACTTCGCCTCGACCGGCAGCGATCTCGGCGATCACCAGGTCCGCCGTACCGATTGTGCCCGAGAATTGGAACTCCACCACACCCTGACCGGATCCGGTCGGCGCGAACCGGAGTTCGGTGCGCACGACGGTGCCGGATTCCGGCAAGGGAGCATGGAAGATCGTCGCGGTCTCGACCGGCACATAGGTCCAGGCGCTCGCGGCGTCGTCGCCGACCAGCCACGGCTTCATCGATTCGACGGCGCGTACCAGTGATTCCAGCAGCGCGGCCGTACCGATTCGACCGTCGACCATGAACGTTGTATCGCGCCAATCGAATTCGGTGATGACCGTACGCGATTCGCCGTCGTCACCATCAACCACCCCGATGACCGCCGGTGCGAAGGGATCTGCGGGCAACGACTGCGGCGCGACATGAAGTCCGCTCCGCTGCTCGAGATCGCGCAGCATCAAGTTCATCAACGCGCCCTGGGCATCGAGAGCGGCGACTTGTGCCTGGGCGACCGCGACAGCCGATACCGCGAGGCGGCCGGCCGTCCGGGCCACGACGGGCTCGACCCTCCGGAGGGCCCGCACCGGCACCGGCAGGGTTTTCGGCGACAGTTCCGGCGACGGAATGGTTTGCCTGGTACCGAGGTCGATCGCGGGAACGACCACCGACCCGGACGGAATCTCGGCTGGTCGGTGCCCGTGCCCACTGTCGGCAACCCGGACCTCGTAGAGGTCCCCCAGGTCCGCTTCCGGGTAACCGACCTCGGAGTCGAAGCGAATGGTCTCGCCGTCACCGGCGAGATCGCCGTCCAGCGGCACAAGTTCGACGTCTTCCGCGGTGGTTTCCGCCGATTCCGCACGGTGTTCGTCGATATCACCCGACCGCACAGCGGAGTCCACCGGGAACAGGCGGGTGAGATCGACCGGCAGCCCGAAACTGATGAGCCGGGCGAGTGCTTTCGCCAAGGAAAGGGATTGGGTACTGCCCTTCCGGTCGATCGAGACGGCGACATGCGGCCGACCGGCCAGGTTGGCATCGATCCAGCGTGTGCAGTCGGCACCCGGCCCGACCTCGATGAAGTACCGGAAGCCGCGATCGTAGGCATCCACGCACAGCTGCGGGAAGTCGACCTCGGACCGGCACAGGCCGTGGATCGCCTCGGCGATGGCCGATCGGTCGTGCAGGTCCACCCCGGCGCCGGCCGCCGCGAAGGCGAGTTCGGCACTTTCGGATGGTGTTCCGAGGTCGCTGCCGGTCAACACCGCCGCGATGCTGTCGTGCACGGAGTCCACCAGCGGCACGTGCAGCACCGGCCCGCCACCCGGCAGCGAAACCGCCGGGCAGTCCAGCGCTTTCACGATCGCCACGCACTGGCCGGGATCGCCGGCGATGACGACCTCGGACGCGGTGTTGATGTGGGTGATGTAAACGCGCTCACGGCCGGAGACGGCGGCACGGACGGCGACGAGCGGTGCGGCCAGAGCGAAGGTGGCCCAGACCTCGCTGTCCGGCGTGTCCGCCGGACGGTCCCACGCATTGCGGACCACGGTCCGGGCGCCGTAGAGCTCACTGGCGAACATCTCCGAATGCCGCACGTTCAGCCCGAACCGGTCATGGAGCTGCCACACGTCGAAGGCGAAGAGCATGCAGATCTCGCCCATGCTGTAGCCGAACGCGCCATCTGGCACGATCCCCAGCACATCGCGCAGCATCGAGGTGCTGAGCAGACCGAGGTTCACCCCGCTCGTAGCGATGAACCCGACGTCGGAGCGCAGCTCGCGGTCGTACTGCTCTATATCGGCAGGTGACGGCACGCGGGTTGATCGCTGGTAGCCGGTCTCGATCCCGAACACCTCGAACGGATGGTCGGCGAACTGCTCGGCGATCGCCAGCAGGCACGGAAACAGTTGAAACGGTCCACGTTCGGCGCCGGGGTACGAAGCATAGGTCCCCGGGTAGACGAATGCGACCTTTCCGCCCGGCTCGAGTGGCGCACCGGTGCAGAAGCTGCCTGCCGGCGTAGCCCAGTCGGCACCCGCGTCGATCTTGGCGGCGAGCGTGCGCTCTGCGATGTCGAGTTCACGGACCAGCGTATCCGCGTCGGTAGCGACGAGCACCACTCGATATTTCGACGGCGTCGTGTCCGCTATCGACGACGCGACCACGGCGGCGATGTTCTCGCCCGCCCCGATCGCCGAACGAAGTACCCGCACGCCGGACACCAGCGCGGCTCCGTCGTCACCGCGCAGTACAACGATCGCCGGGCCCCGCTGACCCACCCAGTTGATCGGCGAGTGCCGGGACGAGGTGAGATCGCTTGTGATCACCATCGCGGTGCAGCGTGATTCGTCGCCGACGACCCGGTCGGCACCGCTGAGCATGGACCAGCGCCGGGCGCCGCGCTGCTTGCGCATCCACGGCTGATCCACGACCGTGACGCAGAACGGTGAGCCGGTCAGGTCGATGGCCCCGAGAGCGGCCGTCAGCGAAGCCGGCGTCGCGGGCAGCGAGGCGTGGTGCATATCCGCCACGACGCCAACGAGCGCCGCGACGCCCAGCTCAGTGGAATTGCCGAGCACACACGACAGCGATGCCGGTCCCGAAACCCCGAACCCGGTGACCGCGCCCGCTACGTACTCGGCCGTCCCGTTGAGGAAACGGAGGTGTTCCAATGTCCCCGAGGCTACCTCGGCACGTTCGAGCGCCTGCCTCGTCGCGCCGGCCATCGCGTCGGCAGGAGTTGCCGCCGTGCCGATTTCGACCGACTCGAGGCGCGCGTACTCGTAGTTGGCGGTGATGTCGGTCGCCACCGCCAGCACGACGGCGCCGACGACGTCACCTCCCGAAGCGACGACGAGCACAGCATCGACCGCAGGATCGGCGAGCAGCGTCCTGGCCGCGCCGAGCTCATCGGAGCCCGCCACCGTGGCCTCGACGGCCACGTCAGGGCCCGCGGTGACGGCGACGTTGCGGTCACCGAACGCGGCTTGCGCGGCAGGGCGCACCTCGCCCACACCGCCGTCCGTGCCGGCCACGACTCCCAATCGCAGGGACGTGGTCGCAGACGTCGACCGGGTGAACGACTCCGCGACCGCCTCCACCGCAGCGGAAACCGAAGTCGCGCTGCCGAATCCCACAATTGCCAGCGCCTGCTGGGTATCGTTTCGCTCAGAGCTCATCGAGCGTCCCTCCCGCGAACAACACATTCAATGCCTCACTGGTGACCCCTTCGACACCGACCATGTAGGCCAATGGTTCACCGTTGCGGTCGAACGCGGTGACGTTGCAGGTGATAATGCTCGAGCGCTTGTCGAACCCGTCGGCCACGATGATGAACGGCTCGCCCGACGGTGCGCGACGGTAGCTGTTCACCCGCTTGGCCGCTGCGGGCATGCCACTCACCCCGTGATGGCGCCGAATCCAGACGCCTGCGACCTGGACCATCACATCCGACAGGATTGGATCGTAATTCGGCGTCTCGCAGGCTTTTCCAGCGACGATTGTCGACACCAGCTCGACTTCGGCGACCAGTTCGGTCTCGGACTCCCGCAGTGTCCTCCGATATCCCTGGAAGGCGGGGCCGTGGAACATGATCTTGTCTTCGTAGACCGTGTCCGGATCGCCCACACCGAGCTCCGGGAGCGGATCCAGCACCGGTGCCGGATCCCGTTGCACGACAGGATGAACCGTCAGACGATAGCGCGGCCGGCCGTCGTCGTCCCTTGCGAGAACCGCGATCGTGCCGTCGTCCTTGCGGGTCAGGTCGTGCGTCAACGCCCGCGGCTGCGAATCGTCCACGACGATGCCCTTCAACACCCGGAAGTCCGTCCACACCATCGGCTCGATCGAGGTGACTTGCTCGACCACGTTGATCAGGCAACCGACCGCCCAGGTCGCGGGCAGCACCATGTGGCCGGCGACCTGATGATCGGCCAACGCCGGTGCCGCGTAGACGGGCGCGAGTTGCCTTCTGACACTGATCTTCCGGCGGAGCAGATCCTGCACCGGACGTGTCACCGGGTGCACCCGGGGGCCCACCAGTTCGACCGACGATCCGGTCGGGCGGGCGAAGATATCGGAGAACGCCTCAGCCCCTACCGCGATCGGGACCATTTCGACGCCGCGCGCACGGAACAGCTTCGCCAGCTCGGGACGGACCATGCCGCCTTCCCATGGCCCCCAGTTGACCGCTGTCACAAGGGCTTCTGGGAACTCGCCGGCGAACCACACCGCAAGCCGGTTGAGAGCCTCGTTTCCCATCGCATAGTCGGACTGGCCGATATTGCCGTAGAAGCCGGCCACCGAGGTGAACAGCACCAGGTGGCGAAGCTTCGCCGATTGGAGCACGTCGAGCAGGTTCAGGAACCCGAACAGCTTGGCACCGAGCACCTTCCGTATCTCGTCGGGGTTCTTGTCCCGAATCCGCTTGTCCACCAGCGTTCCCGCTCCGTGCACGAACGCGGTGATCTCGTCCGCGATCGGACCCAGTCGTTCGGCGACCGCCTCGGCGTCGGTGATGTCCACCGGCAGGTAGACCGCGCGAGGTCCCTCGGCGTTGAGCCGATCCAGGGTCATCCGGACCTGTCGTTGCGCGACAACTGCCGTGGCAACGCGGTTGATCTCCTGCAGGTTCGGCGATTCCGACTGCTCGCGGAGCTCGTCGGCGTAGACGCGCTTGAGGTCGGCGTCGGCCACCCCTTGCGCCCAATCCGGCTCGTCGTCCAGCGGCGTGCTGCCGACCAGTAGGAAGTTCGCCTCGCAGCGTCCCGCCAGATCGAGCACGCAGTCCGCGGTGATACCGCGGGCACCGCCAGTCACCAACACGAGGTCGGTCGAATCGAGCCGGGGCTGAGCAACGCCCTCGATCGGCGCCAGGACCGCCTCGGCCGCCGAGGCGGCGATCGTCGCGCGGGCGCTGTCGGCGCCGACGCCGACCTCGGCCGTCGTGGTGACACAGTCGGTCAGTTCACCGAATACGACCTCACACGCGGCGTCGTCGGCAAGGTCGGGATGGATATCGATCGCCCGTACGAATACCGACGGCGCCTCCAATCCGACCGTCTTGACCAGCCCACCGACGCCCGCGCTGACCGCACCGGCGAAGTCCGGCGCGCGCAGGCCCAGCGATCCGTCCACGCGAGTGGCGGTGACGAAAGCCGACCGGCCCGCCTCCGCGCCGATTTCGAGGCGCGTAAGCACCTCTGCGGCAAAAACATTGGCCTCCAGCAGGTGCTCCCGCGCCGTGACGGCACCCGCCGCGGACTCGGGCATCACCCAGACCGCGAGGTCGAGCTTCTCCAGCTCGGTGGCGGCGGCACGGTCGTGGACCGACCAGCCCATCGCCTCGAGCCGGACGACCAGCGCGTCGGCCAGCGACGTCCGCGCGCCGGCGACGACCGCCACGGCGCCAGGCCGGTAGGCGCCGATCAGTTCGTCGGTCGCGGGCAGCGGGACCAGCTCGACACGGCGTCGCACGATCCCCCGTCCGCGATCAGCTTTTGGGTCCGACATCACCCCCGCCGCGGCCTCGACCGGCTCGCCGGTACCCGGACCGTTGGTGATTTCCCGCGCCAGCTCCGCGGTGAAGTCGACCACGTCCTGCAGCGTCGAAAGCTCGAAGAGCTTCTCCGGCGACGGCGGCGGGATGTCCGGGTACTTTTCCTGCAATGAGCTGAGAATCTCGACACGTTTGATCGAGTCGATGCCGAGATCGGCCTCCATCGTCATGCTGAGCTCCAGCATGTCCGGCGGATAGCCGGTCTTGTCGGCGATCACGTCGAGCAGCAGCTGGCCGATCTCCTCCGGATCGGTGGGGATCAGCAGCACCTCCGGCGCGGCGGACGGCGCGGGTTCCTGAGGAACGGTCAGCGTCGGCGCCGCCACGGCGCCGAACGAGACCGAGTCCTTGCCGGTGCCGTTCGCCCGGTCACCGGTGCCGGTCGCACCGTTGGTGGCGTGACCGTTGGCGGCCGATGTCGCGGGCAGCGTGCTGAGGTGACTCTCGTCGGGCGACAGCGCGTAATTGTCTACGTATTCGAGTGCGGACGAGGTGAATCCGCCACTCACGTAGGCGGGACGCTGTGTAGGCGTCACACCGTTGCCCGCCTCCAGTTCGGCGAAGCCGCGCAGCACGTTGCTGGCGTGCACGTGGCCTTCGCTGATCGCGATGGAGTGGCGGGCAATGGCGTCGATACCGTCGATGACCTCGCGACGGGCCTGGTTGCCTGCCTCATGGGCGAGCAGCCCGCTGACCCGGTCAGCGATGTGCAACTGGTTGGACAGGTACGCCCGGTGCATGTTCAGGTGCTGCGCCGCGAGTTCCCAGACGGAACCGCCCGGCCCAGCCGCGACCGGAGACCGGTACACCTCGGCGTCGGCGATCCGGACACTGTTGTCCACGTTGCCGTTTCGCATTGCAGGCGCTGCTCCTGCGGCAGCCTCGCTTGCTTCCACTGTTGTTGACCTCTCGATTCGATAGCCGTTCTCGAGCGCATCCGCGTACGCGAGACGACGTTCTTCCGGAACGTAGTGGTGGCCGTTGAGCACGACGGTCGCCTTGCTGAAGGATTTCTTTTCAGCCTCTGGCGGTACGCCGCGGTTGAGTCCCGCCAGCGGCAGGCCGAGGACTGTCAGTTCGGCGGCCAGCGCCGCCAGCCGGAACTCGCCGTTTGCTTGCGGCCCGCCGTCGGCGGACAACATGACGACGCCCTCCCGGTCGCCGACGGTCGCTCGAATCAGTCCGGCCAGCAATGACTTCGGACCGAATTCGACGAATACCCGGAACCCTTCCTCGTACAGCTGCTCGACCCGCTGCGCGAAGGCGACCGGCCGCACGATCTGCTCGGCCAGCACCGCCTTGTTGTGCCCGGAATCGGCGCCGTACTCCGCGTCGGCCGTATTCGCGTACACCGGGAATTCGGGCGTCTGAACCGTCGCCGACGCGAGCGCGGCGGCGAACTCGGCGACCGCGTGCTCGACCAGGGGAGTGTGGAACGCGGCGGCGACGGGCAGAGCGCGCGCCCCGACGCCCTGTGCCGTGCAAGCCTGCACGAACGCCGCCACGTCCTCGGTGCCGCCGCCTACCACGACCTGGGCGGGGGCATTGAGGTTGCAGACTCGGACGCCCGGGTGGTCGGTGAGCAATCGCCCGACCGTCTCGGCATCCGCGGCGACCGCTGCCATCGCACCGCTGTCCGTACCATCGGGCCGTCGCGCCATCGCAGCGCCACGAGCCCGTGCCAGCGTGCGGAACGTCTCGGTGTCGATACTGCCGGCCGCCCACAGCGCGGTCAGCTCGCCGAAGCTGTGCCCCAGCGCGCCGTCGGGGACAAGCCCGAGGGACCGCAGCCAACTGTACTGACCTTGCGCCAGAGCGCCGATGGCAGGCTGCGCGTATTCGGTTGCGCGCAGCGCTGTTTCATGTTCCTTCTTGGTCAGCGGGTCGAATGCCGACGGCGGGAACACGATCCGGCCGAACGCGACCTCGGCGAACTCGGCGGACATGGCCTCGAACGCCGAAAGCACTTCGGGGAACGCAATTGCCGCGCCCCTGCCCATGTCGGTGTACTGGCTGCCCTGGCCGGCGAACACCGCGGCGATCTTGCCGGCCGGAACACCGGACTCGCTGTAGAACACACCGTCGGGCAGCGGGCTCTTCCCGTTCCGGATACGGTCGAGCAACGCCGTGCGCAGCTCACCGGTGTCGGCGTTACGCTGCGCCACGATCGCCGCCCGCGCGTGGCCCACGGGGACGAGGTCCTCGCCCGCCAATCGGAAGGGGTCGGCGGTTATCTCGGCCGCGAGGTCCTGCGGTGTCCGGGCATGCCACAGATAGGTCACCACGTTGCGCCAGGCGACATGGAGCGTGTTCGCCTCGGCCGGACTCTCCTCGAGCACGCAGTGGAAGTTGGTGCCGCCGAAGCCGAACGCCGATACGCCGGCGCGCCTGACCGGCGCACCAGGATCGGTGATCCACGGCCGGACGCTGGTGTTCGGATAGAACGCTGAATCGTCGAATCCCCACGCCGCCTTCGGCTTCGTGACGTTGATCGTCGGCGGTAGGACC
Organism: Nocardia sp. NPDC101769; assembly: GCF_044766925.1. NCBI lineage: Bacteria > Bacillati > Actinomycetota > Actinomycetes > Mycobacteriales > Nocardiaceae > Nocardia > Nocardia sp. NPDC101769. The sequence goes on along the minus strand of NZ_JBIWMX010000050.1, from coordinate 14,771 downwards.
TTGTGGTACAGCGCCAGCGCTGTCTTGATCAGGCCCGCCGCGCCGGCCGCGCATTTCGTGTGCCCGATCTGCGACTTGACGGTACCGATCGCGATCGCCTGCTTGTCGACATTGTCAGCGGTGAAGATCTGCTTGAGCGCGTCGACCTCCACATAGTCACCGATCGGTGTGCCGGTGCCGTGCGCCTCGAGCAGGCGGATGGATTCCGGCGCGACACCCGCCGCCCGGTAAGCGGCTTCGACGGCCTGAATCTGGCCTTCGGCTCGCGGGGCGTAGATGCTCTTGAACCGGCCGTCGCTGGAGGTTCCGGTGCCCCGGATGACCGCGTAGACGCGGTCGCCGTCGCGCTGGGCGTCGGCGAGCCTCTTCAGGCCGAGCATGCCGATGCCCTGACCGATCAGCGTGCCGTCGCCATTCTCGTCGAAGGGCGCGATCTTGCCCGAGATCGACAGCGCGGGCGTCTTGGAGAAGCAGAGGAACATGGTCGGGCTGTTCTCCATGTCGCAGCCGCCGGCGAGCATGAAATCCGCACGCCCGAGCGCGAGTTCGGAGATCGCCATGTTCACTGCGGCCAGCGAGCTCGCGCACGCGGCGTCGGTGGTGCAGTTGACCGCGCCGAAGTCGAACCGGTTGGCGATGCGTCCCGCGACCACGTTGCCGAGCACGCCCGGGAACGAGTTCTCTTGCCATGGCGCGTAGGCCATCTTGAACTTGGCTGCGATCGCCTCGGCTTCTTCCCCGGTGAGGCCGCAGCTGCGCAGAACCTCGGCCACCAGTGGCGCCTGCATACGGCAGATCATGTCGCGGGCAAGCGAGTTCGCGCCCGACGCACCGAGAATGACGCCGGTCCGGCGCGGGTTCCACGTGGGCGAGTCGAAGCAGCCCGAGTCCTGCATCGTCTGCTTCGCTACGACGAGGCTCAGCAGCTGCAAGATGCTCGTCGCCTCGACCGTCCGTGGTGGGATACCGAATTCCAGCGGATCGAACTGAACTTCGGGAATGAAGCCGCCTCGCTTGGAGTACGTCCTGTCCTCCGCCCGCGGGTCCGGGTGGTAGTAGTCGGCGATCCGCCAGTGCTCCTCTGGAACGTCGGTGATGCAGTCGACCCCATTAAAGACATTCGTCCAGAACTCGGACAGGTCGGCCGCCTTCGGATAGAGGGCACCGAGACCCACTATCGCCACCGGGACGTCGGTGGCATTCAGCTCTGATTCGATCATTGGATACCTCGCGGGTGCTCGCTCGAAGTTGCCCTGTTGCCGAAACGTATCGGCGCTGTACAGCCCATCGGGATTATCGGGAACAAACGTGTCCCGAATGCGGAATCACCAACCACTGCACACTCGCCCCGACATTCCGGGTCAAAGTCTCAATGCGCAGCAATACATCGAACTCGGCGAACACGGAAACTCGCCCCGGTGCCGAAGTTCTTTGATATCGGGCTGCGAATGTCATTGCGGCGTGGCTCTCATTGAATCGGTCGCAGGTGCCGGTGTCAAGGGAACCGCAGCGCGGACTCCGGCGTCATATGACGTGTTCAGAGAAGGTTTCCTGCGATCAGAGCAGCAAACTTCAGACCGATGGCACGAGGATTGTCGGACAGTTACCCTGCAATTGATTCAGCATTCTCGAACCATGTTCGATACGTGGCTGTGAGGATTACTGCATGGCATTGACACGGCCGTCAGGAATGCGGAATCGTAATCTCTGACGGAGGGGTTTCCAGCGCAATTCACTCAACTGCGCTCGAGCTGTGGCCGAATAGGAGACGAGATGGCATCGCAACTGGTGACGCACCGGTCCGGCGTCGGCCGGTGGGTCGATGACCGACTCCTGGACGGCCTCGACACCGAGGTCTGCCTCACACTCGACCGCGACATCGATCGGCGGACATTGCGCACCCTGGTCCAGGAGCAGGAACTCGCTTTGACCGCTGCGGGGCTCCACGCCGGCGGTTCTCTCGCGTTGCGCATGCCGCCCTCGCTCACCTACATCGCGACCTTGCTGGCCGGGTGGAGGATCGGCGCCGAGGTGGCCCTGCTGGACCACCGGCTCACCGAGCACGAAGTCGCGCGCGTCCTCACGGCACTGCGGCCGCAACTCGTTGCCGAACCCGCGGAACGGGTTTCGGCCATGCTCGCCGGATTTTCCCACATCACACCGAGATTCGTGCACCACCACGACACGCCCCGGCCGACCCGGCATGCGCTGATCCAATTCAGTTCCGGAAGCACCGGACCGTCCAAGATGATCGGGCGCACCGCGGACAACCTGATCGCGGAACTCGACAGGTACGCGCGGATCCCGGGGTTCACTACGCGGGGCCAGCGTTGTGTGGTGCTCGCCTCGCCGCTGCACGTGCTCGGCCTGATAGGCGGACTCCTGCACAACCTCGAGGCCGGCATCCCGACGACCATCCCGCGCTCTCTCACGGCAGACGGTGTACTGCAAGCAATTTCGCGATCGGAAGCACCGACTACCGTGCTCGGCGTGCCATCGCAAGCACGGCTCCTCGCCGCTGCTCCCGCACCGGCGGCGCCTCAACTGCAACTGATGATCACCGGTGGTGAACCGGTGTCGCCGGAACTGCGAGCAGAGTTCACCGACCGCTACGGGGCAAACCTCGGCGCGATGTACGGCATGACCGAGGTCGGCGTGATCGCGACCGATGTGACCGGTAACGAGGGCGCACTCACACCGGCGCCGGGAATCGACATCGCGATCGAGGATGACGAAATCCTTGTGGCGCTGCGGAAATCACCGTATGTCGGACTCGTCGACCCGACCCGGTGGAACGACGGCTGGCTGCACACCCGCGACGCCGGGCGCATCGATCCAGCCACCGGGCGCCTGTCGGTGCTCGGCCGCCGCGACTCCCAGGTCTCCATCGGCGGGCTCAAGGTCGATCTCACCGAGGTCGAGCAGGTCGTCGCTGACATCCCCGGTATCGACGCCGCGGTCGTGCTCTTCGACGGGGCGATCAAAGCGTGGGTCTCGACCAGCACCGACCTCACCGGCGAGCAGATCATGACGGCACTGCGCACCAAGCTCGCGGGGTACAAGCGCCCGCGCACGGTTCGCATCCTTGCGACGATGCCACGCACAGCGACTGGGAAGCCGGTGCGCGATCTCGCCGTCTTACGCAATGCGCACGCGAAATCCTCAACCCGGCAGGCGACCTCGTGATCGTCACGCAGCGGACCCGATGGCCGCTCGTGATTCATCCCCACCCGGTCGGCGTGCGGAGGGGGGTACAGCAGTGGTCGCACAGCGCACGTACGCTCGGAGCGACGCAGCTGCCGCCCCGGGTCCTCGTGATCGGGTCGTCCACCGGCCTCGGCCTCGCGACCCGGGTTATCGCGGCCAGCCAGGGTTCCGCGACGATCGGCGTCTGTCACGCACGGCCCGGTGCGCCGGCGCGCCCGGGCTCATCCGGCTGGTACGCCACCGCCGAGGTGCACGCGCTCGGGGCGGGGCGCAGCCACACCGTATTCGCCGACGCCTTCAGTGATCGTGCGAAGGAGCTCGCCGCCCGGTCGATTCGTGACACCGTCGGCAAGGTCGACCTGGTTGTCTACAGTATCGCCGCGCGCCGGCGCATCGATCCGGACACCGGCCGCATCCACCGGGCAGTGATCGCCGGCCTGGGCGATCCGTTCGTCATGAAGACGCTCGACTTGGCAACGCTGTCGACAAGGCTCACGCAGCTGCCGATCGCAACCACCGAGCAGGTCGGCGACACCGTCGCGGTAATGGGCGGCGATGACTGGCAACGCTGGTGGCGTGCGCTCGAAGACGCCGGTGTCCTCGCCGACGACGCTCGGTCGATCGCGTTCTCCTATCAGGGTGGCGAACTGCTGCGACGGATCTACCGCGGCGGCACGCTCGGCGCAGCCAAGGACCATCTGGAGGCGACCGCGCGCGCCATGGACACACCGGACCGGCCGGTGCGGGTCGTCGTCACGTCCGCGCATGTCACCCAGTCCAGTGCCGTGATCCCCGCGACGCCGCTGTACTGGTCACTGCTGACGCACGTGCTCGGCGACGCGACCGAAGGACCGCTGCACCAAATGCACCGGCTGTTCGCCGACGTGCTCTACCGGGACAAGACCGACGAGCAAGGGCGGATCCGGGTCGATGACCGTGAGCTGAATCCGGCCGTACAGGCCGAGCTCGCGACCCGCTGGGCGGCCGTCGACGACGACAACCTGCACGATCTCGCCTTCCCCGCCGCTTATCGCACGGCGCTGTTGCGATGCAGCGGTTTCGAGGTCGACGGTATCGACTACGCCGCCGACGTCGATCCGGTCGTCGACATCGAGGGGGTCAGTGGCGATGAACGGTGACCCGCCCCGAATCACACTGGGCCGCAATAGTGACCACCACCGTGTCGAATACCGGTGTGGCAAGCGACATTTCCGGCGTGAGCTGCTGCAACTCCGGATTCGGCTCGAGCACGCCCCCCAAGACGGGTCTGCGCATCCCGCCCGAACGCAGGCCATCACCGAACGCCTTGCCGAGCGCCTCCTTGCGCGTCCACAGCATCAGGAACGCGCGATCGTGAAGGTCCGGGTCCAAGCTCGAGATCCATTGCGTCTCTTGCCAGGAGAACCACTTGGTGCTGAGCGCCACCGCGTTCAGCCGGCGCACCACTTCGGCGTCGACGCCGACGGCCACATCCTTGCTGATCGCGACGGCGGCCACCCCCGGCCGGCCGGACCTGGATTCGACGTGACTCACGCTGATTCGCAGGCCGGCCGCGGCTCCGGCGAGCACCGGCTGGCCGGACGGCAAGTGCTCCAGTCGAATTCGCTCGACTGGCGCACCGGAAACTGAAGCCGCGGCCCGCAGCGCCAGGTCGCGCGCCACCGCTCTCGCCGGCCCGTCCGCCACGGACAAGAAGAGTGACACCACGAAGGGAAGTAAATCAATGATCGATCAAGTTCGCCAATTCGTCATCAACGCACTCCAGCGTCTGCACTATGACGCCTCCGACGTCACCGGATCGACCCGGCTCGGACAGGACGGGCTGGATCTCGAGTCGCTCGCGCTCGCCGAACTTCTCATTGAGATCGACGCTCACTTCGGCTTCGCCTTCGGCGAAGACGACACCGAGCGGATCGCTCTGATGACGATCGACGAGCTCGCCGCCGAGGTCGCCGCCGGGCGCATCGAGAGCCGGGCGTAGCGCGGACCGGCACGACACGAAAGCTCGGAGTGCAACTATGAACGCGAGAAACAGAATTCGCGGCGCACTGGCCGCCGACGCCGCGCTCGGCATCGGTAACGCGCTGACAACCGTTTTCACGGCGGGAGTCGGGCTCGACGATCCCCTGATCACCTTCGACACCGATGTCGACGGGCACCAGGCGTGGCAACCGATGACGCTGCGCGTGTTGCACGAACGAGTCGCCGCCCGCGCAGCGTGGCTGTCCGGCGCCGGTGTCGCACCACGTGAGCTGATCGGCATCTACGCCGGCTCTGGACCCGACACGATCCTGAACATCTTGGCGTTGTTACGGATCGGTGCGATCCCCGCGCCGGTGAACAGCAATGTCGAAGGTCCGGTGGCAGCGGATTATTTCGTGAAGGCGCAGCCCGCCGCTATCCTCGCGGACACCGACCGGCGAACGCGCCTCGGTGCCGACCTGCGCCGCCTACCGCGCCTGCTCGACGCCGCCGCGACCGGCACCGGCGACCCTGCGACCGCTCCGCCGCAGTTCGTATACGACCCCGCCGACGCTGCCGTGGTGACGCACTCTTCCGGTACCACCGGTGCGCCGAAAGCGGTACTCGCCTCGCATGCGAGCCTGTTCGCATCGGTCCGGCACCGGCTCCGCCTGCCCCGCGCCGAGGGGATGGACCGAATCCTCTCCGCGCTTCCGGTCAACCACGCAGCGATCATCATCCTGTTGAACCTCGCCCTGTGCAACGGACAGGAGCTCATGGTCCTGTCCTCGCAATCCGGAAACGCCGTGCTGGAAGCGATCGCCCGCTGGCGGCCGAGCGCGGTACTCGGTTTCGCCCCGACATGGCCCGAGCTCACGTCCGCCGATCTGACCGCCCACGATCTCGGTTCGGTCCAGATATGGTGGAACACAGGCGATTGCGCGCACGAGACGCACATCCGGAAGCTCGTGGCGGTCGGGCACCGTCGCACCGTCGGCCGCGACGGCATCCGCACGGTGACGGGGTCGAGTTTCATCGACGGCTTCGGCTCGACCGAGATGGGCCACTCGCAGTTCTTCATCACGCATACCGCGAACACCGACCGGTACCGGCGCTGTATCGGCCGGCGCCACGCATTCGCCGACGTAGCCGTGCTCGACGAAATGGGCGAGCCACTGCCGGCCGGGATCGTCGGCCAGCTCGGCGTTAAGTCGCCGACCCTGTCGATCGGCTACTGGAACGATCACCCCAGGACCGCCAGGACACGACTGCGCGGCTACTTCCTGACCGGCGATCTCGTCTATCGCGACGAGGACGGGTACTTCTACCATGTCGACCGTGCCAGCGACGCCGTCGATCTCGGTGGCGAATGGCTGTACACCGCGCTCTGCGAAGAACGCCTGCTGACCGCGTGCCCGGACGCGCACGACTGCACGATCGTCGGACTCCGACGTCCCGACGGCGGCGTCTCCACCACTGTATTCCTCGAGCTGACAGCCACGGCCGACCGAACGGCCGACCGCACCCCGCAGGTGCTCGCCGCACTGCCGCCGCACGTGGCCGCGACAGTCACCGATGTCGTCGTCGATCACGGCGAGGACATTCCGCACGGGCCCACCGGCAAGGTCCGCAAGGCCCAGCTGCGATCGGCGGCACGACTCCCACAAAACGCTCCGGCAGAAGGGCTGGTATTCCGATGAGCACGACCGTTGGCCGACCGGAAGCAGTCATCACCGGCATCGGATCGATCACTCCCGTCGGCCGCGGTGTCACGACCACCTTCGACGGTCAGTGCGAGGGCCGCTCCGGCATCGTCACGCCCCCTGCCGACCATGAGGTCAGCGGATGGCTCGAGGCCGCAGGCGTCTCCGAGCAGATCCGCCCGATCGATCTGCTGCGCCCACCGATCGACTCGTGCATCGACCGATACGTCCTGCTCGCACTGGCGGCGGCCGACGACGCGATTGCTGACGCGGGACTCATTGTCGGCGAGAACGTAGACCCGCTGCGCGTCGCCACGATCGTCTCCAGCGGTGGCGGAGGTCTGAAGACCTACGAGGAGCAGGCGGCCGCGCGCAGGGCATCCGGAAAGAACGCCGTCAATCCCTATCTGGCGCCCGGAATGCTGCCGAACATGGCCTCGGCACGCATTGCGATCAAGTACGGGCTCCGGGGGTACAGCTCCGCCATCGCGACCGCCTGCGCGGCGGGCGGACAGTCGATCGCCGACGGGCTGCGCCTGATCCGTGAGGGCGAGGCCGACGTTGTCGTCTGCGGCGGCTCCGATGCTCCGCTGCACCCGACGGTCGCCACCGCCTTCTCCAACACGAATGCGCTGGCCCGTAACTGGAAGGAACCGCATCGAGCCAGCCGGCCGTTCGACACAGCCCGCAACGGGTTCGTGTTGAGCGAGGGTGCGGCCGTGGTGATCCTCGAACGCACCGAGCACGCCGACGCGCGTGGCGCGGCCGGCTACGGCACGGTGCTCGGCTGGGGCATGACCACCGACGGCTACCACATCGCGGCACCGCGGCCTGACGGCGACGGTGCGGCCGAATGCATGCGGCGCGCGCTCACGAACGCCGGTCTCACACCGGCGGACATCACCTACGTCAACGCGCACGGCACCAGCACCAAACTCGGCGACACCGCCGAATCACGGGCCATTCGCGCGGTTTTCGGAACCCACAGTCCAGCGGTGAGCGCGACGAAATCGGTCACCGGACACACGCTCGGCGCGGCCGGCGCGGTCGAAGCCGCCGTCACCGCGATCTCCATCGCGCGCGGCATGATGCCGCCCACCATCAACCTCGACGAGGTCGACAGCACGTGCGACCTCGATCATGTGACGGGCAAGCCCCGGCTCGGCGCCGTGAGTGCCGCGATCTCGAACTCGTTCGGCTTCGGCGGGCACAACGTCAGCCTGGTATTCGGACCGGCCGGCACGCGCCGTCGTCGGTTCGCAGACGCGTGACACAGCCGTATCAGAAAGCACCGCTCGTATAGCTATCCGATACGACCAGAAGCGAAGTCAGGAACAATGGAATTTCATGGAATCGATCACATCGAATTGAACGTCGGCGATGCCCAGCACTCCGCGTTCTATCTGTGCACCGCCCTCGGATTCCGGCTCGTCGGTCAGGGTGGCCCGGAGACCGGGCTGACCGGCCAGCGGTCGCTGCTTTTGCGCCAAGGCCGAATTCAACTACTGCTCACCTCGGGACTGCACGCCGATCACCCCGCCACCGAGTTCGTGGTCCGCCACGGCGACGGAGTCGCGACTATCGCGCTCGAGACCACCGATACCTACGCCGCATTCGCCGAAGCCGTTGCCGCAGGCGCGAATCCAGTCCTTGAACCGGCCGAGTACGGGAGCGGCACAGACCGAGTCGTCGTGGCGGAGGTCGGCGGGTTCGGCGACGTCCGGCACCGGTTCGTCCAACGAGCACCGGAATCGACCGAATTTCTGCCCGGAGCAATAGAGCTGCTCGCCACGGATCCGGACGCTAGCGAAGACCTGCTCCAGGAGATCGACCACATCGCAGTCTGCCTGCCGGCCGGGCAACTCGCGCCGACTGTGGCCTACTACGAACGAGTCTTCGGCTTCCGGACTGTCTTCGAGGAGTTCATCGAGGTCGGCGAACAGGCGATGGATTCTAAAGTGGTACAGAGCCGTTCGACAGAAGTGACGCTGACCCTGCTGCAGCCCGGGCTGGGCGGCGAGCCGGGCCAGATCAGCCGGTTCCTCGACAGCCACGGCGGCGCGGGGGTCCAGCATCTCGCTTTCCTCACCGAGGACATCATCGGCACGGTTCGCACGTTCCAGGATCGTGGCGTGTCGTTCCTGCGGACCGGGGATCGCTATTACGACGCCGTATCGGAGCGGTTGGGCGACATCGGTCTCGACATCGGCGATCTCCGCGACACCAGCGTGCTCGTCGACCGCGACCACTGGGGCGAGGTGTTCCAGATCTTCACTCGTTCCATGCACGTCCGGGACACGTACTTCATCGAGATCATCGACCGCCACGGCGCGAAGACCTTCGGCAGCGGAAACATCAAGGCGCTCTACGAGGCGGTCCAGGCCGTGGAGAAGAGCCTCGTGAACAAGAACGGAGCAGCTGTATGACCTTCGAAATCAACTCCGGCACCATCGAATCCGCATTCACCGAGCAGGAGCGCACACTGCTGCCGTCGGACGAGGACGTGCGGTTCTACGCCGACCACGGCTGGTACCTGTCGAAGAAGCTGCTCACCGACGATCAGGTGGACGCGTTGGTCGAGGCGAGCGAACGGTTCTATGACGGCCACCGCGACCGCCGCCTTCCCGCACGGCCTCCCCGCCTTGCGTACTGGGTACCGGGAAAGGGCACGGTGCAGCGGCACAACGACTACATCCACTACGAGAACGATGTCATCGGCGAGATCCTGCGCAGCCCGCTGATCGGAGCGGTCGCGGCACGGCTGGCCCAAGCCGAGGAGATCCGCGTATTCCAATCCACCCTCATCTACAAATCGCCGGTGCCCGGCGAGACCACCAACCTCGTACCGTGGCACTTCGACAAGCACTACTGGGCGACCTCGACCTCGGAGCGGATGCTCACCGCGTTCATCCCGTTCCACGACTGCGGCGTCGAGAACGGCACGATCACCATGATCGATGGCAGCCACCGGTGGTTGGAGACCGGCGAGCGGGACAGTACCAGTAGGCATTTCGCCGAGCGTGACCACGACGAGCTCGAGCAGATGCTCGCCGAGAACGCCGCCTATAACGGCGTAGATGTGAACAAGATCCCGATGGAAATCCCCAAGGGGCATATGAGTTTCCATCATTGCCGCACCTATCACGGCAGCGGCGCCAACCACAGCGTCGACCCTCGCCGGGCGGTGTCGCTGCATCTGCAGGACGGTGCCAACGCCTACCGGAGCACAGCGCTCAGCGACGGTACCCCCGTCGCCTACAACCATGACGTACTGGTCCGGCTCATCGATGGCGAGCCGGACTACGGCGATCCCGAATTCTGCCCGACGATCTGGCGCCAATGACCGAGACCGTCGACAGCACGACGCGACTGCGCACCCTGGCGGTCGTCGGCACAGGCATGATGGGCACATCGTTGGGGCTGGCCGTCCGTGGGACGGTGCGAACGTACCTGATAGACATCGATCACGACGCAGCGATGGCTGCCGAATCACTCGGTGCCGGCGTCGCCGGGACGCCGCCGGAGCCGGTCGACCTGGCTGTGCTCGCAGTGCCGCCCCGCACCATCGCGCCGGTCCTCGCCGAGCAACAAGCGCGGGGCCTGGCCTATCACTACACAGACGTCGGCAGTGTCAAAGGGTGGCCGCTGGCCGAAGCCGAAGCCATCGGCTGCGACCTGGGCAACTACGTCGGCGGCCATCCGATCGCCGGCAGTGAGCGGTCCGGGCCGATGGCGGCGAGCGAGCACCTGTTCCGTGACCGGATATGGGTGCTTACGCCACAGTCGATCACCTCGTCCACGACGATGGAATCGGTGACCGAGTTGGTGCGGCTGTGCGGCGCGCGCCCGATGGTGATGGCGCCATCGGATCACGATCGGGCCATCGCGCGGAGTTCGCATGTACCGCATCTGCTCGCGTCGATACTCGCCGCGAGCATCCATGGTGCCGGGGAGGATGTGATTCGACTGTGCGGCAGCGGTATTCGCGACACAACCAGAATCGCCGCAGGCGACAGCATGCTGTGGACCGACATCCTGCAGGCCAACTCGGAGGAAGTGGCGAAAGCGCTCACCGAAGTTGCCGCCGACCTCTTCACCGCCTCGCGCGCGCTGTCGTCTGGATCGGTCGAACTGACCGAACTGTTGCGGCGAGGAAACGCCGGGCGTGCAACGCTGATGGCGAGCTAGCGGTGCTCGAAACGACTGAAGGCCGGACAGGAATCTCCCGACGTGGTTGTCAAGCGGTCGAGGCCGGTGCGAGGGGGTGTGATGCGGTCGGGCAGCTGTGGGGGCGGTGGGCCCTCGAGGCCATCCACCTCGGCACAGACATGAAAGCCATACCCGTCGCTCCTGGATGATTCGAAACCCGCGGCCAACCGGATCAGCCACCCTGCAAGAAAGGTGAGGATTGTCATGACTGCACTCGAGATCGCACTGGGGGACTCACCGCCACCTGCCGTCGCGGCGCTGCCGCCTCGAGCACAGGACGACCTGGTGGCGTGCATCGAGGAGGCCAAGCAGCATCAGGCCGCCATCCTGAAACAGGCACGAATGTCGACCCTGGAGTTGCTGCCGTCGTTCTTGCGCTCAACCGTCGCACGATTGCTCGCACAGTGAGCGCGGCCGAGATCGTGAAGCCGGATCGCGTCGAGATGATCCTGCTCGCGCGAACCCTCTGCGTGCCCGTCGAACGGCTCGCCTATCTCGCCGACCTACCGGACGAGGAGCTGCGCGCGTTTCGGAAACAGGTGTCGAAGGCGCTCTTCGACGCCAATTCCCATGGCATTGCTCGACTCGCCAGAGTGTCGGGAATCGTGCCAGTCGCGGTGATGGCCAACGTCGCCCAACGCAGCCGAAGTGCGTTGTTCGTAGCATCATTCGCGCGCGTGCTCGATCTGTCGAAGGCTGTCGGAGTCGCACAACGCCTGCGGCCGCCGCTTCTCGCCGAAGTCGCCGCAGAGCTCGATCCGGCAGAGGTGCGCACCATCGTCGGAGCATTGCCGCCGGCGTTGATCGTCAACGTCGCGGTGGAATTGCAGGCCCGGGCGGACTGGATGACGCTGGCGAACATGGTGGGCCACCTCCCGTGGGAAACGGTGGCCCGCGCCCTCGCCGAACTCGGCGACGTCGCGCTGGTACAGACGTCGAACCTGGTCGGCGACGCGGCACTGCGAAACCTCCTGGTCGAGCTGACGCCGGTCGAGCGGATCGCCGGCTTGGTCGCGGCGGTGGCCGAGCACAACCTATGGACCGAAGCCGCGGCGGCCATCGGACACCTGCCCGAGGACAAGCTGCTCGCCGCCACGAAGGCCGCCGCGGCGCTCGGCCCGTCGGAGCATGCCTCATTCGCCGCACTCATCGCGAATGCTCGGAACGAGCAGGAGAGCTGACCGTGGCCGAGAACAGAGACTACTTCGCGACGTTCCATGAAGAGATACGTCGCGCGGCTAAGACGTCGGCGCCGGTCCTCCCGCTCGCCGCAGCCGAATTGGAGCGTCTGGCGGCGACGACACTCGATCCGGCGCTGTTCAGCTACGTCGCTGGCGGTGCGGGCGCGGAACGGACTGCGGCGGCCAATCTGGAAGCCTTCGCTCGGCGGCGAATCGTGCCGCGAATGCTGCGCGGCACCGCGGCACCGACGGGTCGTGACCTGTCGGTCGAGGTGCTCGGAACGAGGCTCGCCGCACCGGTGCTCACCGCACCGGTCGGCGCGCTCGAGGTATTGCACACGCGCGGTGAAGTCGCGGTCGCCGAGGTTGCGCGCGAACTGGGAATCGGCACGGTGCTGTCAACGGTCGCGTCGTCGACGATCGAGGAGGTCGGCGCGGTCGCCGGCCAGAACTGGTGGTATCAGCTGTACTGGCCGGCCGAGGAGTCGGTCGCCAAATCCCTGGTCCAGCGCGCGGCGAAGGCGGGCGCGAAGGCAGTGGTGATCACCGTGGACACGCCGACCATCGGGTGGCGTCCGCGCGAGATCTCTTCGGAGACAACACCGATCCTGCGGGGCTACGGGATCGCCAACTATCTGTCCGACCCGGTGTTCCGGTCGATACTGGCCGAACCGCCGGAGGCCGGCACCGACGCCCACCAGGCGGCCATGGCGGCGGTTTCGGCGATGTTCGGTAACCACACGATCCGCGCCGCCGATATCGGGCGCGTCCGTGACTGGACCGACCTCCCGATCGTAGCCAAAGGCGTGCTGCATCCGGACGACGCGCGATCACTCGTTGCCGCCGGGGCAGACGGCATTGTGGTGAGCAACCACGGCGGCCGACAGGTCGACGGCGCGGTGGCTGCGCTCGACACGCTGGCGTCGATCGTCGCCGCGGTCGGCGATCGAGCCGACGTCCTGTTCGATTCCGGCGTTCGGACCGGCACCGACGTGCTGATCGCGATCGCCCTCGGCGCGAAGGCCGTGCTCTACGGACGTCCGTGGGTCTACGGCCTCGGGCTGGCGGGCAAGGCAGGCGTCCGGCACGCATTGCGACTACTGCTCGCCGACTTCGACATCACGATGGGTCTCGTCGGCTGTGCAACACCCGCCGACATCGATGAATCACTGATCCACCCACATCGCTATTGAGTAGCTGGATAGTGCGGAACCGTCCGAGGTCGGATACCTCACCCATCGAGGCCGCACCGCGACCGGGACCCGCAGGACGTCCCAGCCGAGGATCGACGATCAAGTCAGTGATCTTGTTCACACCGAAGATAGAACTTGTTCTAGGCCATGCGGATCTGTGTATCTTGAAACGGGGGCGACACCACGTTCGTAATCGTGGCCCAAAGCGCCGATGTCGCATACCCAGAGCGCTTATATCGTATGAGTGGGGAGACTCAAGCGTGATTCGCTTCTCTATTCTTGGCCCGCTGGAAATACTACAAGGCGGCGTCGCAGTCAGAGTAGGTGGATACATTCACCGAGCCGTGCTCGGATACCTATTGATAAACGCGAATAAAACCATTCCTGTTTCATGTCTTTTGAATGCCGTGTGGGGATCCCAACCACCACGTACGGCGCGAAAAATGATCCACAACGCCGTGTCCGATATTCGGAGGATGCTCGAAGAAACGGTGAATGACGAGTCAATAACCTTGGAAACTCGACAACCCGGCTATCGACTGCAGGTTCCGTTGGAGTACATCGACATGTACAACTTCAATATCATCGAGCGAGAAGCCCGGTCCGCCTTGGCCTGCGGTCAGCTGAATATTGCGAATATCAAGCTTCGCGAAGCACTCGGGTTGTGGCGCGGGTCTGCCTTGGCCGACCTCACGGAGAATGGAGCCAGGTGGCCGGAGTTGACCGCCGTCGACAACAAACGACTTGCCGCCTGCGAGGACTACTTCGAGCTGGAACTCGCACGTGGTGCCCACCTGGACGTGGTGGCGGAACTCGAGGTTCTGGTGGCGACCGCTCCCGATCGCGAACGGTTGGGGCGCCAATACATGCTCGCGCTGTATCGTTCGGGCCGCCAGACCGAGGCGCTCGAATTCTACCGCGAGACACGACAGCGTCTGATGGACACCCTCGGTATCGTGCCCGGCGCTGGAATGGCGACGCAGTATGAACTGATACTGAACCACGATCCACGCCTGCAGATCAGCAGTACTACTGAAGTCGCTTGAATCAACTCGAAGGATGCATATGATTTGCTGATAATTCGGCAGTGTTTCAGGGAATCATCCGGTCAATCCACAGGACCAGGCGCTGCACGGGTAGATTACAACGAAACTTGCCTAATTTACCAAATGACTATGCCTGCTGTTGACCGTGCCGTAAAAGAACCAGCGTATAAGTGACCTAGTACTCCAGCCGTAGTTTGTGATCGTTAGGTCTTGCTGTGTCGTCGCTGGTAGTGGCTGGTTTTGGCGCGGTGTTGGTGGCGTCGTCGCCAT
>NZ_JBIWMX010000049.1:0-32780 GCF_044766925.1 Nocardia sp. NPDC101769 | reverse complement strand
TGCGTGGCCGCGGCGAACGCGCCAACGCGCAGCTCAAGAGCTGGAAGGTGCTGCACAAGCTACGCTGCTGCCCACACAAGGCCGGGACGCTGGCCAAGGCCATCCACGTCCTACAAGACCACGAGCTTCAGGCCGAACGAGGATGAAAAAGGCTCACTGATTCACCAGGAGTAATGATGTTCGTCGTTATCAATGAACTATTCGTCGCGAATGAGAACCGCGCCGTCTTCGAGCGAAACTTCGCTGCCAGCATGAGGGACACGCTGCAGGATGTCGACGGGCTGCGCGGAGCGCGCCTGCTACGACCCGCGGAGCTCGGTCGCGGCTACTTGTCGATCCTGGAATTCACCGAAGAGCGAGCGTATTCCGCGTATCTCGAGTCCGACGCGTTCCAGGCCGCCCATCACTGGCCCGACCATGCTCCGATCGATGGCAATCGGCTGACGACCTATGAGGTACTCACCGGCATCGAGCAGTGAATGGAGATTCCCACGCTCTGACTCGATCGCGCAGCAGCGCCGCGACCAGCAACTCCGACAGCCAGGCTTCGTATCGTTCAGAGCTCCAGCCTCTTTCGATGACGAGCATGCGATAGGTCTCGCGGCCCGACAGCGTCCACAGGATGTCGCGGGCGGTCGGCACGTCGAGCCCGTTCTCGAGCCGCCCCGAGTCGACGAGCACGTCGATCACGGGAGCCTGCTGCTCGAAACGCATCTGCTCCTTCTGGCCGATCGCGGCCAATTCCGGCGACACCGCCGCGGCGCCGCGCAGCAGGTGCATCTCGGAGCGTTCCGCATCCAGCACGCGGCACGCGATCGCGGCGACCAGGACCACGCTCTCCACGGGGTGCCGGGTCGGGCTCTTCAGTCCAGGAGTGTCCTGTGCAATTGGTGGCAGCGCTTGCGCGATGAACGCTTCAGCCAGAGTTGCCGATAGCTGCTTGTGCTGGTGCATGGCGGTAGGGTCTTTACAAGCCTCCGCCGTTGGATTGGAGAGCACCGTGAGCAACGATCTAGCCCGCAAGAAGTTCTCCGAGTTCAAGGAGCGCGCCGGACAGCGTCTTGTGACCGGACCACGGCGTTTACTCATCCCCGACGCCGAGCTCGACGAGTTCTGGGCCACGCTGGAGCCTGTGACCATCGACTTCATGATCGGTGAATGGGAAGGTGGCGAGTTCGACACCGGCCATCGGGAAAACGGAACGTTGGCCCTCATCAACTGGTTCGGCAAGACCTTCAATTCGGCCACCGACGTGAAACCTCTGGTCTGTTTGGACGCTGACGGAAACAAATACTCGAACACCGAGAACGGCGAAGGCAGCCTCTGGATGGAGGAATTTCGCGGCGAGGTCACCGCAACGATGGTTTTCGACGGGCAGCCCGTTCACGACCATTTCAAGAAGATCGACGACCACGCCGTGATGGGCATCATGGACGGCAAGAACGCCCTCGATAATGGCCGCTACGCATACTTCTATCTTGAACGGGTCCAAGCTGGCCGATAATAGGGCACGTCGCGATGCCGAGCGGAAGCTCGGGCGCGCTATTGCGGAACGTCGCCGACGAGAATGCGTTGCCACTGTTCGGCGAAGACCATCTGCAGGCTATTTCTGGGAGTCCGGATTCCGATTTCCACGTGTCCACCGCCCCGGACCGCGTGGAGGGTTCGTGCGTTGCTATGTTTCCAGGCCTCCCAGCCGACTTTGCGATACCAGTGGCCAGGCAGGAACGCACTGCGGCCCGCCCGTCGTGTCTTGTCCCGGACGATGAGGCCCCGGTCGATGAGTTGCTCCTCGACGGCCTTGTGCTGCTTGGTATTCCAGCTATTCCACACCCGGACTTCACGGTCGGTGGGTTTGCGTATCGCGAGCAATTGCAGATAGAGGCGCGCCGCGTCGGTCGTGAGGTCCAGGTGCTCGGCGACCTCGGCGATGAGTTCGGGCACGACGAGGAGCGGATCGGTTTCAAACCCGCCCTCGGGCAGGTCATCGGCGGCGATCCGGGCGATAATGCGGTCACAATCCGGTCCGAGCAACCAGTCGATTTCCTCGAGGACATGATCGCTGTCGTACCGGTTGGCAAACGAGACGCCGCGAGCCGGATCCGGCCGGCTGTACCGAGACGGCCGAACGAACAAGTCCCACAGGGTGGATCCTTGATCGACGGCGAGAATGACGCCGTCGTCGTAAAGTCGCGCGCCCGACGGACGCAGCACGGGCTCCACACCGCCGTATTCGATGAGCTTGTTCAGCCTGTCGATGTGGAATTCGCCGATGCCGACCAGCATTTCGGGCTGTCGCAACTGGGTGCGCAGCAGTTCGAAAGTACGCGGCACTCCGGCACGGACCGGATCACCCGCGGGCAGATTTGCGTACGCCCATCGGCAGACCACTGCGATCGCCCGCCAGGTATCGCGGAAGACCGGGTGGTGCTCGTTGTCGCTGTGCGCGGCGGCATGTCCGTTGACGAATCGCATGAGCCGGGTGTCGAACGGACTCGTCAGCGCCGGAAGGGCATCGGGCGCGGCCACGATGGAACACAATTCGGCGGGCGGCACCGGGTAGGACCCATTCGGGAATTCGTCCTCGAGCAGGGCGGCCGCCACGAGGGTGGTTTCCGGAATCGCCGTGCGACGGCCGTGCCGGGCGACCCAGGCGTCGCCGAGGCGTTCCGCCAAACACAGGGTGCCACCGGGTGCCCAGAATTCCTCCGGCGCCGCGGGCAGTGCGGCAGTGGCTATGGTCGGCAAAGTGTTTCCGCGATGATTGCGGATCAGCTCGATTATGGCTTGGGCTCGCGTCGAGGCATCGAGACCCATGGCAGCTATCGCCGTGGCATCGGACGTGTTCGCGATAGGCAGACGTTTGGGCTCAGGTCGGCCATTGATCAGCAGCGATGACGCGGCGAGTGTCAGTCCGGTGCGCTCCTGGATCAGTTGCGCGGCAGCCTCGTCCGTGGCGACCGGGCCGTGTTCTCGCATCGACGCCACGAAGGCCCGCACCCAGTCGCCGTCGATGCCCGCGTGCGGCAGGTCGGCAATGGCGAAAACGTCGCCGAGGCTGGGCGGGTCGGCCTGGTCCAGGCGCAGGTCGACGAATCTGGCTGTGCCGCCCATCCCGGGCACACTGACGACGATCGCGGTGCCGGTGGGGCCGGACACCACGGGCCGGTTGGTGCGGGTAAGTCCCGCTCGGACAACCACGTTCGGGTCGGCGAAGACCGAATCGGCCCAAGCTTCGAGCAGATCCAGCAGTTGATCGCGCTCGGTATCCGGTGTGAACGGCGAGCGGGCGCGCAGGATGACCGGCCCCGGGGCCTCACGCAGGGGCAGCCAGGTATTGCTGCCGCCGGTATGCCCCCACGGCTCGTCCGGATCGACTTCGGCGTTGCCGCGCAGCAAGTCGGAGATCATCCGCAGCGATCGCGTCACTACAGATGGATCCTCCGGCTGTAGATCGCCAGGCAGCGCCATCAAGTCGGCGTACATCACATCCCCCATCGGTTCACGTGCTCGAGTCGGCGATATCGAAGCACACGATGGCGACAACCCGATTCCATATGACATGCCCCGAATCGTGTCGGCGTTCCCGGATACATTCCTCACCAACCGATTACGCGAACACTCCGGAGATCACATGTCCCCCACGCCCGAGACCGATGAGAACACCTGGCAGCCGCCTGCCGCGTGGTGGGCCAAGGCAGTACCCTTCCGCGGACTCGGGCCGAAGCGTCGACCCATGGATATCGCCGGTGGGGCGAAACAATTCCGGGACTGGATCGCCGAGATCGCTTCCCAGCTGGACCACGCGGTCAGCACGAATGCCTTGCAACAACCCGAACTGGTGGCCGAGGGGATGGCCTACCTCGACAACAGTGACCCCACGCCACGCGGAGCGGCCATAGCGGCGCGAATCCTGCGGACGAGTCACGTCACCCGGCCCGACGGTTGGCCCGAACTGGTCGTCGACGGATGGTTGTCTCACGGTGTCGAATTCGCGGTCGAGGCCGCGGTCTCGGTGGGGCAGTTCACCGTCGCGGACGGGCGGCGGCTGCACGAGGTTCCCGGCCTGACCAACCCTGATTACTCCGAGGAGCTGTGGATTCGGCTGCGCACCTATCTGGCCGACGCCACCGACGACGAATATGCCACCGCCACCGCACGTCTCGGCGAATTGCGGCAGGCCGACCCGTGGCCGCTGACCTTGATGGCCGCGTCCTACCTGATCCCCGACAATCAGCGGTGGCTCGATACTGTCATCGCCGACCCGCGGCTGCACGGGAACGACTACCGAAAGCCCCTATTGCTCCTCAGCGCATGCGTGACGACGCCCGAGCAGGTCGACAGGCTGGCCGCGATGCACAAAGGGGATGTGGTTGGCAACCAATACAACTGGCAGACGCGAAACTGGGGCATGTCGGATCGACTGTTCAATGTCGCGACCCAGGTCGGTCCCGGCGCGGCGCGAGTTGTGGCCGGGATGCTGGATCGACGGGGGATCGACAGTCGCACCGCCGCCACCCTGGCCACGGTGCTGGCGGAATTCCCGACCGACGAAGCGTTCGGACTATTGCTCCGACGGCTGGACCATCGGCAGGTCGCGAAGGTGACATTGAAAGCATCGCAACGATTTCCGCGACGTGCGATGCGGCAGCTCGCGGCGGCCGATCCGAACGCTCCCGGGGTCGGTGATCTGCTGCGTGGGCACCGGGCCGCATTCCCCGAACTGGCATCCGAATTCGGCATCGGCGGGCGAAAGCGGCGGGAAGTGCCGGTCGACCACCTCCCCGAGGTGCTTCGGACCGCGCCGAAGCCCCCGGCGCCGAAGCGTTCGCGCCCGGTGATCGTGCCCGGCATCCGTCGGGTGGTTCCCATGTCCTTGGCGTGGGCTCCCGGCGAGCGAGAGGACTGGGCGAGCGCGAAAATGATCATGTACCCCAACATGCGGGACGCGTTCGCACGCTATGACAACGACTGGTATCGGTGCATCGGCGAGGTGCTGACTGAACTGCCCTGGAGTCAGCGAAAGAGCGGGCTGGGGCCCTCGGACCTACCGAGATTGCTCACCCTCGCACCCGAAGACGTTGCCGCGCACTACCTTCCGGTCGCTCCGCCAGTCAGCCACGGCTACTGCCTCGACGATCAACTACGGAGTCTGCTCGGCCGTTACGGCCTCGTGGCACTGCCCTTCGTGAAGGGCACGGTCGAGAAGGATCTCAAATACAGCGCCCGGCTGCTGATGCCGATCACCGGCACCGAGATCAGCGAGCTCATGGCCGAATTGCTCACCAAGAAAACCAATCATGACACCGCCACCGCCTGGTTCGACCGGCACATCGAGGTAGCTGCACCCGATCTGGTGCGTATGTCCATCGACGAGTCCGCCGCGCGACGGCGCATTGGTCGCGCCGCACTCCAACTCCTCGCGACCTCCGGCCATCGCGCCGTGCTCGAGGCGGCCGCGAACGAGTACGGCGAGACCGTCACCGCCGCCATCGCCGCGCTTCTGGACGAGCCTGCCAAGGTGACAATTCCCGCACTGCCACAGTGGCTTTCCCCTGCCGGGTTGCCGCCCCTCGTCCTGTGCGACAGCCACGACGTCTTGCCCGAATCGGCGGTAACGATCTTCTGCACCCTGCTGGCCATTTCCGGGCCGGGTCACGACCATCCCGCCATTGCCGAGGTCGCGGCCCTGGCCACGTGGCAGTCTCGGGCGGACTTCGCCTGGGGCCTGTTCACCACCTGGCAATTGGCCGCCGCACCGTCCAAGGATCGCTGGGTGCTGCACGCGCTCGCCCTGCTCGGCAGTGACGAAACCGTCCGCAAACTGGGCGATTTGATCGTGTCGGGCTCCGGGAACTCCGGCACGGCACGGGGTCTGAACCTGCTGGAGGTCCTGACCGCCATGCCGACCCCGGCCGCGACCAAAGAGTTGGACCGGATCATCTACCAGGCCGCCAGCCGCACTATCCAGCTTCGGGCGAGGGAATGCCGCCGCGGACGTCCAAGGGCATAGCGAGGATCGCACCGACAAGTTCAACACCGACGACCCCGTCGAGTTGAGCGACGGTCACCGAAAGCCGCTTTCTCGGTGGGTGATTCGACGTTAGACACGACGGAGGCGTTGCCCTGGGCCGAGGTCCTCGTGGATGATTCCAGGGGCGTTTGCGTGATCGACTTCTCGCTACCCTCGAAATCGCCGACATTCTCACGGATTGTCTTCAGCCGCACGAGCATCGGCCGCGCGACATCGCCGCGGTCGCCGACCGGTTGACAGTGGCCCACCAACGGATGTTCGGCGGCACCTACAGGCGCCGGCCTCTCATCTCGGCCGTACCGCCATCGTCCGAGAATGCCGTCAACGAGGCGCTGTCCTGGGTCGAGTTGGGCGATCTCGAGGCGGCCCGCCGGATCCTGACCACGGTGGTCGGCCAGGATCCGGTCCATCCCTACGCGGTGTTCCACCTCAACCGGCTGGCCTGGAAGTCCGGTCTGCTCTCCGACCTGGTCCCGGCTGCCTGTGGGTGGACACCATCACCGCACACATCACGCCGGCTCGGGACATGCCCACGCATCCCCGCGCGTCGACTCTGCTGTACGACGGCTCGCGACTGGACACCGACTCGGGTCGGCTGACCCGGACCACGGTGGCCGGGGACGTGCTGGGTACCTGGTCCCCGCTCGGTGACAGTGCCGTAGTGGCGGTGCAGATGAGTCGCGACGGCCGAGTCGCATTGCTGACCGGGGAGGGCGGTTCCCAGCTCGTCTGGTACCCGGAGGAAGAACGAGCCGGTCACACACTCGGCCCAGGCCCGGTGCGCGCGGCCGCCCTGTCAGCGGACGGCGCGTTCGCCGTCGTGTTCCGAAGCGGACTGCGCCTCTTCGATATCCGGAGCGGCGAGCTGTTCGGCGCCACCGAGCACTCGGTCACGAATCTGACCGATATCCAACTGTCCGACGACGGCCGGGTCGCGATCACCGTGGAACGCACCCTGAGCACTGTCTGGGAGCTCGCCTGGGATTGACCTCGACCAAACAAAATGCCGGCAGCGGAAGTAATTCCGCCACCGGCATCCTGTGTGTACCGATTGTGTCCGGAGGGGGACTTGAACCCCCACGCCCTAATACGGGCACTAGCACCTCAAGCTAGCGCGTCTGCCATTCCGCCACCCGGACCGGTGATGCTGGACAAGATTAGCGGAGACGTTGGCGGAAACGGAAATCGGGCCTGGGCCAGGCGAAATAGGGTGCGCGGGGGCGGGATTGGGGGAGCTAGTGGAGGATGCCCGCCAGGTTGGCGTTCTTGATGGGGGTGTCCTTGTTGGCCTGGACCTGACAGAGGCCCTGGACGGCGGCCATGGAGAGGTCCACCTGGGTGCCGGCGGGCTCGTGGTCGTTGCCGGTCTGCTGCTTGATGAATTTGGTGATGGTGACGCGCTGGGCGTCGGCGTTCTGGGCGAGATAGTCGCTGCACTTGGTGTCGCCGCCCTTGTTGAGGGCCTTCTCGACATCCGAGCAACCCGAGAGCAGGGCTACGGCCAGTGCGGCGGCCGCCACGGCCGTCCATCGCGCGGTGTTCATCATGCGGTTCCTCGTGGGTCGTGCGCGGCGGCGTCGGCCGCGCGATCGACCGCCACTGTAGATGGGTGCGACCGTTCGGCAATCCGGGGTGGACCCGGAGATTCCATCCGAATCACTGTGATTCACATCACATTTCCCCGCACATCGAGGGGGGGCCGCCTGGCAAGGTGGGGGACATGTCCCTGGCCTCCACCGAAACCATTCGGATCCTCGGCGCCCGCGAGCACAACCTGCGCAACGTCTCGATCGACATCCCCAAGAACAAGATCACCGTCTTCACCGGCGTCTCCGGATCCGGCAAGTCCTCCATCGTTTTCGACACCATCGCCATCGAATCCCAGCGGCAGCTCTACGCCACCTTCCCGGCCTTCGTCCTGAATTTCCTGCCGCGCTACGAGCGCCCGCACGCCGAGGCCATCGAGAACCTCACCGCGCCGGTCATCATCGATCAGAAAGCGGTCGGCGGCGGGCCGCGCTCCACGGTCGGCACCATGACCGACATCTTCGCCCTGATCCGAGCCCTGTTCGCGCGCTTCGGTTCTCCGTCCACGGGACTGGTCTACGACTACTCCTTCAACACCCCGCAGGGCATGTGCACAGAGTGCGACGGACTCGGGGTGGCCATCTCCGCCGACCCGGGCAAACTCGTGGACCGCACGAAATCACTCAACGAGGGCGCACTGCTGGTGCCCGGCTACACCGTCGGCAGCGGCGATTGGCAGATGTACGTCAACTCGGGACGATTCGACCCGGACAAGAAACTCGCCGACTACGACGACGCGGAATGGCACGACCTGCTGCATGGCACCGGCGGCAAAGTGGAATTGTCTTTCGCGAAAGGCACCTGGAAAGCCAATTACGAAGGCCTGGTCGACAAATTCACCCGCACCCGGCTCAAGCGCGACACCTCGGGGCTGTCGGAGAAGACCCGCGAGCAGATTCAGCGCTTCCTCACCGAGGGCGTATGCCCGGCCTGCCAAGGGGCGCGACTGAATCCGAAAGCCTTGGCCACCGCCATCGATGGACGCAATATCGCCGACTGGTCGCGGCTGCAGATCACCGATCTGATCGAGGTCCTCGGGGAGATCCACGACCCGGCCGCCGTCCCGCTGGCCGCGGCCACCCGAATCGCGCTCGAACGCGTCGCCGATATCGGGCTGGGCTACCTGAGCCTGGATCGCGCCACCTCGACCCTGTCCGGCGGTGAGGGCCAGCGCCTGAAGATGATCAAGCACCTGGGCAGCACCCTGGTCGGGATGACCTACATCTTCGACGAACCCAGCGTCGGCCTGCACCCGCGCGATGTCGGGCGGCTCAACCACATGCTGGAGGCGCTGCGGGACAAGGGCAATACCGTCCTGGTCGTCGAGCACGATCCGGATGTCATCCAGATCGCCGACCACATCGTGGATGTCGGTCCGCGCGCGGGCGTCCACGGCGGCGAGGTCGTCTTCACCGGCAGTTTCGCCCAGTTGCGGCAGTCCGACACCCCCACGGGAGCGGGATTGCGCCGCGACTTCCGAGTCAAGGAGAACTTCCGGTCCGCCACGGGCGCGCTGACGGTGGCGAATGCCAACGCGCACAACCTGAAAGATGTCACGGTCGCCATTCCGACCGGCATCCTGACTGCCATCACCGGTGTCGCGGGCTCGGGCAAGAGCAGCCTCATCCGCGATGAATTCCTGGTCCGCTACCCGGAATCGGTCTTCGTGGACCAGTCCGCCATCGCCGCGTCCTCCCGGTCCACGCCCGCCACCTACCTCGGGCTCATGGATCCGATCCGTAAGCTGTTCGCCAAGGCGACCGGCGAACCGGCCGGCCTGTTCAGCTTCAACTCCGACGGCGCCTGCACCGAATGCGGCGGCCGCGGCGTCATCATCACCGAGATCGCCTACATGGACCCGGTCACCACCCACTGCGAGTCCTGTGACGGGCGGCGGTTTTCCGATCGGGTCCTCGCGCTCACCCTGCGCGGCAAGTCGATTGCCGACGTCCTCGAGCTCTCCGCCGAGGCGGCCGTGGAGTTCTTCCCCGAGAAGGCGCTGAATGCCAAGTTGCGCACCATGAACGAGGTCGGCCTGGACTACCTGAGCCTGGGCCAGGCCATGAGCACCCTCTCCGGCGGCGAACGCCAGCGCATCAAACTCGCGACGCAGCTGCAGAACACCGGAACGGTCTACGTCCTCGACGAACCCACCACCGGCCTGCACATGTCCGATGTCGACACCCTGCTCACGCTCATGGACAGCCTGGTCGAGCGCGGGAACACCGTCGTGGTCATCGAACACAACCTGGACGTGGTCGCACACGCGGACTGGGTCATCGACCTCGGGCCCGACGGCGGTAAGAACGGCGGCGAGGTCGTGTTCACCGGCACTCCCGCCGAACTGCTCACCGACCCGGCCTCGTTGACAGGGGAGTATTTGCGCCGCTACAGGTCCGCCTGACGAAAAGCGTCACGGGTACTGATCGTCCGCGGTGCTGGCGGCCCGCCACAGCCTGGCTTCGCTGGGATTGCCGCGGCGATCGAGGAGTTCGGCGAGACCGGCCATGGCCCGGGGGTCGCCGTGGGTGGCGGCAGCGCGCCACCAGTGCTCGGCCTCGGTGAAATCGCCCCGGCGATAGCGGAAGACACCGAGATCGTAAGCGGCGGCCGGATGACCGAATTCGGCTGCCTGCGTCCATAGTTGGCTGGCCTGCTCCTCGTCGCCCCGGCGCTGCATGGCCACGCCCAGGTCGTAGAGCGCGTTCTGGTAGCGGCTGGCCTCAGTGGGCGGGGCCGGGCGCGGCGGGGTAGGGCCGATGACGAGTTCCACGACCAGTTCGCCGAAGTCGGGCGGGCCGACGCCGGTGCTGCAGTGCAGGACCGTCACGGCGGGTTCGCGGGCGATGAGGATGCCGTAGTTGCCGGTCCAGGAGACGGTGGCCTCGGTGTCGTCCACCCAGACGGGGGTGAGGGTGATGGCGGCATGGGTCTCGGCCGGGCACACCTGCAGCTCGATGCCGCCCGACATGGCATCACTCCAGACGTCAACCCCCCTGAGCCGGCGGCCCTCCAGCAACACATGTCCGCGCTCCACGGCGAGCCCGATACCCAGGCTGCGCACGCCGGGGCGCGGGGCGGCGCTGCGCAGGGTCAGCCGGACCGTGGTGGGGGAGCCGCCGACACCTTCCGAGTGCAGGGGGTAGACCTGCGCTCCGTTCCAGGTCACGGGGTCTGCGCTGTCGTATCGGTCCGCCAGCGTTGGTTCGGTCGTGCCCGGCTCGGCGTACGAATACGACCCCTGCATCTGCCCCGCCTTCCGCCGGTGCCCGGTGATGTTCGGGCCCACCGTAGTACCGAGGCCACCCGCCGCGGCCCGGATTTGCCAGCTCCGCGATCCAGCAAACTCCTGGTCGCATGACCGGTGTACTTTCGAGAGTGCGACCAATGCCCGGTGTCCGCATTTCGCCGGTCGATCGACGTGTAGGCCACGTCCACGCGGTGTGTCGTACTTGCGGAGGGCCCGGTGTCATGTTGAATCGTCGGCGACGTACCAGCGAACGAGTGAAAGGTAAGGACATATGGCTCTGCCCACCATGACCCCCGAACAACGCTCCGAGGCGCTGGCGAAGGCCGCGGCGGTTCGCAAGGCCCGCTCGGAACTCATCGCGCAGGTCAAGAAGGGGTCGGTCAGCCTGGCCGACGTGCTCAAGCGCGCCGACAAGGAGGACCTGGTCAAGAAGACGAAGGTGGCGGCGGTCATCAAGGCGCTCCCGGGCATCGGCCCGGTCAAGGCGGCCAAGCTGATGGACGAGGCCGAGATCCCCGCCGACCGCCGCATCGGAGGCCTGGGTTCCCGGCAGCGTGCCGCGCTGCTGGAGGCGCTGAAGGTTTGAGATCGGGGGGTGGCCTGCCGGGTCGCGAACCGGCCCGGCGGCAACCACTCCCACCGCCTCCGAGTCCTCGGTGAACGCGCAGGACATCGACCGATTTGGTCCAGGCGGTCCGATCCGATAACCTTGCTGAGCATCACCGGTCCGGGTGGCGGAATGGCAGACGCGCTAGCTTGAGGTGCTAGTGCCCGTATTAGGGCGTGGGGGTTCAAGTCCCCCTCCGGACACAAGTACCAACTGAACAACAATATGGCGGCCACCCGGCCGCCATTTTTGCGTCTGAGGACCGGGCGGTACCGGCATCGGCCGATACCGCCCGTCGCTATTTCCGGTTCAGCTGCCAATCCGGTGGCAGCCCCTGCACCTTCGCGTCGGTGCCGCACGCCTCGATGGTCACCGTGGCCGGACCCAGGCGGAGGTCCGCGAGCCGGATGGTGCCCGCCCGGTCGGGCAGGCGTGGCGCGATGGTGAGGGTGCGCCCGGGAACGTCGGGCATCAGCCCCAGGAACGATCGCATGAGCAGCAGGGGCGCCGCACTCGCCCACGCCTGCGGCGAGCACGAGGTGGGATACGGCACCGGGGAACTGAATTCGGAGCGCGCGAAGCCGCAGAACAGTTCGGGCGGCCGGGCGCCGAATTCCAGGATGGCCTCGAGCAGTCCGCTCGTGAGTTTCACACTCAGGTCCAGCGCGCCGGGGATGTGGCCGTAGCGCATCAGACCGGCCACGGCGATGGCCGTATCGTGCGGCCACACCGAACCGGTGTGGTAACCCATGGGATTGAAGTGGCGAGCGGTGGAAGACAGTGTGCGCAAACCGAATCCGCTGTTCAGGTCCGCCGCGCCCAGCCGCTCGACCAATTCGGCCGCGCGTTCATCGGGCACGATACCGGTCCACAGGCAGTGGCCGGGATTGCTCGATCCGACATCGACCGGCTGCTTCGAGCCGTCCAAGGCCAGGGCATAGCAGTTGCTCTTCGGCATCCAGAAGGCCTCGTCAAAACGGGCTTTGAGGTCGGCCGCCTGGGTGCGCAACCGCTCTGCGAGGGCATGGTCGCCGGCCTCCTCGGCCAACTCGGCGCGTCCGATCCGGGCCGCGTAGACATAGCCCTGTACCTCGCACAGGGCGATCGGCGGATCGGCGAGGCGGCCGTCGGCGAATCCGATCGCGTCCCAGCTGTCCTTCCACCCCTGGTTGGCGAGGCCGCGGTCGGTCTTGCGCCGGTACTCGACGAAGCCGTCACCGTCGAGGTCGGCGTCGGAGTCGATCCAGGCCAGCGCCGCATCGGCGGCCGGCAGCAGCTCCTGGACGGCTGCGGTGCCGATACCCCAGCGACGGCATTCGGCGAGCAGCATCACGAACAGCGGCGTCGCGTCGGCCGTGCCGTAGTAGACGGTGCCGCCGAGCACCCGATCACTGCCGGGACCGTAGCGCCGCTCGTGCATGATGCGGCCGGGTTCCTCCTCGGTGAGCGGATTCGACTCGGTGCCTTGGAGTTTCGCGAGCTGGCGCAGTGTGCCCAGGGCCAGGTCCGAATCCAGCAGCAGCGCCATCCACGAGGTGAGCAGACTGTCGCGGCCGAACAGGGCCATGAACCAGGGCGCGCCGGCGGCCACATAGGAGGTGCCGTCGGCGGGATCGTCGAGACGCAGCGCGCCCAGATCGGTCTCGGTGCGCTGCAGGATGGCGTTGAGGCCGGCGCCACTCGCGGTGAGGGTGGTGGTCGAGGCGCGCCAGCGGCGGATCTTGTCCGCCGGGCTGTATTCGTCGTCGTCGTCGAAGTTCATCGGGACGGCCCGATGATCGTTGATCGGCTGGCAGTGCACCACCGTCTGCCAGCTGCCGTGTGCCGGGACCAGCACCTGCCAGGTCAGGGATCCGGGCTGAACCTCGGCGTCCTCGTCGGCGGTGATGATGACGCCACGCCCCTGCTGGCTGCGGTCGGTGAAACGCAGCCCCTGCTCGGTGGCGGCCGACTCGCCGCCGCCACCGCCCGCCCGGCCCTCCTTGACCGCGAACAGATCTGCGAAGTCCGCCTCGGCATCGAGAACCACCGTCAGGGCGGTGTCCTCGTCGCCGAGATTGAGCACGCTGATGAACTCCTGCATGCCCTCACCCACGACGCGCCGGCGCTGGACCAGCACCGTCGCGTCGGCGACACCGTACGGTGGCGGTTTGCGCGCCACGAATCGCGCCCGGAAGGGTTCGCGCACGACCACCGAAAGCTGTTCCGGCGGAAGGCCGTCCACGCGCAGCTCCCATCGGGTCAGGATGCGTGTGTCCCGGTAGTACAAACCGTGGGCGGTGCCTGGGTGAATGTCCCCGAGTCGGTCGGACAGGCAGAAGGTTCCGGCCTCGACGAGGGTGACCACGCCGGCGCCACCCTCGATGAGAACGGGTGGGCCGGCATTGAATACGCTCACGGGCGACCACCCGGCAGCTGGCTGCTGAGGATCCGGGTCGCCGCGGGTAACCGCAGCCGGACGCCGGGTCGGGACGCCCGTTCGGCCGCCAGTTCGATCGCCCGGTGGTAGGCCGCGTCGTAGCCCTGTGCGAGCAGGTCGGTGGAGAACAGCCTTTCGACACGCTCCCGGCAGGCGTAGGGGTCGATCTCATCGGCACGGGCGATGAATCCGGGTAGTTCGTCGGGATCGTCGCAGATCCATCCGGTCACGCCATGTTCGACGACCTCTTCCACCGCGCCGCCGCGCAGCGCGATCACCGGTGTGCCACAGACCATGGCCTCGATCATGACAATGCCGAAGGGTTCTTCCCACCGAATCGGGAACAAAAGGCAGCGCGCGCCCGCGAGCAGATGGCGTTTGGCGGTCGCGTCGGCCTCGCCGAAGACATCGTCGCTGTCGGTGAGCAGCGGCTCGATGTGGTTGTCGAAGAACTCGTGCTCGGGGGGCTCGTTGAGCTTGCCCGCCAGGACCAGGCGCACGCCGGCGGAGTGTGCGGCCCGGAGCGCCAGGTGGGGTCCCTTGTAGGGCGCGTAGCGGCCCAGGAACAGGGCATAGTCGAGCTTTTCGGTCCGGAAGGGCCATTCCGAGGGGCGAATCGCGTTGTGTACGCGGCCGATCCAGTTCAGATCCGGCGCCAGCGCGCGCTGCCGGTCACTGATCGCCACGAGCCGCACACTGTGATCGAACGATTGGTAGTACTCGTGCATCTCGGGGTCGACCGGACCGTGCACGGTGACGACGGTGGG
Source organism: Nocardia sp. NPDC101769 (assembly GCF_044766925.1). Taxonomy (NCBI): domain Bacteria; kingdom Bacillati; phylum Actinomycetota; class Actinomycetes; order Mycobacteriales; family Nocardiaceae; genus Nocardia; species Nocardia sp. NPDC101769. The sequence goes on along the minus strand of NZ_JBIWMX010000049.1, from coordinate 18,116 downwards.
AATCCCGAGCATCCGGTACGCGGCCGCGTTGCCCGGGCCGGCGAAGGTGTGATCGTGCACGACGTCGATCGGGTCCTCGACGTGCAGTGCCTCGATGATCTGCCAGGCCTTCATGGCATTGACGATCTCCGGGTACGGCTCGCCCAGCCGCCTGGTTTGGACATCGTCCCAGACCCGGACGAATCGGGCCTTCGTACCGGCGCGGCCGGCGCCGAGCAGCGTGACGCGGTGACCCTGATCGACCAGCTCATCGGCCAGCGTGGCGACAACGGCCTCGACACCGCCGTAGCCGACCGGGGGGATATCGAAATACGGTGGAGCGACGAGAACGATATGCAGCGACCGCTTCCGTGAATCGACCGCGCCGAACAGAGCGGAATTGTCGGGCTGAAGCTGCAGAAAGTCGAAGGCGTTCTCGAGTGAGGCATCGCACGAAAGTTTGCTACCCATTTCGAAACTCCTCGTCGTGAGTTGAACTGAGCCAAACCCTGGTATACAGTGCCACGAACCCTTCCACTCGGCAAGGGTTATTTGTCCAGTTCGGGCTGTCGCAATTGAAAAGTTATGCCGATGTTTTATAACCGCGAATTGCGGGTATCCCTATCTACCCGCCGAGTAGGAAATACATTTGCACCGTGCGGGGTTCGTGAAATCTCGGCAGCAGCGCCCGGTGGAAACCCTTTTCCACCGGCTCACTCCGCGAGCACCTCGGGGAAGCCGAACAATGCGACCAGCGCCGGGTCGTGGAACGAGATCACACCGCGGACACCGGCGGCGGTCGGTGCCAGGACCACGATGCCGTGACCGCGGAGCACACCATCGATGTCCCGGTGGTACTCGATGGCGGCGGGCTGCCCGTTGGCCGAGGTGGGTAGCATCCGCCAGTCGCCGGGCCGGCCCATCACGTAGGCGTCGAGCATGCTGATACAGTTCACCCGGCCCGCCTGCCAATGGCGGAACGGGGTCGCCTCCAGCGTGGCATCGGCGCGCAGCACCTGCTCCAGAAGAGCCGCGTCGGCGTGCTCGAAGGCGGCGATGTAGCCGTTGAGCAGTGCCTGCGCCCGCTGATCGGACGGTTCGAGCAATTCCTCTGGGCCCGAGGGCAATTCGTTCAAGCGGGCGCGGGCGCGCTGCAGGCCGCTCTTGACCGCTGCGGTTGTGGTGCCGAGGATTTCGGCGGTTTCGGAGGCGGAGAAGGACAGGACCTCACGCAGGATGAGGATGGCGCGCTGGCGGGCGGGGAGATGCTGGAGGCTCGCGATGAGGGCCAGGCGGAGTGACTCGCGGGCGACCACCGCTGCGGCCGGATCGTCCGCGGCCGGGGCGATCCAGCCGCCGGGGCATGGTTCGAGCCACGAAACCTCGCCCGGCGCAACGCGACTCGGTGCTCCCTCGGACCCGTCGGCGGGACCTCCCAGGCCCGAGGGCAGTACTCGGATGCGGCGCGGCTCGAGCGCCGACAGGCAGACATTGGTGGCGATCTTGTACAGCCAGGACCGAACCGAGGCGCGGCCCTCGAAAGCGGCGTAGGAGCGCCAGGCGCGCAGGTATGTCTCCTGGACCAGGTCTTCGGCGTCGTGGGCCGAGCCGACCATGCGGTAGCAGTGCGCCAGCAGTTCCCGGCGGAATTGCTCGGTTTCGGCGGTGAAGCGGTCCTGGTCGGCCGCCTCCAGCAGGTGCGCCGTCATGCCGCGAGTTTAGGCCGCCGCTGGGCTGCGGAATGTCTGGTTGTCATGGATGCTCCCTGTCCGGATCGTGCACCCGCTGATCGGGCTGTCACCCGTGACGACCGGGACGGCCGCTCAAAGGAATCGAAACCCAGGTCAGCGGGTGTCCGGGGTGGTCAGGGCAACAGGGCCAGTTTGCCGACGGTGGCGCGGGATTCCAATTCCGCGAGGACCTTCGGGCCGTCGGTGAGATCGTGCGTGGCTGGCCTGGTGGGAGTGAGGACGCCTGCGGCGATGAGCGCGAACATTTCGGCCACGACGCCGCCGAAGACATCGGGTGCGGTCTGGATGAGCACACCGATGTTGAGGCCGATGAGGTGAATCTGGTGCTTGTACACCAACTCCCAGTTGGTGATGGCGGTGTCGCCTCCTGCCGTGCCGTAGACGACGACCCGTCCGGTGACCCGTTTGGCCGCGGCGAGGCTGGCGGTGAAGGTCGCGCCACCGGCGGATTCGAGCACCAGGTCGGCTCCTGCGCCGCCGGTCAGCTCCAGGACCTGGGCGGCAACGTGCTCTGACCGCGAGTCCAGCACATGGTCGGCACCGAGTCCGCGCACGATTTCGTGTTTGCCCGGTGAGGCGGTGGCGACGACGGTCGCGCCGTAATGCTTTGCGATGGCCACTGCGGCCTGGCCGGTCGCGCCCGCCGCGGCATGGATGAGCACCGTCTCACCAGTGGCTATGCGGCCCAACGGTTTCAATGCGGCGAGCGCGGTGGGCCAGTTCACGACCAGTCCGAGTGCCTGCTCGGCGGTCCACCCGGCCGGGATCGGCACGGCCGAGGCAGCGCGCAGTACCGCGTATTCGGCGAATGCTCCAGGCCCGACGCCGACGACGCGGGCCCGCGGATTCAGTTCGGCCACTTCGTCTCCCATCGCGACGACCTCACCGGCGGCCTCGAACCCCGCTGTGTACGGTGGCCGTGGTCCGCCCAGGAATGTGCCGTGGGCCTGGGAGATGTCGGCGAAATTGACTCCGGCGGCGGCGACCCGGATCAGGACCTCGCCCGGACCGGGAACCGGTACCGGCGCGTCGGTGATCAGGCGCAGGTCCTGCGGGCCCTGCAGCGAGGTCTGCTGCAGAGCCCGCATGGTGGTGGGGACGTTCATGGCGATCAGCACTCCTTCTCGGCTTGTCACCAGGTAGACCGCCGCCACCCGAGAAAGGAATCGGCCGCCGGAACCGTTGGGGCGCTGGGCCGCTCCACTGCGGTCCGACCAGCAGACAGCGCTGGGCGCCGCTGCCTGGCGGTGCGCGGGCCCGCATAGAAGAAGGTGTTGGAACCGAACGACTCTCGACACTGACGGAGCGGGGGGCTGACGGCCGCCTGTGCTGTTTGCTATAAAATTGCTGGTTCGAGGTGTGGGTCCGATCGAAGGTGGTTCGCATCCGTGGAGTCGTGGGTGCGAGCAGTGCCGTGGCCCGATGGTGGCCAGGGGAACTTCAAGACGAAGGCGGCTCTCGATGACAGACTTCGACTATTGCGTAATCGGCGGCGGATTCGCGGGATTGACGGCTGCGTTGCGGCTGAAACAAGCGGAGCGATCGGTGGTGGTGCTGGAAGCCCGCGACCGGCTCGGCGGGCGCACATTCACCGAGGTGCGCGCGGACGGTTGCTGGATCGACCGTGGTGGTGCCTGGATAGGGCCGGGACAGGACCGCATCCATGCCCTGATGAACGAGCTCGGGGTACGGAGTTACCGGCAGTACACCGACGGTGAGGCCATGATGGTCGTCGACGGCAAGCAGTACCGCTACACCGGCACGATCCCGTGGACGATGAGCCCCTGGGCGTCGATGAATCTCGGCGCGAGCTTTGTCGAGCTGGGGCACATGTGCAAGTCGATCCCGCTCGAGGCGCCGTGGGAGGCGAAGAAGGCCGACAAGTGGGATCGGATCAGCCTGGCGCAGTGGCTGGATCGCACCGTCTGGTCCAAGCCCGCCTACGATCTGCTCGAGACCGCGATCGCAGGCAGTTACACCTCGGCCGCCTCGGAAGTGTCCATGCTTTTCGCGCTGTATCAGATGGCATCGGGAGGTGGGCCGAACTTCATGTTCGGCGTCAAGGGCGGCGCCCAGGACGCCCGGCCCGTCGGGGGCATGGGTGCGATCTACGGGCCGATGGCGGCCGAGCTCGGCGACTCGATTCGCCTGTCGCAGCCGGTGCGCAGTATCGAGCAGGACGCTGCCGGGGTGCGGGTGCATGCGGATGGATCGACGGTGCGTGCACATCGGGCGATCGTGGCCGTCCCCCTGGCGATTGCCGGTCAGATCCGGTACGAGCCGATGTTGCCGGTCGATCGCTCGCTCCTGCATCAGCGGGTGCCCAGTGGCGCGATCATCAAGATTTCCGTCGTGTACGACGAGCCGTTCTGGCGGCGCGACGGATTGTCGGGTCAGTCGCTCGCGCCGGGGTCGCCGGCCACCGTCACCATCGACGGCTGCACCGACACCGGGCGGCCCGGGGTCCTGTGCGTCATTTCCGAGGGGCCCATCGCACGGCAGATCGGTCGGCTCGATGCCGCCGAACGCAGGACGGCGATACTCCACGAATTGGTCACGCGATTCGGCGAAAAAGCCGGTTTCCCGGTCGACTACATCGAGCAGGACTGGAGTGCCGAGCGCTATTCCGGTGGTGGGATGCTCAGTCACACACCGACCGGTGTGCTCACCCAGTTCGGCCGTACGCTGCGCGAACCGTGCGGCCGTATCCACTGGGCCGGAACCGAGAGCTCGGCCGTCATGTGCGGCTGGGTCGACGGAGCCATTCGCTCGGGTGAACGTGCTGCGAGCGAAGTGCTGCAGCACGAACTCGCCGCGGTCTGAGGTCGGCCGACCTGAAGCTCTTGTGCGGCAAGGGTATTACTCGACTCGGGAGCCGTGGCGCGTGGTCGGAGCGCGGATTGCATGGTCCAGAGGGCTATGGAGCGACGTCGTCTTCGACCACGACGCCATGAAGTACGGGGTGCGGTCGCTGCCCGTCGCCTCGTGATGCGGTGACCGGTGCCCTGCCGTCAGGGCAGGGCATGCAGCCAGAGCCTGCTGCGGTCGGCCTCGGTGGTGGCCAGCAGCAGGGCGGTGGGCAGCGCGATCATGCGGGCGACGGGAGCGCTCTCGGGTAGGTAAATCTGTTGCCATCCAGTGCAATTCGGCGTCATCGAGGCCAGCTGCACGACGTGGTCGAGCGCGACGAGACTCAATACGCGTGACGCGGTCGGCAGTACCTGCAGAACGTCGACCGATCCCGTGCCTGGGAGGGGTACGGGATCGGCGTCGTCCGACGGCCAGCACAGTACATGCGGTGTGGCGCCGATGGATTGGCCGAGCACCGTGCAGTCGGTATTGCCACAGCCGATGCGCGCGGCGACGGCATTCGCGCCGGGCAGCTCGTGACGCTGCCATCCGAAGCCGTCGGGTGAGTTCCATTCCAGTGGCCGAAGGATGTTGTCGCGCAGGGTTTCCCCGACGATGACGAAGCCCTGCGCGCCGGTGCCGACCCCGGCCACGCCGGTCTGTTCGCCGGGTGCGGACGACAGCGCCGGATCGTCCGCGTGCCGCTGCCAGTCGGCGCCGTCGGCGGAGGTCCAGAAGGCGGCGCCGTAGCGGCCGTTGTCGCCGTCCCAGCCGCCCACCAGCAGATCGGTGCCGCCGCGCGCGGCCGCCGCGGTCACCGCAATGGCGTGGGGGCCGCCGAACATCTCCATGGCCTGAGCGTGTTCGGCGAGGCCCCGGCCGTCGCCGCTCCAGATGGTCATGCGCGGATTGCTGTGCGCGCCACCGAAAGCCTGACCCAGCACCACGGTGTGCGTGCCGGTACCCGCCGAAATCAGTTCTGCCAGTGCGCCGTACGGGCTGTCGGGGCGTACGGGGACCGATGTCCAGCGAGTGCCGTCGGGGGAGGACCAGGCGGCCGGGGCGCGTCCGTCGCCGGCCGGAATCGAGCCCAGTGCGAGCACGCCGCCCGCGATCGGCGCAAACTCCAGCACCCGCGCCCCGTGCTGCGGCAGCGATACCTCGCGCCAGGGTGAATCCGCTTGCCGCGCAGCACACCCGGCTGCCAGCACGAGCACGGCGACCAGGACGATTGACCACCTCATTGGAACAGGGTGCCAGAACGACCCTCGCGATATGTCGGTTGCGCGCGTTTCCCGCGGTCCCGAACCGCCGCGCCGAGGCAAATCCGGCCCGCGCACCAGACGGCGCGTGACGACTTCTCCTCGAGGCAAGAGGATCTCCATCAATCGTGGCCGATTCTGGAAGCGGCGCTGACGGAATAGACCGTACTGCGCTGGATGGTTGCTCAGTGCCGGGTCGGCCGGTGCCGACTCCGGTCCGCGCCGCGGCGGTGGTGGGCCAGTTGCAGTTCGAGCAGTAGGCGATCGGCCGGGTCGTCGAGGTCGATGCCGGTGATGTCCTGGGCGCGGCGCAGGCGGTAGCGCAGCGTGTTCGGGTGGATACGCAACGCGGTGGCCGCGGCCCGCACGTCGCCGTGATGGCGCAGGTAGTGGTCGACGCTGGCCTCGAGTTGTGCGGCGTGACCGCGGTCGTAGTCGAACAGGGCGGTCAGGCGCGGGTCCTCGAGTTCGGGGCGGGCGGCGATGAGATCGAGGATCTCGCCGAGCAGTACGGCTGTACGGGATTCGGCGAGGGTGGTGACCCGATCCTTCGGAAAGCCCGCCGCGGTGCTGTCCAGGACGCGGTCCACCTCGAGGCGGGCGCGGGCGACGTCGGTCAGCTCGGCGACCGGAACGGCGATGGCGGCGCGCAGGATCGGGGCGCCGGTGGATTCCAGCTGGTCGACCAGCTGCCGGGTCCAGGCGGTGACCGCGCGGGCCGAGTGGTAGCGGGGGAGCAGGATGTAGGCGCGGTCGCCGATGAGAGTCGCCAGCGAATCGCGACGGAAGGCACTGGCGCGCAAGCGAAGTGTGCTGCCCAGCGCCGACAGCTCCGCGGCGGCGGGGGTCGCGCCGGTGGAGGCGAAACCGATGAGCGCGGCCGGGCCGGAAACCGGTATCCCCAGCGCACTCGCCACCGACGGCACATCGACCCCGCCGCCGCGCGCACCGAACAGCCGCTGGATCAGCAGGACCTCGGTGGACGGTGCGTCCAGGCTGCGGGAGATGATCCGCGCGGCAATGGCCGACGCGCCCCGCAGCACCTCGTCCGCGTCGGACTTGAACGGCCGCTCGCCCTCCTGCAGCCAGATCGATCCGAGCACGGTGGCGGCGCTGTCCTCGCCCGGCCGCCGAATCCCCACGGCCAGTCGGTGTTTGATGTCGAGCTCGGCATGCGCGGGCAGGTCGACCACCTCGTCGGTGTGCCGCAGCCGGTCGAAGACACCCCATTGCTGCAGGATCCGCAAATACTCGCGCGGCCCCTCCCGACCCAGGATGGATTGGATCCGCAGCCGGTCCGCGGCATCGTTGGAGGCCGAGTAGGCGAGCACGTGCGAGTGCGCGTCCTCGATGGTGACCATGCCGCCCGCGTTCTGCGCGATGATCTGCGCCAGCCCGAACAGGTCGGTGTCCGCAGCCAGCAGATCCTGGTCCGCGCTGTCGCGGGCCGGGCCCGTGCGATCCAGCATCCGCCGGATCAGCGGGTACACGTGATCCCACCGGGCCTGCGGATGCACCCCTACCACCGCCACCCCCGCCCGCAGCGCGGCCCGCCGCAACCCGGCCGCCGCGGACGCCGACTTGGACAGCACCGCGCCGGGCCGCTGCGCCGGCGCCCGCTGGGCGACCTCCTCGAGCCACCGCACGGCCTCGGCCTCGGCGATCCCCACGTGCAGGTACATCTCCGACATGGGCGCGTGCGCAACGGTTTCCGAGCTCAGGTCCGAACTGTCGACCAGCGCCACCGACCGGATGACCACCTCGTCCCCGAGCGGTGCGTCGACCAGTTCGACGAGCGTCGTGCCCAGTGCCCCGAGCAGTTCCCGCAGCGCTACTCCGGTTCGGTCGAGCTCGGCGGCCCGCAGTCCGGTGGAGGTGCGGCGTTCGTCTGCGGTCATGCTGTCTCCAGTGTTCAAAGCCTGGTACTGCCGCGCCGACATGCTCGGCCAGGCGGGGTCGTGGCCGGAACAGCGCCATCGATCCGGCGCGAGGGCGTCAGCGAGGTTCAGCCGAACGTACAACAGGTTCGGTGGCTCTTTGGCCGATCGGCTCAATATCCGTGAGGCGATTCGGGGTTGACTCGGCGTACTCGCCCGGTGACACGGGCCACAATCCGCCAGGAGGTCGTCATGGACGCCATCACAGTCACTCCGTCGCCGGTGAACGAACCGGTGGGGACCTTCGCACCCGGCACCCCGGAGCGCGCGCGGTTGCGGGCCAAGCTCACCGAACTCGCCGCGACGCCGCTCGAGATCCCACATGTGATCGGTGGACGGGAGCGGCGGAGTGCGGGGGAGGTGGTGGATGTCGTGCAGCCGCACCGGCATTCGGCGGTGCTCGGGACCATCACGGTGGCCGAGGCGCAAGATGCGGCCGATGCCATCGAGGCAGCTGCCGCTGCGGCTCCGGAGTGGCGGGCGCTGTCGTTCGATGAGCGGGCGGCGGTATTCCTGCGGGCCGCGGATCTGCTGGCGGGACCGTGGCGGGAGACGGTGTCGGCGGCAACCATGCTGGGGCAGTCGAAGACCGCGTATCAGGCCGAGATCGACGCGCCGTGTGAGCTGGTGGATTTCTGGCGGTTCAATGTGCACTTCGCGCGCGGAATCCTGGCCGGGCAGCCGATCTCGACGCCGGGGGTGTGGAATCGGGCGGAGTACCGGCCGCTGGAGGGGTTCGTGTACGCGGTCACGCCGTTCAATTTCACCGCCATCGCGGCCAATCTGCCGACCGCGCCGGCGCTGATGGGCAACACGGTGGTGTGGAAACCCTCGCCCACACAGGCGTTTTCGGCGTATTGGACAATGCGCCTGCTGGAGGAGGCGGGCCTGCCGCCGGGCGTGATCAATCTGGTGCACGGGCACGGTCCGGAGGTATCGGCCGTGGCGCTGGCGGATCGGCGGCTGGCGGGCATTCACTTCACGGGTTCGACGGGGACGTTCCAGCGGCTGTGGCGCACGGTGGGGGAGAACATCGCCGGGTACGACACCTATCCGCGGCTGGTCGGCGAGACCGGTGGCAAGGATTTCGTGGTCGCGCACAGTTCGGCGGATCCGGATGTGTTGAGTACGGCGCTGATCCGCGGGGCGTTCGACTACCAGGGGCAGAAGTGTTCGGCGGCGTCGCGCGCGTTCATTCCGAAATCGGTGTGGTCGCGCATGTCCGGGGACTTCCTGGGCAGGGTGTCGGAGCTGACCTACGGCGACGTCACGGATTTCACGAATTTCGGTGGGGCGCTGATCGATCGGCGCGCCTTCGACCGCAATGCGGACGCCCTCGCCCGGGCCAAGGCGACACCCACTCTGACCGTGCTCGCCGGTGGGCGTGCCGACGACAGTGTGGGTTACTTCGTCGAGCCGGCCGTCCTGCTGGGCGAGGATCCGGGTGACGAGGCGTTCCGGACCGAGTACTTCGGGCCGATTCTGGCCGTGCACGTCTATGACGACGCGACGCCGGACGGGTTCGACGCGGTGCTGGATCTGGTCGATCGCGGGTCGTCGTACGGACTCACCGGCGCGGTGATCGCCGACGACCGGACGGCGGTCGCGAAGGCGTCCGAGCGACTTCGGTACGCGGCGGGCAATTTCTACATCAATGACAAGCCGACCGGCGCGGTGGTCGGACAGCAGCCCTTCGGCGGCTCGCGGGGCTCCGGCACGAACGACAAGGCCGGGTCAGCGCAGAACCTGCTGCGCTGGACCTCGGCGCGCACGATCAAGGAGACGTTCGTGCCGCCGACCGATCACCGGTATCCGCATCAGGCCGTGGCGACGGAAGCGGGGGAGCGCTGATGTTCACGACCGTGCTGCGTCCGGCGCTGCTGGCGGCCTCGCGGTCGCCGCGGGTGGAACGGACGGTGACCGGGCTGCCGTCGACCCGGAAGATGGTGCGGCGCTTCGTCGCCGGGGAATCAGAGGCGGATGCCGCGGCGGCCACCGGGACGCTGCTCGAATCCGGGCGATACGTCAGCCTCGACTATCTGGGCGAGGACACCACCGACCTCGCGCAGGCGCGTGCCACCGTCGCGCACTACCTCGCCCTGCTCGAAACCCTGGGCGATCTGCCCGGTTCCACGGGAGAGGTGCGGCCGTTGGAGGTTTCGCTCAAGCTCTCCGCGCTTGGACAGGCGCTACCAAGAGACGGTCACGCCATCGCTCTCGAACACGCCCACAAGATCTGCACCGCCGCCGCGACGGCGGGGGTCTGGGTCACCGTGGACGCCGAGGACCACACCACCACCGATTCCACCCTGTCCGTCGTGCAGGCGCTACGGGCGGACTTCCCCTGGGTGGGCACGGTTCTGCAGGCGTATCTGCGGCGCACCGAGGGCGACTGCCGCGACCTGTCCGGTCCCGGATCGCGAATCCGCCTGTGCAAAGGCGCCTATCGCGAACTCGCCGGGGTCGCGTACCAGGGGCGCGACGAGGTGGGCGCGTCCTATCTGCGCTGCCTCGACATCCTCATGCGCGGCCTGGGTTATCCCATGGTGGCCACCCACGACCCGGTCATGCTCGATGCCGCCGCCCACTACGTGCGCGCGGCGCGGCGGGCGCCGGACCGCTTCGAATTCCAGATGCTCTACGGCATCCGCGGCGACGAGCAGCAGCGGCTGGTCGCCACGGGCGCGCACCTGCGCACCTACGTGCCCTACGGCGACCAGTGGTACGGCTACTTCATGCGCCGATTGGCCGAGCGCCCGGCCAATCTCGCGTTCTTCCTGCGCTCGTTCGGACCGGGCGCAGGACGCTGAGGATTTCCAGTCCCGGGGGCCATAGTTCCCGGCCTTCAGGTTTGCCGATTCCGCCGCATCGTGTAGGTATGGGCCGATCAACTCGGCGACCTCGACTACCGAAACCCCCGAGCCACAGGGCGTTCCGCGCGGCAGCGGCTCGGACGACGCGGCCGGTAGGCGCACTACACAACACACACGCCGACCACGAGAGCTTTGGCCGATAAGACGACGATTCTGAACTTTATTTAACCAACAGCCCGATCACAGCGTGGGCCGTGGTCGGATTAGCTGAGCTAGCTCTTGTGTGACCTGCGCCACCGCATCGGAGCGGGGCGCGGCGGAACGAAAGGATCCCGCATGTCCATTGCGGAGTTACGCGGCCAGATCTTGCGTCGCAAACCGATCTCTGAGGTGGAGGACGACACACCCGCGGACGAGCGGCTGTCCAAGCAGCTCGGGTTATGGCAGCTGACGGCCATCGGGGTGGGCGGCATCATCGGCGCCGGCATCTTCGCCCTGGCCGGGTCGGTCGCACACAATACGACCGGGCCCTCGGTCCTCATCTCGTTCCTGATCGCGGGAGTGGCCAGTGCGTGTGCGGCACTCTGCTACGCGGAATTCGCGGGCATGGTGCCCAGGGCGGGGTCGGCCTACACCTACGGGTATGTGTCGCTGGGTGAGCTGGCGGGCTGGTTCATCGGGTGGGATCTGTTGCTCGAGTACGTGGCGGTGGCGGCGGTGGTCGCCATCGGCGTGTCCGGGTACTTCAACTTCCTGCTCGATCAGATCGGAATCACCTTGCCGCACTGGATGCTCGGGGCTTCCGGCACCGGGGGCGGGCATGTGGTGGATGTGTTCGCGATCCTGTTCTGTCTGGGCAGCGCGTGGGTGCTGTCGCGCGGTATCAAGAGCGTGGGACGGTTCGAGACCGTCGCGGTGGGGATCAAGGTGGCGATCGTGCTGCTGATCATCGTGCTCGGCCTGTTCAAGATCGACAGCGCGAACTACCACCCGTACTTCCCGTTCGGCACCGGCGCGGTATGGACGGGCGCTGCCACGGTGTTCTTCGCCGTCTTCGGCTACGACGCCATGAGCACCGCGGCCGAGGAGTCCACCGAGGCGAAAAAGCATCTGCCCAAGGCGATCATCTACTCGCTGGCCATCGCCATGGTGCTGTACGTGCTGGCCACGCTGGTGCTCACCGGCATGCAGAAGTACACCGAGATCAGCCCGACCTCCGGGTTCTCGACCGCGTTCAAATCCGTGGGGATGCCGGGCATCGCGAACATCATCGCGATCGGCGCCATCGTCGGCATCATCACCGTGGTGCTCACCTTCATGCTGGGCGTGACCCGCGTCTGGTACGCCATGAGCCGCGACGGGCTGCTGCCGGAATGGTTCGCCAAGACCCATCCCACCCGCAAGGTGCCCACCCGGGTGACCTGGATCGTGGGCGCCGGCTCTGCGATCCTGGCCGGGCTGCTGCCCATCAATACCGTTGCGGAGTTGACCAATATCGGCATCCTGATGGCGTTCATCGTGGTCAGCGTGTCGGTGATCGTGCTCCGCTACACGCGGCCCGACGAGCCGCGCGAATTCCGGCTGCCGCTCATGCCGGTGGTGCCCGTCGTGGGCATCGGCTTCTCCATCTATCTGATCTGGTCGCTGCCCTGGGAAACCTGGGTGCGCTTCGTGGCATGGCTGGTGGTCGGACTCATCGTGTACTTCGGCTACTCCCGCTTCAATTCCCGCCTGGGCCACCCGACCGCGATCGAAAACGCCTGAGCCGCAAAAACTCCGGGCGGCGCCCCGACGCCAGCGCCGCCCGGACCCCGACTCAGACCTCGTTGCGCTGCCTGCCGATCAGCAGCACGATCGTCAGCAGCGGAAAGGGGACGAGTTGCAGGTTGAAGGCCATGCTGGGCGGGGGCTCGTTGTAGAACGCGTCGATCGGAATGGCCGCGAGAGTCCACGCCACTGCCTGGCCGAGCACGACCAGTGCCGAGGTGCCGATCACCAGCAGACGTCCGATCCGCAGGCGGACCAGCATCAGCACCACTCCGACCACCAACAGCAATGCCACCAGGCCGAACGACACCATCGCCAGTTCTATGGCGTGGTCGGCGGTCATCGATCCCCAGAAGGGTGCGCCGTCGAACTTCGGTTCGGCGGCGTTCATCATTTCGATGAACGCCTCGATGACCCATCCGAAAGCGCCGGCCGACGCCAGCAGCACGGCGATCCACCGCCGGTATTCCCGGCTCGCCCGCCAGAAACCGGTGGATTCCCCTGTCGCGGACTTGCTTTCGATCACCAAGGCGTCCCTCCCGTGCCGCCGTCCTCCTCGGTACCGACGACACTAACCGCCGAGTGCGACGAAGGATCGAGGGAAGTGTGGAGATCCTGTGGTGAAACTGCTTCCGGGTCAGGCGGATACGTGCCCGGCGATCGGGCCGCCGGGCAGCGCTCTATAACGGTCGTTATAGTCGACGGAGGCTATTCTTCGACAAGACGGAGGGCCACGCGCTCGCGCGCACGAATCTGCACCTGTTGGAAGGAGAATTCGTCTTGGGGTCGACCACAACCCTCGAGCACCCGTTCGATACCGCCACGGCGCTGACGCCGGATGGGGAGGGCCGCTTTCTCGGCCACACCGCGGCCGACTACTCGAACATGGTGGGCCCCTTCGGCGGGATCACGGCCGCCACCATGCTGCGGGCCGTTCTCGACGACCCGCGCTGCGCGGGCAGTCCGCTGTCGCTCACGGTCAACTACGCCGGGCCCATCGCCACGGGACCGTTCACCATCGACGCCGAGCCCGTGCGGACCAATCGCACCACCCAGCACTGGGTGGTGACCATGAGGCAGGACGACACCGTGGCCACCACCGCGACCGTGGTGTGCGCGCTGCGTCGCCCGACCTGGTCCGACACCGAGATCAGCCCGCCCGCCGCGCCCGCGCCGGACTCCCTCGAGGTGGCGGAACTGCCCGAATCGCCTGCGTGGCTGCGGAATTACGAGATGCGATTCGTGGCGGGCGGCGGGCCGTTCGCCGGGGGCGATGACGGCGCACCGGCCCCGACATCCGCCTCCACCCTGTGGGTTCGGGACACGCCTGCGCGCTCGCTGGACTTTCCGGCCGTGGCGGCGATGAGCGATATCTTCTTCCCGCGCGTCATGCTGCGCCTGGGCCGGATGGTCCCCGCGGGCACCGTCTCGCTCACCGTCTACTTCCACGCCGAGCTCGACCCGCTCGCCGATCCCGGACGGTTCGTTCTCGCGACCGCCCGGGCACAACACTTCGGCAATGGCTTCTTCGACCAGTCGGCCCACCTGTGGACCGATGAAGGCACTGCGCTGGCCACGAGTCACCAGCTCGTGTACTTCAAGGACTGACTCACCACACCTCGGGCAGCAGTCCGCATGCCCCGGCCACAAATGACGGAAATGGGTGGGGAGCAGCTGCTTTCACCGTTTGGCGGGGAATGTCAGGGCGGCTAGACCGGCACCGAGGACGATCAGGCCGCACCAGGACGGCAGGGGCAGGCGCTCGCCGACGATGGTGACGCCGAGCAGGGTGGCGACGGCAGGCTCGGCGAGCGTGAGGGTAGTGGCGGACGCGACAGTGGTGTGCCGCAGGCCGTATCCGAACAGGCGGTACGCGAGGAACGTCGTGAAGAACGCGAGGTGCAGGGCGACCGCCAGGCCACGCGGAGTGTCCAGCCAGATCGGGCCGGAGGTTGCGACCACGGGCAGGACCAGGACAGCGGCGAGACCGAACATGACGCCCATGACCGAGCCGGAGGCGTGGCCGCGGGTAATGAGGGTGCCGCCGATCAGCGAGTAGACGGCGTAGGTCAGGCCCGCGCAGGCTGCGAGCAGAATGCCGAGCAGGTCGATCGGGGTCGCAGTGCCGAATCGCGGCCCCATAACCAGTGCGGCGCAACCGATTACGGCCAGCCCGGTGGCGGCATACCATCGCGCCGGCGGTCGCCCTCGGCCGGTGAGCCACGCCAGCAGGCCCGCGAAGACCGGGGCGCTCCCGAGTGCGATGACCGTGGCCACGGCCACGCCGGTACGGGCCACGGCCGGATAGAAGGTGACCGGGTACCCTGCCACGGCACCCGCGCCGAGCAGCAGCAGCCACCGTTCCGGCACGGCTGCGCGCATCCGATGCCCGCGGCCGGTGACGAACAGCAGCAGTCCGCCGAGAGTCAAGCCGGCCGAACCGATTGCGGCAGCGGATGTTCCGGCCGGAGCCAGCGATGCCGCGGTACCGGTGGTGCCCCACAGCACCGATGCGGCGAGGATCGGCGCACTACCGCGCCAGGAGGTCGAAGGGGTGTGTTCAGGGGTCAGCGTGGACGTGCGTTCGGACACTGTCGAGTACTCCGTCGTCGAATTCCGAAGGGAGAAGGAATCGAAACGGGCGCACGACGAATCCGGGCTGCCGTCGGAGGTCAGCCGGAACGCGAAACGAAAGTCTGCCGCTGCGCCCGATCAGGCGGCCGGCGGCGGCGTGACGGAGTGCCAGAACGTACCCATGGGTCGAGACTACCCAACAGCCTCGCACCCCGCCCGCCCGGTGGTGGCCGTTCCGGGGGCTGCGGCGCGCTTCAGGATGATCAGCGGGGTGAGGTAGTGCTCGAGTACGTGCCCGCCGAGGGTGTGTACCGCGCGGGCCGCCTCGTCGACTTCGGCGGCCGTCCAGTCGCTGAAGGTGGTGAACAGATCGTGGATCTGGTCGACGCTCAGTTCGATTGTCCAGGAGAACCGTTCGACATGGGCAGCGACGAAGTGCCCACTGCCGGTCAGGCGGCGCACCCATGCCTCGGTGTCGAAGTCCGACGGTCCGCGCGGCGGGGAGTGGCCGCCGCGACGCGCGACGATCTCGGCTATTCGCCGCCGGAATGGCGTGGCAACGGCCGACGGGTCGCCGAAGACGTGACGCCACACCGCGAAATGACCATCAGTGACCAGCGCGCGGTGAATTCTCGGCAACACCACGTCGAGATCGAACCAGTGGATGGCCGTCGCCGCGACGGCCAGATCGAAGGCGGCGGACGGCAAGGGCGCTGTTTCGGCGCTGTCGATGATCACGGACGCTTCCGGCCATCGACGCTGCAGACGGGCGGCCAGGCCCTGCCCCGGCTCCACAGCGGTGACAGCGGCACCGGCCTGCAGCATCGGACCCGTCGCCAATCCGGTGCCGGCGCCGAGCTCGATCACCCGGACGCCGCACCGCAGCAACCTGAACTCCCACAACCGTTTCCACAGTGCGGCCGGGTAATCAGGTCGAGCGCGATCGTAGATCTCTGCATGGGCATCGAAATGCCACGGACCGAGCCCTCGACCTTCCCCGGACATCAGCCGAGATCGAACTTCCCGGCTCGCACCGCAGCGTTGAAGACGTCCCACGCGGCCGGAGCGAAGACCAGTACGGGGCTCGAATCTCCAAGCTTCGAATCCCGGAC
Source organism: Nocardia sp. NPDC101769 (assembly GCF_044766925.1). Lineage (NCBI taxonomy): Bacteria > Bacillati > Actinomycetota > Actinomycetes > Mycobacteriales > Nocardiaceae > Nocardia > Nocardia sp. NPDC101769. The sequence continues at coordinate 2,071 of NZ_JBIWMX010000049.1, read as the reverse complement.
GGCGACCCGGCCACCGTGGAGGTGCGCGGCTTCCACGCATTCGCCGCCCGGACCGGTGCTGTAGGCGCTCTTGAACCAGGACACCCTGGGCAGGTCACTGTTCACGCTCTGAACTCCTTGGCCATCGACAGCATCCGCCGCCGAGTTGTGTCCGGATCCAACGCTACTCGGCTGATCTCGGTGAACGCATTGCTATGGCGCGTAAGCTCGCCCTCGCGTTCCCGGTAGAGATCCCCTGCACAGCCCTCCACGAAGACAACCGGAGGTGGAACCAAGCCGGTTACCGAGAGCTTGGGGAACTCGAGCAGGGCAAACGAACCCACAAGGGATCCGAGATGCCCGCAGGGGTTGAACGAGCGCACCTCGATCGGCTTTGAAAGAGTCCGTGCCGTTTCGAACCGCGCACTATGCGGCATTACAGCGCGTCGCGAGCAGCGCAGATCGACCTCATCGGCCGCAGAATTTCATACCTGACGTACCCGCAGGTCGCCGGTCAGCATCGGCAGTGCGAATTCGCCGCTGGCGGTTTCTGACCTGCTGGCGAGGTAATCGCGGATGCGGCCCAGGGTTGCCTGCGCCGTCATAGAAGCACAAGAACTACATCGGCGAGCAAAGCGCGCTCATGGCCGGAAGTTCGAAGTGCGTTGGGAGGCTATGGATAGGCCGGACTGGTGGCCGGCCGAGGTCACCGGTGCAGGTCCACCGCTCAGTGATGTTACCGACAACCGATGAACAAGCTGGACGTGGCCGGTCGCTGCCTCGCAACCGATGAGACCCGCCAGCTTTACTGCGAACCAGGTGCCAACGCCCTCACCGTGCTGTACTACACAATGTTCAGGCGCCGACGCTACATCAAGCTGCGCCCCGCATAACTCCGTCGCTCATCGGCAGTTGCGGACGTTCCGCCGACCTCGGATCGGCACGGCCAGTTGATCTTCCGGCGCCCCGCGCTGGCCGGCTCGGTCAGCGCGGTATGCGGCAGTAGCGGATGTTCTCGAGGTGACTTCAGCTGGCGTGGACGACTGGTTCTGTTGCTGTGCGGCGGATTTCGGCAGCTACTCTGTCCGGGGCCTCGAGCATCGGTACGTGTCCCACATCGGGCAGCATGACCACCCGACGGCTGGCTGAAGGTGTGACCAGTTGTGCACCGAAGCGCGAGGGCGGGATCACGCGGTCACGGGCGCTGAAGACGAGTGTGGTCGGTGTGGTGATCCGGTCGAGAATCTCCAGCGCGGTGTCGGTCGGCCATATTGCCTTGATGTCTCGCGCGGTGCAGTATCCGGCCGATTGCATGGCGATCGCAGCCAGATCGGACGCGACGAGTCCTGGCCGGTGGCAGAACGTGCGCATCGTGGTGACCTTGCCGATAGCGGCCAGCGTCGGGTTCGCGAAGCCCCGCGACAGGGGTGCGAGGTGGGCGCCGAGCTGGAACTTCCGTCGGAGCCGGTCGGCGTGACGGCTGCCGCGCGACCATAGTCCCGCCGAGGCGATGGCAGTCACACTGCGCGCCCGGCCACGTTGGGCGAGCTCGAGTGCAATCCATCCTCCCAGGGAATTGCCGGCGATGTGCGCTGTCTCCCAGCCGGTCTCGTTCATCAGTGTTTCGATATGGTCGGCTCCTGCGGCAACGGTCAGTGGCCGGTCGCCGACAGGGCCTCCCCAGTGGAACGGGAGAGTCGGTGCGAGAATGTCGAACTCGTTCGACAACTCGTCGATCACCCCGCTCCAGCAGTGCCATGTCTGCGTGAACGCGTGTAGCAGCAGAAGGGGTTCACCTGAACCGCTCCTGCTGAGCCTCGCTGGTGTCGCCGAAGAGTTCGCTGCATCGTTCACGCGCGTCCTCCGCCCCCTTCCGTTCTTCCCCAACGCGATTCAGAGTCGCGACCTGCCTCGGCACTCCACCGAGCGAAGGCTCAGGACGATGCTACAAACGAGCTCACGCGATGTCTACTACAACTTGTAGTTGAATTCTGCGTTGTCAACGGCATGCCAATTCGGGATCTGGCACAAATTTCGTGATGCGGTTGGCCGAGCTGCTCAGTCACTCAACAGGATTCGCTTTCGGAGAAGG